>LUJM01000123.1 GCA_001689415.1 Bacteroidales bacterium M2 | reverse complement strand
TCTCAAAAAATAACCGAAGTATTGTATCAGGATAGCAAACCATTCTATCCGTTTACCCTCTCATGGCTCTTTCTGAAGACTTGAACATCTACCGTTCAATGTATAAACTTCTCCGTCTTATTATTCAATCACGCAACGCCTTTGACAAGCCGTTCAAATATGTGGTTGGCGACCGCATGGTGGAAACCGCTCTTAATTGTGTCTCTCTAATTCACTACGCAAACGAAGACAGGAGAAAAGGAGCAAGAGAGGAACATCTTGACAAATTCTTGATAGAATTTGATATACTGAAAACTCTTATAATGGTATGTCGAGACGAGAGGCAATATAAAAAGAACTCTGTCCTTGCCGATATTTTCCTGCAAGTTGCTGATGTCGAAAATCAGGCTACTGCTTGGCGTCGGTCTGCCTCTCGAAAGCCGGAGTCGTAATAAGGATAAGAGGAAACTCAGGGCGCCGAGCAACATTCTGTTTCTCTCCCGGACGTGCGGCGACTTCTTGATTACGAGTGAGCAACTGCTAAGGGATATCGGGCAGCCCACCATCTTAATCGGTGGTTAAATATTCAGTGGCTGCGGCTGTTCTGCCAACGCCTGGAACGTCAATATGAATAACGGCAACGTCAACAACAACAACAAGTCTAATACAAACAGGGTCCGCGCTGTGGCCCCAGTGCCGTCGTCGGCGACACCCCAGGCAGTCTATGACATACCATTTTCAACTATTATCGAGGCATGGATTGACTGCGAGCGCAATAAGCGCTCCAGTAATTCATGTACGAAATTCCGCTGGCACGCTGCCCGCGACCTCTTCGAGCTGTGGACCCAAATGCGCTCTGGTACTTACACACAGCGCACCTCTATGTGTTTCCTCGTGTTTTATCCTGTCCTACGCGAAGTTTGGGCTGCTGCTTTCCGCGACCGCATTGCGCACCATTGGGAGGACTTGCGCTTTCGCCCTGTCCTCGAGAATTACTTTGTAGCCGTCGGCAACCGCTCGATGAACTGCCGCAAAGGCTATGGATCACTCCGTGCTGTCCTTACGTTCAACAAAATGATCTATGACTACACGGAGGCTTACACTCGACAGGACTGCTACATCGTCAGCGGCGATTTCGCCAATTTCTTCATGTCTATCGACAAGAAATTGCTCTGGGAGTATCTTGAGCACATCATCATGGACGAGTACACAGGCGACGATAAATCGGCCCTTCTCTACATGATGCACACAACCCTCAAGCACTCCGGCCGCGACAACTTTTTCCGTAAATCCCCGGAGTATCTTTGGAAGGACTTGCCACCGCGCAAAAGCCTCTTCCACATGGACGGACTCGAGATTGGCAATTTGCCCAATCAAATTTGGGCCAACTTCCTCGGTGCCGTATTCACCATGTGGATGATCTTCGTGAAAAAGGTTGACGGCTTCATTATCTTTGTCGATGATTTCAAGTTCCTTGTCCGCTCGGCCGAAGACGGCCGGCGGCTTATCATGGAAATCCGTGAATTCCTTGCCAACGAGCTGCACATAACCCTACACCCCGATAAAATCTACCTCCAGCACTACACCAAAGGCACCAAATTCGTCGGCGCGGTAATCAAACCACCGTGCAATCGCCCTACGGCACTCAATCGTGCCAAGCACCTTCGCAAATGGGTGATGCGTGGCCTCAATCATGACCACATTGTTCCGGACAAATTCCGTCGCTTTCTCTTGGCTCATCTCGGTTCTCGGCCTCGCCTTCTGTATCCTGGGCGCATCTATATCTCGAACCGCACTCGCGGCCACTTTATTTCCGCCATGAAGGAGTTCAACAATCGAGCCAAGACACATCGGGAGCGCGTCGCTCTCCTGGATCAAATTCGGGCCTCGATAAATTCCTATCTCGGCCTCATGAGCCACTACAATTCATACAAGGTGCGGAGAAAGATATGCGAGCAATACATTCTCCCCACATGGGGCAAGTATCTCTACTTCGTCGAGGAATTCTCTAAATGCGTTATACGTCGTGAGTATGACAAGCTATACGTTGTGCGCAAGCGCCTCAAAAATCGTAGATTCGCCGCTAAGTTCATCAGGCCGAAATGGTCGCCCGATTAAGCGGTGTGAGGGCGGCGCACGGCCAGGCCCTGACAGTCGATTGCATCAGTGGGGCATCATACATGAAAGCCGTGTCGGGGCTGTGCCCACGTTCAATGACAATGCCCGTTCATCGCGCCGTGGCGTTCCTTCCTCGCTAAGAGCAGCCGGCGAAGCCCTGCGGTCGTTCGCTGGCTGCTCTCGCTCGTCAGTCGCATCACCGCGCTCTTTCTCTCCTGCATGGTCGGTTCACTCGTCACACCGCTTACATTCCTGATGCTATCCCCACTGATGTTATCTCCTTCTGCAGCCTTTCCATTGCGTCGCCCTCCAGTGTCCCCACCCACGCCCCAAGCGCCCATTCCTGCCTATTCCTGCGGCAACTCGCGGCGCACGTCATGGCACTGCCGGGATTAGTGGCCGAGGGGCTGTCCTTATGTGCGGACGAGTGGGGGCTATGCCCTCGGTCGATAGCCGTGCCCTCTCCTTCATAGAGTGTCGCCCTCTCTCTACTGCATGATACACGGCGACGCCCTGCGGTCGTTCGCTGTATATCATTCCGTTTCATTCGGTCAACACACTATTCTCGTCGCTTTACGCATGGCTGCTCCCTCTCACTCCACCGCACAACAGACATCTTTCCCTCGGCACACCTTACCCTCTGCAGCCAAGACACTAACGCCGCCCTTCGCCCACCCCTCCCCCCTCGGCGATGCGCAGAGTCTGCACTTTGCTCCGCACGTCTGCCTCATCTCCATTCCGCTCGGCAGAGAGTATTGCCATTGCCCTGCGGTTAATGGCACGGAGCATAACGCTCGCTTTCGCTGTCATCTCAACTCTCCTGGACTGACTGCTGACTGTGGCAAGTGTTGACAACACACGCCACGGTCTGCCGTCTGATCGCCCATACAAGTAGAGCTGGCGGCGAGGCGGCCCAAGGGCACGCTCCAATGCCCCGGCTACTCACTGTCTCGCTTCACTCCGATGGGCTGACTTGCTACACTGCGCCCTTCCTCACACCCTCGCCGAGCCATACCGCCCACAAAGGGCAGAGAGGTGCGCCAAGCGCGAGCCTTAGCCACCTAAAGGTCGGCATGGCTCGCACATCGGCCTCATTACCGTGCGCCTTTCGTTGTCGTTCGTGGCTTTTTCTCCTAAATTTGGGCTAATGGCTCTGCATATTCCGATAAATCGAAAAGGCGGAAGGCGGTCGCGCTCCATAGGGCGGGCGGGGGGTCTTCTGACAGAAAAAGGGAAAAAATTCCCCTTTACCCCTTTTTAATCGCTGATTACTCAGCGTGTTACGATTTTCTACCACTGGAAAATCGTAGAATTTCGTAGAAATCGGTGCTTCGCGCGTAAGAAACCTCTGCTGATTTTCAGCCATTTACCCTATCCATTCTTAATTAAATTCTGTGTTTGTTTGCATATTTCTGAAATCGTTAATATATTTGCAGATAAATTAATCAATATCAGAATTTATGAGTACAAAATCTGTCAACTTCAACGGTGTCTCTATCCCCGTTGCCACAAAGGACGGTCAGTCGTACATTCCAATCAAACCAATCTGCGAAGCCATAGGAATTAAATTCCAACCCCAAAACGACAAGCTGAAAGAACACCCGATTCTCTGTTCAGTTGTAACGATAATCGTTACAACTGGTGCCGATGGGAAGAACTACGAAATGGTCTGCCTCCCTGTCAAATTCATCTATGGCTGGCTGATGACCATTAACCCCGGGAAAGTAGCACCCGAAGCTCGCCGAAAGGTCGAAGCATACACCCTCGAATGTTTCGAAGTCCTTTACAACCACTTCCACAGCAGACTCGCCAGACAACTTGACTCCAACGCTGCGGAAATCGAGCAGCTGAAAGCACTCAATGATGCTGTGTCAAGAGAGAAGGCAGCCAAAGCTGACAAGGCTAAGGCCGAGAAAGCTCTCGCGCACATCCGAGCCTCAAGGCTCGATGATGAACCGACTCTTTTCTGAGTGTTGATTAATATTTGTAACGTCCCGATGTAAAGAGTTACTTCGGGACGTTATTTTTTTGCGTATGTGAATAACTTGTCGTATATTTGCAGTGCCAACTAAAACAACGGTATTCCGTTCCGAAGAGCCACGGTCATCGGCTCGAACATTCTTCGGGCATTTTTTATGCCCTTACAGTCATAGACGGCTGCTGTATTCTTACAACTTTGCTCTTCGGAGGAAACCTTGTTTTAGTTTGGCGACGGAATACGGCAGCCGTCTTTCTATACTGCCATTAATGCCAAACTAAAACAAGTAAAATGGAAGAATTAAGACAACTCACTGCAGGGCAAAAGGCAGTGGTCGATGCCTACCTCGCCAACTACGAACCCTCAGACTATTTCGACCCTGATTTGCACATCCTCGTCGACACTCAGCAAATGGTACTCGAAATGGGTACGATGTGCAACTTCGATGAAAATATGCTCTGCGACTACCTCGCATCTAAAGGCTACCACGCCCACTACGAGAAAGACGATGCCCTTAGCGGCTGGATATTGAAAGAAATCGACTGAACGACTTAATCCATGGGAACCATTCTTTTCATAATAATCGCTATCGCCGTTCTAAGCGTCATTAAAGTGCCGACGAGTAAAGACTCTACGTCGGGCGAATTGACGCCTGCTCGCAAGCGTCAGCTCATAAGCGCAGCTCGCAGGGCACGGCGGCGCAATAAATGCGGGCTTCCATGGTTTGGAAAGGGAAAGCGAAATCGTCGACATTCCCGAAAGTCGTATTAAGATAGTTAAATAACGCCACAGCAACACAATATGCTGTGGCGTTTTCGTCTTTTATAGACCGAGTTGCGCTTTGTAGTTTTGTGGAAAATCTCTCCACGACTATGAGCAATATTAATGATAAAGCAACTGTCAGTCTATTCGTCAACGGCGAGCAGGCTGAACAGGCTATGGACCGACTTCGGCAAAAGGCTTCAGACCTCGACACTCAGATTCAAGCTGCATTGGCTGCCGGGAACAAGAAGCAAGCCAATAAACTGCAACGAGAACTCGATAAAGTAACCAAGGAGCTTAATAAAACAGAGTCTGCCGCAAAGGGTACGGGCATTGTCCTGAACAATCTCGCAAATACCTCGATGCATGGTTTGCGCAATGCACTCAAGCTTCTACAAAAGGAGTTGTCGATGACGAAGCCCGGAACTGAGCAATGGCACGACTTGGCAGAAAAGATTGATTTGGTAAAGGGTCGAATTGCAGAGCTTAACGAGGAACTCGAAGGCGGTCAATCTCTTTGGTCTCGGTTTAAGTCCTGGGCGGAGGACACTTGGCCTGCAATCGACCTTCTTACGAGAGGTTACGATGCCGCAGTTAGCACTCTCCGTAAATATGTAGACGCTTACGCCTCTATGGACCAGGAAATGGCTAACGTCCGTAAGTTTACCGGACTGACCGCCGAACAAGTCGATGCCCTGAACGAGGAATTTAAGAATATGGACACTCGCACAACGCGCGAGGGTCTTAATATGCTTGCGCAGGAAGCCGGACGTCTCGGCAAGGCCACGACAGAGGATATTCTGGGGTATGTTCGAGCAGCCGACCAAATTAACATAGCTCTTGATGATCTCGGTAAAGGTGCGACTCTGACTCTCTCTAAGCTGACCGGGGTATTTGGCATAGAGAATGTCTATGGAACTGAGAAATCACTTTTGAAAGTGGGCTCAGTTGTTAACGAGCTTTCTCAGAACTGTAGTGCGTCGGCTCCATATCTTACCGATTTCGCCGAGCGCATGGGCGGTGTCGGAGCTCAGGCAGGCATGACTATCGACCAGATTATGGGTCTTGGCGCGGTACTTGATAGCAACGCTTTGAAAGTTGAAGCTTCTTCTACCGCTATTTCACAGATTCTTGTACGTATGATGCAAGACCCTGCCAAATATGCCAAAGTCGCAGGTCTTGAAGTCGAGTCGTTTGCCGAAAAGCTCCGCACTGACGCTAACGGCGCTTTGCTCGAATTCCTTGACACCCTTAACAGGGCAGGTGGAATGGATGTCCTTTCTCCAATGTTTAAGGATATGGGCGAGAATGGTTCTCGAGCTATTGCCGCACTCTCAACTTTGGCTATCCACATCGACGAAGTGAAAGCTCAGCAGGAAGCTGCTGCAGTCGCTTTCCGAGAGGGAACGTCAATCGGGGTAGAGTTTTCTGTGCAAAACAATACAGTTGCCGCAGCTCTTGAAAAATGCAAGAATAGAGCTAATGAGCTAAGGGTTACTCTTGGAGAACAGCTTTATCCCTTAATGAGACATTTCCTCACTACCGGCTCTGCGGTGATGAAGGCTCTGGCTATAGTCGTGAACTTCATCGCTCAGAATAAAGGTGCGGTTTTATCCCTTGCCGCTGCTATCACAGCTTACAACGTCGTTGTAAACCTCGCAATCATCAAGCAGAAACTATGGAACGCTACTTTGGTAGCTTGGCGTGCAATAGTCATAACTTGCACGGCAGCCTCTAAGTTGTTTACTGTTGCCGTCGCGCTCATGACGGGCAACATTCAAAAAGCAAGAACTGCATGGGTAGCATTTTCAAATGCGCTTAAACTTAGTCCTATCGGGCTTCTTGTTGCCTCGATTGTCGGCCTGGTGGGCGTTGTTGCCGCTTTCGCACTCAACGCTTCAAGGGCTACCACTGAAGCTGAACGTTTGGCCAACGCTCAGAGGAGAATCGCTGATGCCGAAAGAGAGGCTGAGGCAAATTGTTCAGCTGAAATCGCCACTCTTGACGCTCTATATCAGGCGACTCAAGACCAAAGTCTTGCAATGGATCAGCGTTTGGATGCTGTGCGCAGATTGCAGGAGCAATACCCCGATTATTTCAAGAACCTTTCGCAAGAGGCAGTTCTTGCTGGCGAAGCTGCAGAAGCCTATGAGCGTTTACGAAACAATATTGTACGCTCGGCTCAGGCTCAAGCCCGAAAGGATTTACTCGCCGAAACTGAGGGCGATATTCTGAAAGTGAAAAGGGAGAGAGACAGAAAGGTTTCCGACGCTCTTGCCGATGTCGAAATACCTGACCGGGAAAGGATGTATTATCCATTAGGTGAGAATGGTAAAGAATTGTATATTAACTCTTCTGATAATCCGAATTATATGATCACTCGCCGTTATATCGACAAGGTTAGAGAAGATGCGGCGGAACAGTTGGCTCAGCTTGAAAAGGAACGTGAGCTGCTGTATGACTCTGTTTCCCGGGATGTACTTGAAGATACAAAGAACAACCCTCATCCACCTACTCTTTCTACTTCGGATGATGATAATAAAGACCGTTTCGCAGATGAAAAGGCATGGCGCGAACGGCAGGAAGCCGAAGCTCGTATCGCTTACGCTCGCGGAGAGGCTTCATATTCTCAGCATACTACCAGGATGTCGGAAATCGCAGTAGAATATTATCAGATGTTGCTCGACCGAGCCGATGTTACCGGCGACGAGGAGTTGAAAATCCGAGCAGACTACTGGGAAGCCGTCAATAAGCGAACCATTGCCGGAAATAAGCAGCTGCTCGCCGAGGAAGACCGCAATTATCAAGAATTGCTCGACCGCCTCCGCTCTAATCATCAAGACCGCCTAAATCAAGAAGGTATTACTGCCCGGGAACGGCAGCGTGAGCAAGAATATTATGCTGAAGTGCTTGAACTTGCCGAGCTTCAGCACTTGCAGAATATCCTTGATATTTACGAGGAAGGAAGCGACGAATGGCTTGAAGCTCAGCGCCGCTTTCAGGAGAAGGAGATTGCTGCTCAACAACGCCATCTTAAAAACATGGAACGGCAGCAACAGATATATGCCGACATCAAAAAGAAGGTGTTCGGCATGAACCAAGACGAGAAGGATGCTGAGTTTGCTCGTCAGTTTGCAGCACTTACTGATGTCTACAACCGGGAACTCGCAATGGTCGGCGATAATGAAGCGGAGAAACTGCGTATTAAAGAGGCTTACATGGCCGCAGAACTCGCTCTCCGTAAGGAGTACAATCAGGAAGGAGCGGAAGACTCGAAGTCGTCCTATGAAACTGCAATCGGTAAATCTGTCGAATGGCTGCAGGGTGACGGCGGCAAGGCTTTGAGCGGCACGATTTCAACGCTGACCTCTGGAATGTCTTCGATTTTCTCGGGCTTGTCTTCCATGATCCAGGCTGAACTTGAAATCCAAACGGCAAAAATCGAAAAGCGCTATGACCGTGAAATCGAACTCGCTCAGGGTAATTCTTACAAGATTGCCAAGCTCGAGAAGCAAAAGGAGAAACAGATTGCAAAGGCGAAGAATGAAGCCAATAAGAAGATGTTCGCCATGCAGGTTATTCAGGCTGTCGCTCAGACCGCTCAAAATGCCCTCTCTGCTTATGGTTCTGCCGCCGCTATCCCTGTTGTCGGCTATATCCTCGCCCCTATCGCTGCGGCTATGGCTGTCGCTGCCGGCGCTATACAGATTGCAGCCATTAAAAAACAGCAGCAGGCTTCGGAAGCTCAGGGCTACTCCAAGGGCGGTTTTACGAAACCCGGTGCTGTCGATGAGCCGGCTGGTATTGTTCATGCCGGAGAATGGGTCGCTTCGCAGAAGCTTCTCTCCAGTCCCGTTGCTCGGCCGATGATTGATGCCCTGGACTACGCGCAGCGCACAAATACCATCGGCTCGCTCAAAGCGGAAGACGTCTCGCGCTCGATCAGAGCCAACGACTCGCTCGCTCGCATAGCCGAAGATGACGGATCTGCCGCGCTCATGGTGGCCGCTGTCGCTCAAAACGCCCATGTCATAGGCGCTCTTGTCGAACGTCTGAACGAGCCGTTTGTCACGATAAACACAGTCACGGGCAACCATGGTATTAATGCAGCCAAAAATGAATATGACCGACTGATGTCAAACAAATCCCCTAAATCACGCAAAAAATGCAACTAATCATTGACGGCAAGAATGCAGTCTTGAAGAAAGGCAGCTCTTTCGATTATGTGTCTGAAAACCGCTCTTTCTCTGACGCTGATGATTACACTCTGTCTATAACATTGCCATTGTCCGGCTGCCCTGAGAATCTCGACATTTTCGGGCATGTCGACCGAATGGATATAGACACTCGTCGTATCGTCCTCGAAGCATCTATTGTCGACCGAGCTTTTTCAAAAAACGGCATCATAACGGTCGTTGAGGCTACTGATATCGAGGTCAAGTGCCAATTCCTTGAAGGTCGTAGCGTTCAGAATTTCCTCACCACATTCGATGATGTATATATAAACGAGTTGGACCTTGGCTCTTATCCAACGTCAACTCTGCCTCAATATGTTTCACATGGCGACATCGACCATGGCTGCGACAGCGTCGCCCTGCCATGGTGGAATGAATCAGCCGAAGTCATGAATAATGAGGTCATTGTAGAGGACAGTGTCTATAAGTGGGCCGACTCGACCAAGACAATTGGGAAACTCTCTTACATGCCGTATCTCATTGAAATCACCAAGCGGATTTGCCAAGAGTTGAATTATTCGTATGACTTCTCTGAATGGGAGCAGTCTGCCGAGAAATATCTGCTCATTTGCAATGTGCTCCCGCCATCTTGGGATATACCTCAGTTTGCACGGGCTTTGCCGCACTGGACGGTCTCGGAGTTTTTCGCAGAACTTGAAAAAATCATGGTCTGCGAAATCGACATAGACCATAAAGTGAAACATATTGGCCTTTCGTTCCCCAAAAACAATAATTGCGCCGAGGACACAGTCAAAATAGAAAATGTCCTTGATACTTTTTCGTCTGAAGTTTCTTATGAAGACGAGCTGTGCAGGTTTAAGGGAATCGCCAATCTCCGTTATGCTGACCGTGGAGATGAAAAGTGGAAGCTCGAACAGTGCCAATGGTTGGTTGACCTGCTGAGACAAGAAGGTAAATATTATAAGGAATTTCAGACCTGGGAGGATTTTGTCAACTGGCAATCCTCAAAATTCGGACTGTTAGGCCCAGGTACAACGATTAAAAACCAGGAACGTGGCGCTGACGTGGGTCAGCTCATTCACATCGTATCGACAGACCAGTATGCTTTGTGGAAAGTCATTTACGGGAATCTGTCTGAGTATCCGGACTTGTATTTTTATAAATGGGTTGCTATCAATCGTTTTGGTGATGTCATTAATGATCCCAATTCGGATAATGACATAGAACTGTCATGCGTCCCGGCAAGAGTCGATGAAACTGATGATGCCCACGGACTATGCCTTTTCTTGTCCCCTTCAGGATTTGATGAAAATGAAGATATCGATGATGACGGAATACGTCAGCCGATGGCTTACAGCGCATTGTTGAAAGGCGAGCCGGAGTCGGCGGCAGAGTATTATGACAAAATCTATCTGGCATATTGGGATGGACATAGCGCGAATGAGGATTCATTTACCCATGGTGGTGATAAACTGCCTCCGTGCCCCGAAGTCGATGAGCGGTTCTCTTTGGGGCATCGATATCGTGACTATCTCTCGGGAATGAAGGTGAATCCACGAGAGAAGCTAAAAGTTTCGTGGATTGGAGATTCAATCCACGATGTACGATCTATTTTCTACATCAGAGGGAAACGGTATCTGTGTGAAAAAATAACTGCGACATTCTCCGAACACGGCATGTCGCAGTTACTCAAAGGCGAGTTTTACCCGCTGCTTGATGATTAAAGAGCTCCATCGTAACCGATGATATCCCGGTTACCAGGAGCTTTGCCGGAGCTTTTCTGTAAATAGATATCCGTAATAGCGAGCGACGAATGCCGCGCCTGATCTTTCACATGTCTGGGCGCGACATTCCTATCGCACATTTCCGTGATTCCGGTATCCTTCAATGAGTAGAATTTCCATTCTTTTTTCAGTTTCAACGCACGACGCACGTTTTCCCAATGATCGCGAAAATGTTTTGGATCAATTTCGTCCGGACCCGGCTTCAGACGATAGGAGAAGATATAGTAGTCCATTGGTGCTGAGAACACCCCTATCTCGACTCCATACTCTATAACTTTCTTAGGCAGTGTTATGGTCTGTGTGTTCTTATTCTTGCTAAGTTCGCCCGGGATAGTCAAGGTACATGTCTTGAGGTTGAAATGATGCACTTTAAGACGAGTCATTTCAACAGGGCGAATAAAGCAATAATACAGAAGATAGCACGCGAAAAGAAAGTCGCGGTCTTTTTCTCGGCAGTAGTCGGCAATGCGCCCTACAACCTCGAGAGGTATGCACTCGCGCTCCTTTTTTAATAGCCGCTTGCTTATGGGTGATATCCCGTCTGTGGGCTTGCTGGTAAGATAGCCTTTATCAACGAGAAATCCGGAAAATACTCGTAGAAAATTCAGATAGTTGTTCCTTGTCTGAGCGCAATTATTGCGCTCGATGAATACATAATCCAAGAAATCGCTACAGAATTTCCGGTCAAACTGGTAAACATAGTAGACAGCTCGCTTTTTAGAGATGTATTCTCGCATGATTTTGATATACGACTTGTAGCCGTCGTATGTCTCTTTGCGAAAATACCCGCTCGACAACATCTTCTCGATATGAGACTCATATCGGCTCAGCGCTTCCTCAAAGACGTAGAGATTTGTTGCATCTTTGACAATCCATGGATTCCACCCTCGGCTTAGCTGCTCGCAGAGGCGCTTTATTACATCTCGGACATACTGTCGGCGTTTCATTACGCCCTTGATGCGGTTTGTCTTGATTCGTTTACGTCTCATCTTGCCCTGTTCAGGGTCATAGGCATAAAACTCGATGAACGAGCAGCCCTCAGTTTCGCGGTAGACCGGCAACGTGTATTGTAGTGCCGAGCTTACTCCGCTCATGGTGCTTTGCTGCACTCTGGTACTCCTATATTCAGGAGCAGGGTTCGTTTCTGAACACATTTTTTTAACATTATTTAGTGGTTTGACCCGGCTAAATAATGCACATTATATATTGGATTGAAAAACGTTCTGTCCCGTTTTTGTCCCGGTAAAAAAGAAGAAATGGGTCTAACTCGCTGAGTTAAACCCATTTCCTTTTTAAAAGTCGGGGTGACTAGAGATTATGTGCCATATATTGCTCATATAATTTACAGCTCTTCAACCCTTTAATTGTGCATTATTTATCGTAGTTGTCCCGATTCTGTCCCGATACTGCAGGACCTGTATTTCCCATAAGTATTTGGATAGTACGTTCTTTCTCGGCGATAATCCGTTCCTTCTCTGCAAGAAGCTCGCGGAGATTTTCGTTTTGATTGATTTGTACAGAAGCATTGCCAAGCATTGTTTGAGCGTAGATGTCCGTAAATGTTTTGTTCACTTGTTCCGGAACATCAAACACAATGCCAGGATGTAATCCCGCAGCGACATAAAGTCTTTCCAACAAATCAGCATCGCAGCTTGCCTGCTTGAAAATTGTAGAGAGATAATTGTAGCTAATCCCTGCTTGTGCAGCGATTTGCCCTTTCTTGAGGTGGTTGTCCTCAATATGTTTTTTTAGCAGTTGACCTACGTGCTTCATTATCTATAATTGTTAAACTATATTAAATAACTCAGATATTATGTCTGAGATTGATAATATTCCAAATATTTGACGTTACTTTGTTGTCGTAAAATTACGACAATATTTCAATAATAGCAAATATTATGACTCCAAACGAAGCTCTCAACCAATACCTTGGCTCGCTTCCCTCGGTGGAACGAGTAGCAAAATCCCGAGACATAAGGGAAAAGCTTGGAATTACACGTGCTGTATTGAGCGATTGGCGGCGTGGCCGCACAAAGCTTACGCCTGTTTACTTTGACAAAATTATCGAAATAGTCGGCGTTGATCTCAAAATTAGCATCGGTAATTGATTAAAATACTATGAACAGAGTATTATCCAATACAGAATTTTTCACGTACGAGCAAGAGGTGTGGCTTCGTGAGGCTGACGGCTCAATGAGAGCAATCCGAGAAAACGACTATGACTTCATCGACGAGATGATTCAACTCATTTCTACATTTTACCCAAAGGCTTATGCAGCACTGTGCTCGGAATATAAGGGTTGCGATGCAAATCCTTCTTATTACCGTTTTCGAATCGTTGTACGCTTCATTCGCTGCAATTTCTCGGCGCTTGACTCAATCCCGGACATAGGGTCAGACCGGCATTGCACATTTGAGCATATCAACTGCCCGCTCCGTGGAGAGTGCAGATATGATCATGTTATATGCCGTCCGGAATTCGACCACCAACTCAGTCCTGCCGAAAAGCGCGTGTTGGCTCTTGTTTACGGGGGGCTTACTGAAGAAGCCATCGGCGACCGCCTACGCTTATCCCCTCTCACTATTCACACCCATGTCCGCAATGCTTACTCTCGCCTCGGCATCCATTCCAAAGCCGAATTTATCAAGTACGCGACCCAAAACAACCTATTCTCATGAAGTACAGTAAATTCGAGGTCGACAGAGTTAAAAGGGCTGCCGATATCCGGCGTATTATTCCTGGCACGAATGACACCAAACCTAATCAATACATCGAGTGCCCTTTTTGCAAAGAAGCAAAGAAATTCCGCGTAAGGTTTTCGTCTCAGCATAATTGTGCCTTTTGCGTGAAGTGCAACGAGGGATTTGCCAATCCTATCGAAGCTTATGCCTACTACAACCATCTTGACGTAAAGAATGACTTTCTACGGTGTCTTGAAGGCACAGCCCAAGAGTGTGGCATCTTTATTACGCCCGAAGAAACAATCCGCCAACAAACAGTTCAGAAAACTAAAGAGTCTATTCAGAAATCCTTCTGCGCTCAACAGCTCGAAGGCTCTGGTCTAACTATCGAGGATGTTTTTGCCAATATCATCGAGAACGGACAGGAATTGGCTAAGAGTCCGTTTCAACGCGGCTCTATAGGCACTGGGTTTGTCCCGGATCTTAAAGGGGATGATATGCTCATCTTCTACTACGACCTGTACGGTCGCCCCATGCAATATTCGGTCAAGGGGACTAAGACCTTGCGCAACTATGTTCGCGCTCGTTACGCCAATCCCGACCTTCATGTGGCGCAGGATGGAACGAAGATGAAATATCAGACACCGCCTGGAGCTCCGGCGCAGGTGTTCATCCCCGAGAAAGTGCGCCGCCTCTATAAGTCGAAAACTCCTATCGAGGTGCTGTTTCTCCAGGAGGGAGAGAAGAAAGCAGAAAAAGCTTGTAAGCATGGGATGCTTTCTCTCGGCTTGCAGGGCATTATGAATATCGGCAACAAGGAGCAGGGGCTTATACAAGCCATTCAGGATATTGTAAAAACGTGTCAAGTCAGACACGTCGTTCTCGTCATGGATAGCGACTGGAACGACTTATCGAGGAACATAACCACCGGCGACCGTGCCGATAAACGCCCGGTAAGCTTTGCTGCCGCTGTAATAAAATTCAAACAGTATGTCGAGACGTTCCACAACCTCGGCCTTAATGTCGATATTTGGTGGGGTCACGTCAATCAAAACGAACACGGCGACAAAGGTGTCGATGATTTGCTTGTCGGCTCGCTTCTGGGCCGCGAGTCCGAGCTGATGGAAGACATCGACCGGACAATGCACTCGCATGACGGCAAAGGCACGTGGCTCGACATTCATAAGATTACAGCTCTGTCAGACGCGAAGATCCGTGACTTCTGGCACTTGAACGATCGACAGGCATTCTTCGAGGCTCACAAGGAGCGCCTCTCAGAAATCCCGACATTCAAGCTCGGCGGAGTCCGCTATAAGATCGATGACGGCGCTATGGTTCCCGTAAGCCGTTACTCTTCCGATGTCGATATATTCTCGATAGAGAAGGATAGCAAAGACAACGACAAGGTTTGTCTCAATTACACAGAAACTTTCCGCTTCCTTGCAGCCTCCGGCTTCTACCGTCTGCGCAACAGCGATGAAGCCGCCTCTGGCTACGACTTCATCCGCATCGACGAGGGCATCATCGACCGCTCCGCTCCTTATGAGGTTCGCGGTTTCATTCTCCAGTACATCATGACCAACATTAAAAATCCGTTGGTACATGAGTATTTCAACGGTAAGCTGGACGTACTGCTGCCCGACAAGAAGCTCGAACGCCTCGAAATGAGGACAGACTCTTTCAACAACTTCGAGCCGGACGTGCAGCGTACATATTACAACAACGGACAGGTCGAGATAACTTCTCAATCCATCACTCCCTGCCAACCTATCGCCAACGTGTGGCGAAATCGCATTGTTCCGCGCAATTTTCGCCGTATCGAGATTATAAAGTCAATTACCAAGGTCGATAATATGTTCTACTGGGAATTGACTCCCGACGGCAAAAACTGTGAGTTCCTGCAGTACATCATCAACACGTCAAACAACTATTTCACTCATGATACTCCGCGTGAAACCACTAAAGACGATGATGTCGAGTGGCTTCAGCACATCGTCAACAAGATTACGACAATCGGCTTCCTCCTGACCGATTGGAAATACCCCTCGGACCGTCAGGCTGTAGTAGTCCTGGACCACAGAATTTCAGAAGTCGGTCAGGCATGGGGCGGTGCCGGTAAGTCTGTACTTGGTACGGCTATCAGCAAGGTTGTCGCACAGTTCTTCATCAACGGCCAGGACTTCAGCGCCAACGATGAATTTATCCTGTCCGGCGTTACCAAGGCAACGCGTAATATCTTCATCGATGACGTGCGCACCAACTTCGACTTCAAAAACATCTTCAACTGGATTACCGGACCTATGCCCGTCAATCCCAAAGGCAAAGACCGTTACACTATTGCCGTTGAAGACTCCCCGAAAATTCTGCTTACCACCAATCACGCTATCAAGAGTGCGGAAGAAGGCTCAGTCAAACGACGCATCGCGTACATGGAGTTTTCATCCTGGTATAATCAAGACCATTCGCTTATCGATGACTTTCACCACATGTTTTTCGATGACTGGGATGAATACCAGTGGGCGCTGTTCGATAATCTCATGGCTGAATGTGTAATGTACTATCTACGCTCTTTTGAGCAAATATGGTATAGAGAGGGTCGCGGAGCAGTACCACCGCCCATGAAGAATATCGAGCTGCGAACCTTGCGACAGTCAATGTCTGAAGTTCTCCTGCAGTGGGCTGAAGAGTACTTCGACCCTACAGGATCGCATCTCAATCAGCGGCTAATCCGCAAAGAGCTTTGGGCTGCGTTCCTCGATTTCGCTGGTGGCTTACAGGGCCACGGCGTAACACGAACAAACTTCAAAGTCAAGCTCATTGCATACTGCCGCTACAAAGGCTATGATTTTAATCACAACCGACCCATTGACAACAAAGCCGATGCAAAGGTCTTTTACTCGGATTGGAAACCTTCGCACCCCGACGAGTCGTTCATTGGCGACGAGGATAAATCCGGAGGTGTGGAATACTTCACTATTTATTCAGAAGAAAAATACAAAGACGAACATCCATTCTAACCCACCACAAATATATGTCAATATCAGAAATCATTTTTGAAGCTGTATCGAAAACTACTGGCGTCTCGAAAACCAAGATGCTTTCTCGCTCCCGCTTATGGCCGGTAGCCGAAGCCCGGATGCTTTTCATACTCTTCTGCGCTCGGCTCGGCTACGATGATCAGTCTACGGCATGGGATTTACATCGCAACCGCACCACGATTCTTAGCATCAGGCATAGAGCTGAGGATTACATCGGTATTAGTAAGTCATTTAGGGACAAATACAACAAAATAGCTAAAGAATATGAAAATGCAAAATCAATATGACTACCTCAAGTCCGATTGCATTGACGGCGTAGAGCCGGTTGAAGCAACTGCATCCTGGACAATTACCGATTCCCGAGACGAAACGATTACCATTACAACGGCCATTCTACCTGACGGTGCATGGGTATATGGTTACGTAGTCTATTGGGGTAAAGGTGGTACTTCGATGAAGCTCCCCTCGGCTGAGCTTGGCAAATTCCGTACACAACGAGATGCTAAACTTCACGCGCTCGGCTTCATTAAGATATACCTATCCTACTTCATGCCGGACACTCGTGAATCAATACGCATTGCAGAATCAAGCCTTCTTCAAGGAGATTTATTTGACTAAACATAACATCATCATGCACAAACTACTTATCATTCTTACCCTTTCAATGGCTGCTTGCAACAACTCGGCCGAAATCTCGGAACCATCATCGCAGACTATTACTGTCGCTACCTCTCGCGGCTTCTCTCTGCCTTCCGGCTATGCCATCGTTGAGCAAAGCGACTGCGGCTACTTCATCCGCCTGTCATCTGCGGAACGTGCCACAGTCGGCACGATCCGCGAAGTGGCAGAGTCGCTTTCAGGCAAATTCGACCGCGTCGACCTTTGCCTCGATATCGCCCATGAGCGCGGCGACGAATACCTTTCTATCATCGACGGCAAGGTCTTCGACTACGCGAATAACAACATTTACTCACTCAATACCATCTCAAAATGACAGAAGACAAAACACTCGCCGCTCGTTTTTTCTTCCGGAACTGCGCCGTATTGCTCCACTTGCCCGGCGAAATGCGCGTCTCGCGCACACTTACTCCTGGCCCTGAAGATGTAATCCTCTACCGAGAATTCTCCCCTGCCGACTTCCCATCAGAATTTCTCGGCCCTCAGTCGGATTTCTACCGTTTCCTTGATATAACGAGCACAACAAATGCGTCTCTCATCAAGAAACTGACAGCCATAGGCTACATACTCTGTAATAAGTTGCCTCGCAACGGGCGGCGATGCCGAGCCTTTTTATGCGTCAACGAGCAAATTGGTGCTTGCGCAAATGGTAAATCCCTTTTCGCTCATGCCCTGGCTCAGCTCTGCAACACAGTTATCATTCCTGGCCATGACTGTAATAGCAAGTTTTGTTTATCGTCTGTAACGGAAAAAACAAATCTTGTACTCGTTGATGATATACTCCCAAATCGTTCTGTTCAACGATTTTTCCATCTCTGTACTCAAGACTGGGTCATATACCGTAAGTATCAGGAGCCATTTATCCTCAATCAAGAGAAAGCCCCTTACCTCTTGCTCACCGCAGACACCACGGTTGGCAAACTCAGAAACGACGGCTCTTTCCGTCGTCGTTTTGGGGTACTGGATTTCTCTTCTTTCTTCGGCCCGGAGAACCCTATTGACAAATATCTCGGTAGGCTCATGTTCCAAGACTGGGACGTGGCTCAGTGGCACATGTTCGACAATTTCATGTTCTACTGTGTACTCGAATATCTGCGCAGCTACTCCAGAGGCGAGGACGTGTTCAACTTCTACGAATGAGCGCCAATCCTCAAAAAGCCATACTCCTTCGTACGCTCATCCTTTATGGCCATTATATCCAAAAGGGGAGTGTCGCTGATGTAAGACATATAACAGACTCATACGCAAAAATCGTTGCCGACCGTCTGGTAATTGTAGTGCCTCGGCACTTCATCACTATAATCCCTCTCGACTCTCCGCGAGTCCATAAGCATAAGAATAAATCAAATAAACGTAAGAAACCACAAAAAAACAAAGAATTATGAGTTTTAACCCATTCCTTGGCCACTGGCCGTTCGGTCGCACTTCAACCGGCCATCCCCACTCGCTCAAAGACCTCGCCGAAGACGTTCCCTTTGAAGAGGTCGAAGAACCCTCAAAGAAACCTCAGATCGACAAGAAGGCTCGTGCTGAGCAAGTCGCCAAAGCATCTGAAGAAAAAGTCTCGGAGCTCATGGAGAAAAGCCCCTTAGCAGCTTTCCACGCACTCATCATGTTCTCTGCTGGCGCTAAATGGGGCGACGAACATCCCGAGTCAGATTTCAACAATCGCCCCGAAAGAGTCTCAGCAATGCGAGCTGAAGTCAATTCTATGCTCGACGAAGCAATAGCCTCGAACACTCGGGATTTCATGCTCGACGCTATAAGTCATGTTATATTTGCATCTGGCGTACAATGGGCTGACAAACATCCTGCACCAACCCTCTAACACTGGCGTGTCTACTATGAACGTCTACAACCCACACTTCGGCCTATCAGATGCCGCCATTGCATATGCAATCGACCTCGCTAATGGCGATGTCGATGACGAGAGAGTTATCGACGATGTTGCTCTGCTTGACAGAGAAATCGTTGATGTCGAGTTTGAAGAAATCTACACGACCCATGACAGACCCTTCTCTTGCTCCGACGATTAACGAAATCGTCTACAACCGCCCAGATCCCGCCGAGCACCGCGACTCGTCGGGGTCCGGTCGCTTCCTCGTCGGCGACATTGTGCTCTTCTTATTTGGTACGATCATTCGCTCCGGTCGCGTCACTAACTCAATCCGTCGCGGTATGACTCAAATTTACAACATCGAATCCGACAATCATGTCTGGTTTCGAGGAATTGAAGAATCCGTCATAATCTCAAAACTTGAAGCAAATGAGTAAACTTGTAAAAGCAAAAGATGGTGTAGAATGGTACGCTAACGGCACTATTCTACTAATACGATGCCCGAAGTGCAAACGTGAAAATTATGCACTTGCAGTAGCCGATGGCGTATGTTGCTGGTGTGGTTATAAAGTTAAACCAATTAACCCAAATGAGTAAGGGCACTATCCGACTACATCGCTTCTGCTCGATGGGCGAGTTCCTCGCCTATCGGCGGGGCGATGTGCTTCAAAATAACTCGACGCACAGCCCACGCGCCACCACGTCTGTCGGCTTCTGCTTCTTTCGCGGCAATATCGACGACTGGGCGCATCGTCTCAACGGCCTCGTTGATTTCGATGTCCTTCTCACGCTCGATGTTCCGCGTGACGCTGTGACCCGGTCAAAGAGTGTTTACACTAACTGGGCAAACCGAGCACAACCGCGTCCCGCTACATTTCCTGAATACTGCACCACCACCTACGACCGCGAAATGTTCAAGCTCGTCAATTATGACTTCTCTTTCGCGCTTAACCACTGTTTCATTTCTCGTAGCATACTCCAACAAATTCTTGCTCCAACGAAATGAACAGCTCCTTTGAGAACATGCTATATAATATTCGGGGCATAGCAGATGAGATTCGCTCAATGTCAGCAACAGTAGAAGAAGTTAATGCTGTCCTGGAGCGTATTGCATCTCGCCCTGTAGTTTGTGTTTGTCTCGAAATTCAAACACAATTTCTAAAGGATCTCGAAAAATATTGTAGCCCAACTTGTGACTGCTGCTGTTATTTTCAGGCCCACCCGCCCCGATGTAAGCTCTCCAAGCGTTACATCTCCCCTAAACAATTCTCATGTAAAAAATACTCACCTAAACACAACCCACGAAAATGAAAGTAACATTTGAAATCTCGGATATCCAAGTGCTGAAAGTATGCGCCCTATATCCGGCTACTGATGAACAAACCGAGGCCGTCATGGCTGCCGTCCACGAAACGCCCGAACTCGACCTCACAGCGAAATGCCGCGAAGACAATGATTTCGCACAACTCTCCATGTCCGTTTGTGCTTATGCCCTCTCGGTAATAGTCGACAAAAAGAAAAACGAAATCAACTAACCATGCAACAGTCAATCTCAAAAATCAACGGCGTCGACATCCTCACCGTCGACCGCGACGGAGAAATCTTCGTACCTATCAAACCAATCTGCGAGGCAATCGGCATTGACGCAAAAGCTCAACGTGCCAAACTTCAGGAAGACGAATTTTTCGCTTCAACTGGGGCGATTATCACCTCAGTTGCCGCCGATGAAAAGGAGCGCGAGATGTACTGCATTCGTCTCCGCGATGTCTACGGTTGGCTCGCCACCATCAACCCCGGAAAGGTCGCCCCGGAAGCTCGTGAGGCGGTCACTCGCTACCGTCGCGAGTGCTATGACGTGCTTTATGAGCATTTCACCGGCTCAATGCGGCGCACCATCGAGACCAACAACGCCGAAATTGAACTGCTGCAACAGATCAATTCGGCTATCTCTGACGAGAAGGAGGCTAAAGGCCGTCGCAAGAAAGCCGAGGAAGCCCTCGGCAAGCTCCGGGCCGAGCGTATAAACCCGCAGCCGAGCCTGTTTTGAAAAAAATATCAGGTCAATGCAATTTTTCTTTCTGAAAATTTTGCTAAATAAAAATTTAGCATTATCTTTGCAGTGTAAATCAAAACAGCGAACAATGAAATACAACGAACTCCACAAGCTACTCAAAAAGGCCGGATGTTATGATACTGGCCGACAACGAAGCGGACACCCGCTGTGGTTCTCACCGATAACCGGCAATTACTTCAAGACAAGCAACCACGGTTCGGAAGATGTAAAACCCGGAACTCTCAAATCAATCCTTCGAGATGCCGGAATCAAATAAAGGAAGGGGCGAAAGCCCCTCCCTTTACAACCAAAACAGAATGAAATTTGTTAAAGAAATATATAGCATAATATATGAAGACAGTAAGAGTATTTATCGAACGCGGCAAAGACGGCACTTTCGGAGCCTATATGCCGGATGACAATCATCTTGGCTGGGGCGTTCATGGCGATGGCCCCACCGCCAATGATGCCATAGCAGAGTTCAAAGCTGAGTATGAGGATATGAAGGCTTTCTTCATCGAAGAAGGAAAGCCTTTTGAGGAAGTGAATTTTGCTTTCTCCTATGATTTGCCCTCTTTCCTTGTTTACTATGCAGATCTTATCTCGTACAAAGGTCTTGCCAAACTCACCGGCGTATCTGCCGCTCAGCTCTCTCAGTACATCTCCGGCTATCGCACTCCTTCTCCCAAAACCACCGAGAAAATCCAAACGGCGCTTCACCGCTTCGGCAAAGAATTAAGCCAGTTACAGCTTGTTTGATTTACACCTTAACATTGTTCGCACTGGCCGCACCCTCGCCCTTCAAGGCGGGGGTGTTTTTGTCGTTTTAGGAAATAATGGCTAAATTTGCCATATGAATTCAACATCCTCTCCTTACGCATTCACCGGCCATTTCCCGATCTATCGAGGCCGAGTCGTTTCCGACATCATCCTCTGCTCTCCGGAGGAATGTAACCCCAATGCTATTCGTATTCGTGCCCTCTGGGATACAGGTTGCAATACTTCTATCATTTCAAAGCGCGTGGCCAATTTCTTACAACTGCAGTTAGGTCGGCAGCGACAATTCCGAACTCCCTTCAATGGCCGCTCATCAATTCCAATGGCTGATGCCTTAATCTGTGTGGTGCTTGGCGGTGCGAGAATACAGTTGGAGGTCGGTGTTGACGAATCTCCAAATTCCGACAGCGATTGTGATATTACACTCGGTTTGGATTTTATTACTCAAGGAGACTTCGCCATTTCACACGACGGCCAACAGCTCGTTCTATCCTTTTGCTATCCTCCCATTGGCACCCCAACAGATTTCTCGGTCATCCTGCCACGAATACTACACGAAAAAATTGTTACAGAAGTATGTGACATAAACGAGTCTGATGCCGTGGAAGCCAGGAGACGCACTCTGATGATGTTTGACTATTACTACGAGGCCGCGCAAGCCGCTAAAAAGCGTGATGAAGAAGAATCATGCACAGAAAAATAAAAATATATTACTCAAATTTTGGCACGTTCAAGATTTTTAGTAAATTTGCAGTGCTACAACCATAGTGATTAGTTCACTTCGCAGAGCGCGGTTAATGCTCGACATATTCAGCGGGCTTTTTTTATGCCCGGACATACCAGCCATACGCGGCTGTCACCGATATCATATGACGTACTCTTAGGAGTGAACGACTGTGGTTGTAGCAACGGTGACAGCCGTTTTTTTATTAATGCTACAACCACAGTCGTATGCAAACAATTTCACTATCGGCGACACGACGCCGTAAACCACTCGTGATCCTTGCCGGCCCGGCTATCGGCGCCCAGTATTCAACCCCGATCAGCGTACGCCTCTCCCGCGCCCTCTTGAGGTCGGTTGCTTGGGTAAAATGCAACTGTACACCTGTGCGCATCGTTCGCGCCCTATTCTCGGCCAAAGTGTCTACCGTAGTGGCCGTCGTGTGCATCGCCGCCATGTGGTGGCACAATCTGTCGATCGATAGCGCTGCCGAGGCTCAGAACGCTGTAGCAAACGATGTCCTCTTTGCTATGCCATGGGGCATTGTGTGGGCTATCCGCGCCACTCTAATGCCGATTTCGCAGGAAGGGGGTGAGGCATGATGTACTTCATTGAGTCTGTAACTACACTCACATCGACAGGCAAATCGCGCAAGGGTGCAATCCTGCAAGCTACAGTGAAGCAATTTGAGCACACTATCCTCGTCGGCGACGAGGCTGTGTCTGCCCTTATCTGTCAGCTCAAAGCTCTTATCTATGCCGTCAATGCCCGATATCCGGGCAAGCCTGTAGTACTACAGCACAGCACCGACTCCGGACACATATACGCCAATAATGGCTACACCGGGAGCGAGGGCTATATCTTCTCGATAAGCTTTGCTCCGGTCGGCGATGATTTGCGCTATTATAATATTCGTTCCAAAATCGCAGAGTCAGTCGAGAATATCGACCGTGAGCTTCTTTCGGAATATAACAAGTGTGCGTACAAAGTCGGAGAAATCCGTAAGGAAGGGGGTGACAAATGAGCCTCACAGTATCTATTGCCCGGCGCGATATCTACACCGCCGACGGCAGATTCGACACCTCTCTCTACGAGATACAGACCAACTCCGACGGAGAATTCATCCAAGATCTGCAGCTCGAGTCTGCCGCAGAACTTGTCGCTCTCCGCGACGCTCTCTCGCATTTCATCGACAACAACATTCCTCAACCCGAAACACCCACTGAAGCATGAGCCTGAAAAACCGAATGGATGCTATCCGCAAAGCTATAACTGAAGACCCCGAGGCTAAAGAGGATGCAAACGCCGTTATCCTCGGTCGCTTCCTCGAGGGGTGCTATCCGGTCGAGTCGTTCGAGCCCGGCGTTACTATCATGACAACCGACGATATCATTTCTTCTCTAAGCGACATGGCCGACCTCGGCCAAGCCGATGTCAACCGCGTACTCGCCGAGCTCGGTTACAAGCCCGGGCGCAATTCCGTCGGCTCGTTCGGCTGGATGATCAAGCGCTTCGACCGCTAATTTGTAACTGAACATTTATAACAGTGCCGCCCCGATATCACATCGAGGCGGCACTTTTATGGATTTTATTGCTAACTGAAAATGCTCTTTCTTACGGATGTCGGTAATTGGTAACATCTGCAAAAACTATTTATCAGACCTATTGAAAATCTCTATATCATATGCATTTCTTTCATGCATGTATGCGCAAAAAACGGCATTATAGACACAAAGTTAGCTATTATCAAGGAGATAAGCAAACATTTTTAGCGCGAGTTATCAACACCTCGTCCACCTCTCCAGCACTCGCCCCCGCGCCCCCGGATAGAACCGTATGGGGAAGGTGCAACCGTACATCTGTACCGGGGTACAATCATCATACGTACCAACAGGGGGCGAGGGGGGCACATACATACCTTCATTTACTTACTTGGGATAAATTATTATTTATCAGCCAATTACAGTTCCACGTGGAACAAATTCCATAATTATTTTTTTCTTGTGTGTATAAGTTAAAAAAAAGAGTACATTCGTGCAGGGTTGCCGTTTACATTTGCAAATCAGCGGTTTAAGTACCGTACAAATCCCGCACTTTTTTGCACGAATGTACTTTTGTACAAAATTAAAATAGCGGTACTATTATACGCACTTTTTGCACTTTTAAAAGTACAGTGCAATTATGCTAATATTCAAATAGTTATAAAAATAACGTACGAATGTACACCTAAAACCGACCTACTGCTAAATTTATATCGCCATTTACAGACACCATTCTTTAATAGTTAATACTACTTATACATATCCCGAAATTTATAATTATCTTTGCACTTAGTTTCCAATCAGGTATTTTTTCTCTCAACCCTATGTCTAATTACTGCATTTATCTCAAAGTTCCGCCATACCTCGAACAGTGGCTTAGGCATGACTACTGGAACCCGGTAACAGGCCGCGTCGAGTTTGAGCGCGGCAGTAATCTCCACTCTATACTTTCGACTTTCCTGCGCAAAGAGCCGACCGGCTATGTGCGTGGCGACGTATCGGAACTCCTGCCTGTCGAAGTTCCGACATTTAAGGGCATGAACCCGGACCAACACAACTACCTCGGCCATGAAGGCAAGAAGGCGCTGATATCTGCGATCAAACGAAACTTCAAAACTCTAATCGACCGCGAGCTCTCAGTCTTCTATGATGCCGACGTTACTATAATCGATATCATATATGCATTCATGGAAAAACACGGTATCGACCCCGATGCTCGAAACCATGAGGCAATCCGGCAGATGTTCAAGAGGCAGCGCGACAAGAACGTAAAGTCAGGCAGCGTTAATAATCGTTAATTTTAATTGACTAACGCTTTGATTTTTACCAAAATGCCCGAAACGGCCAACTCTAACCAAATCGTACCAACCTGACCCAAACCGCCCGAAAATGGAATGTAACACTCTCCCCGGCATCGTAAAAATCCAAATAATCAGATGCGCCGACATTCAACCTCATGTCATGTATGCTTCACTGTGCGGCGCTGTTGTCGCTTTGGCGCTGTCTGCCGTGACGGTCAAATTCTATGGTACTCCGTCGCTCAAATGGGACGGATCTCTAATCAATAACTCGCGACAGGAAAAGGCGACGCTCGAATTCTCTACTTCCGATAAGCTTCCGGAAGGGGAGCGCCTTGCCTTCGTGCTTACTGTCGCTTCGGGCAAACAATATCTAATAGGTACTCGAGAGCCGAAATATCCACAAATCAGCTACTCCGAAACAGCCGGAGAGCCTGACGGCAGCGCAGCTCTCCGTACTTACAAGATTACACTTATAGCCCAAAAATCCGTGCTTCCCTGCATTTTATAGTCTTTTAGCGGCCTTTTTCAGGTCGCTATTTTTGTGGCATAATTCTTCTCCGCTATCGCTCCGATGCGCTTAGCGATAACATTACGGATCTATGCCTAAAAATTACAACCTTTTCCTCAAGGGAGGTGTCGGCGATTGGAACTTCAACGCCGACATGGTTAACTATGTCCTTGACAAGCACAAGGACTCAGAGGTGCACGTTCTCGTAGACAGTCTGGGCGGCTATACAAATGTCGCTGTTTCTATTTCCTCTCTCTTTAAGCTACATGGTAATGTTCATGTTCATTTCGTGGGCCACAACGCTTCCGCAGCTACTATCGCAGCTATGGGTGCTAAGCGTGTGACTATCGATGTAGACGCGGCATTCCTCGTGCACAAATGCCTTTACCCGGTGTGCGAGTGGGCCTACATGAACGCCGACGAGCTTGACGAGCATATCAAGAAGCTCGAAGAAATCAAGAAGGATAACGAAACAATCGACAGCTGTGTCGCCGGGATGTATGCCCGTCGATGCAAGAAGCCGAAAGAAGATTTGCTCGCTCTCATGAAGGTGGGCGGTTGGCTTACGCCCGAACAGGCCCTCGAATGGGGCTTTGTCGACGAGATTACCAATTTCGATGAAGATGAGAAACCTGAGCTTTCCGAGGCGACCATAAGCTCGCTCTCGGCTGCCGGGATTCCTCTTCCTCCAAACATCAAGCCGAAGAAGGGCTCTGTTATGGAGCGCTTTCTTGCATTCCTACAATCTCCTTTCTCTAACCAGGCTCCGGAATCGGAGCCAAAAGAAATCCAATCTCAATTCATGCCTAAACTCACAGCTCTGTGCGCTCTCCTGGGCGCTACACTGTCGATGTCGGATGACAAGCTGACTCTCTCTGCCGAGCAGGTCGACAAGATTAACGACACCCTCGGCGATAATAAGAAGTCCATCGACTCGCTTAACTCCGTCGTTGCCGACAAGGATAAGCAGATCGAGGCTCTGAAAGCTTCTGTAGCCGAAAAGGACAAAACCATCGCCGAACTAAAAAAAGAACCTGCTGCTCCCACCAGCGAAGTCGTCGACACCAAGAAAGACACCGACCCATACGCTCCAGTGTCGGAAGCCGACCAGCTCGCCGCTTCCAAGGCGTTCGCCTCTATGTAAAACAATCTAATCCTCTCTCCCAATGGCAAAAATCAAAATCGACGACGCCGTCTTTGATGATTACAAAAAGACGGCCGACAAATGGGAAAAGACTCTCCTCGACCTTCCCATCCGCTCAGCCATGGATGTACTCAAGTACATGCGTGGCATTACAGGACTGCGAGGCAAACAGCGCTTCGGCGAAATCTCTGCTGACTCGCAGTTCGCTCCTTTCAACAAGACTCGCAAGCAGAACGCCGATGTCAACATCAAGTACCGCGAAATCGAAACCTTCCTCGGCAACGTTATTGAGGAGTTCTCGCCTGTTGACTACGCTTTCCTAACGATGGGCTACGATGACCCCATCATCGGCGAGAAAATCAAAGGCGCGTCTACTACCGCTCTCGTGCTCTTCCATCTCGCCAAAGCTCGCGGTCAGCACATCGCTCAAGCTGTCCTTACCGGCAAGCGTAATCCCGACGGCACTACCTCCGAAGACCTTTGCGACGGTCTTGTGACTATCGCCGAAAAAGAAATCACTGCCGGAACTATCGCTGCCGAGGTCGGCAACCTTATCAAGCTTCAGGACGCTTTCACTATGGAAAACGCTTGCGATCTTCTCAAAGAAGAGGTTGTGTTCCGTCTCAACCAGTTCCTGCGCCGCGAGAACAACGTGCTCCTCTGCGCTCCTGATCTCGTCGACATGTATAACGAGTCCTATCAGGCTACTCACGCCACTCTTAACTACAACAACGCATACATGCAGCCATACGTCGAAGGCTCGAACAACAAACTCACTCTCGTCGGCCTGCCCGAAATGGCAGGACAGAAGCACCTCATCCTTACACAGAAGGACAATATGCTCTGGGCTACCGACAACAAGAGCGACGAGTCGTTCGTCGATATCATGCGCGTCGGTCACTATGACCTCTCGTTCGCTGCAAATATATTCCTCGGCACCCAGTTCCGAACCATTGACCCTCGCCGCCTCTGCATCATCGAAACCGCGGCTTAACCCTCTAAAACATCACTATCATGAGCAAATGTACTTCCATTCTCAAGAACATGGACTGGTGTCAGGGTAAGCCTGTGCTGCCTGGCGTACGCCGTCGGGCATACATCGCCGCTGCCGACGATGTTACCACGTGGCCTGACTTTACTCGCGACGAACTTGGCCGCCCTACAAATGCTGTCAGAAAGGGCAATTTCGTCCTTGCTGAGGGGGTCAAATTCCTCGTCATCGACCACCTGGCCGACAAAGCCGAGCCTAAGTCTGACCCCCAGGGCGAATTCCCCTCGCAGACTTTCAACAACCAGCTCACTCTCGTTCATCCCGAAGTAGGGCCTGAAGCAACAGCAGCCATTACTCCCTTCCTCAACACCGAGGTCGTTGTAATCATCGAAGATATGTATGGCCGCTTCCGTGTCTTCGGCTCGCAGAACTGGCCTGCCAAGATTGCCCCATCTCAGGCGCTCGGACAGGGTGCAACCGGCACTTCTTCCACAACTCTGACTGTTACCGCCGCCGACGAAGTTTCCATGCCGTTTTACGAGGGCGAAATCCCCACCGAGGATGGCATCATCAACGAAGGTGCAGGAGCAGGAGCTTAAATCTCATGCCGGGAGCCTACTCGACGAAGTGGCTGATATCCTCTCGGATGTGACGCCGCTTGACGCAGATCCGGCTCTCGGCGAGATTTCTCCCACGCATGACATCTTTGCCGTTGAGCGGCGCAAATCATGGGACAAGTCAACGGAAGCTCGATGTAATTTCGAGTTCCGGCCGCGAATTACACCCCGTGCCGGGCTGTGGTTTCTCTCGCTTTGGCAAAAGTCCCTGATGGGCAGAACACTCACTGAAATTAAGTCCGACCCGGCTGAAATCTCGCATTTTGCGGATGCCGTGTCGGACTTTTTAATTCGTGTCCTCGGCCCGCCGCTCGCTTCCGGACACTGGTGCATCTGCACCTCCCCGAAGCGCCGACACAAGGAGCGGAATTTTGCCTCTCTTATTTGCATGGAAATTCACGAGAAACTGCAAATTCCTTTCTATGAAGATGTTGCTTTTTGCCACTCGCGGCAACGCATCAATGCCGTGTTCACTCTCAACCGTTTGCCTGTCGAGCCTAACGTGATTGTTTTTGACGATTTCGTCACTACCGGCTCAACCCTCAAAGGGATGCGCGAACTTCTTTTACCTCATGGAAAAACCCTGCTCTTTATCGCAGGGATAAACAATAAGTTATGATTGAATTAGAACTCACTCCGAAAATTCAGGAATGGCTTGCCGCTGACCCGGGCGAGCGCGACATTAAAGCCGGTGCGGAGCTGCTGCTGCGCATTACTCGCAACCGTATCCTTTACAACAACATCATCCGCAATCCTGTCGGTAAGGCTTCGCTTCTCGAATATCATCTACAGAAGATACTCAAGAACCGCCTTATCGACACCACGCACGAGGAAGTGAAGCAGATGATGTCTCAGGTCGACGATATCGCTCAGCGGCGTGGTCTTGACCGGACCGAACGCACTCCGTTCCAAAACGGAAAGCGCCCGGATCATGACGAGCTTCCCGATGATGTCAAACAGCTCTATGTCGAGAACGCAGAGCTCATGCGGCGTATGCGCGAAGCTCACACTCGCATCCGCATGATTACTCCGCTCAATTCTACTTGCCCGGACTCTGACCGATATCCGCTCGCTAAGGCTATTATCGAATATGACCGCCGTTATCGAGACAACTGGAATGTCTACGACCATTATGTCAAGGGCACGCCTCTCGCGGCTACTGTCAAGGTGGTAGACGCACGTACAGCTCAGAAAAACGCTGTCAAGTCGATTAACCTGCAACTCGGCAAGTATGCCAAGTCGCCAACAGAAGCAACTGCCGAACATATCAAGGAATTATACTCGCAGATTGCCAATCCATCAGATGCCCTCCGCGCTAAAATGGCGGCAGCTAACCTCTTATGAAACACTCCGAGCATATCTCAACGGTACTCAAACAGCTCGCCGGCAACCCTAACCAGGCTTATCTGAGCAATGTGCTACAGGTTGCCGACGTGCTGCAGTGGATTTTGGATCAGACCGGCCCGGCTCATGTGCAAATGACTTCCTTTTCGATTTCTGAAGAATTTCTCCGTCGAATATTCTTCATTGAGAAGTCTGATCTAATACGCTCGCTCGATATTGTCCTCGATTTCAAGGCTACAAATAAGACTCTTATTCTATGGCCATTCATCGCCCAGACAGTCGAGCACTGCTACCTATCATCAAACCACTCCAAAATCCTGCTTGTGTATAACGAACGCTGGTCTGTGTCTGTGGTAATGTCGCAGAACCTCACTCGAGGCAACCGCTTCGAGTCCGGCTTCATCTCCACCGACAAGTCTGTTTTTGACAACTTGCATCAGCAAGTCGATTATGTAATAACCCGTCAATCCGTTCCTTTCAATGAAGTATTCGCCCGTGCAGTTGGAGAAAATTGAGCAATTTGCTCAACTCTACACAAAGCCCTCTGAAATTGCTATCTATCTCGATATTCCCGAGGAAGAATTCAAAGCCGATATTGCCTCAGAAGGGCATCCGGCACGCAAAGCCTATATCAAGGGGAAACTCTCGCAGAAGCTCGAAATCCGTAAGCAGATGGCTACTCTCGCTCGTGTAGGTTCTCCTGCCGCGATCGAGATGTCTGAAAAGGCTTTGCTCGATATGGAAGATGACGAATAGATATAGTAATTTATCTCAATTTGTCGCAAATTGCGATAAATAGGGATAGTTGAACCTGCTTATATGGCCAATCTCCCCTCTCCACTCGAAGCCTGTAAGGTTGACCTTCTCGCGTCTGACGATGAGCTGAGAGAGAAATACCCTCTCGCTCTCGCCGAGCGCGTCATGCGCCTGCGCGAAATGTATAACTACTGGCTGAGCAACCCGTCCATGAAGGACAGGCAGCTCCGCGATGCTATCATGTCGCGCTATGATGTCTCGCAGTCTACCGCTTACTCCGACATCAACATCATTCATCAGCTCGTGCCTCTGCTCGCGCAGAAGTCGCGCGATTTCCACCGCGCAAGAGCCAATGAAATGTTCCTCGAAACATACGCCATGGCAAAAGCCCGTAAGGATACAAAAACCATGGAGCGTGTCGTTTCGTCGTATGCCAAATATAACCGTGTCGACCTCGAAGACGAAATGGCAATGCCTTACGACGAGATTGTTATTCAGCCCTTCGCCGCTACGCTTGACGTGCGAGTTCTGGGCATCAAGCCAATCCCCGATGTCTACAACCATATCGCGAAGCTCACAAAGGAACTGTCGCGTGACTTTGCCGACATTCAGGATGTCGAGTTTGAGGATGCCGACCTCGAAGAAGATAAGTTGTTCCCGGATAAAGCCCCTGACATCGATGCAACAGACGAACCCTAAAGCCACGCCTACCTATTTCAACCGTCCGCAGCTCTTGACGCAGCTTGTCGGCGCAAGAACCACTGTCGTTGTAGCCGGGCGTCGAACCGGCAAGACCGACTCTATCGCCGCACCTTACACGCTCAAAATGATGCAGCGCATGAAGGGCGCTACAGGCGGCATTGTCGTGCCTACGTTCAAGCATGGTCTGACGAATACCCTGCCGGGCCTTTTCGCCGCTTGGCGCCGCTGGGGATATAAGAAGGGCATTCACTACTTCGTGGGCCGACGCCCGCCGAAGTCGTTCCTGCCTCCAATCACCGAGCCCCATGACTGGGAGCAGGTGATTTCATTCTATAACGGCAGCGTCGCCGTTATTCTTTCGCAGGACCGTCCGGGAGCTGCGAACTCCCTGACGCTTTCGTGGATCCTCGTCGACGAGGCTAAGTTCATCGACCCCGTTAAGCTCACGCAGGAAACGCTCCCTGCCAATGGTGGCATCAAGTCGCATTTCAGCCGGCACTCGTTCAATCATGCCATGATGATTTTGTCCGATATGCCGCAGAGCAAGAAGGGCTCTTGGTTCCTGGAGTATGAGAAAAAGATGGACCCTCAGGTCATCGAGGCTATCGAGGCGGGAGTCTATGAGATTTGGCGATTGAAGCAGAAAATTCTTGAAATGCGCAAAGCGGGCGTCGAGCCTCCCGCTTATCTCCGCAACCTGAGGCTCTTCATTGACGACGCAAGCCGGTTCAATCGTCTCGATGAACGGCAGCGGGCTCTTATTCTCGATCAGGTCGACGCCCTGTCTCAATATGTCGACATTCTCGAAAAACGTATGATTTTACTCAAAATTCCTATATGATGCGTAAAATCAACAAAATCATAGTCCACTGCTCGGCTGGCAATATCAACAATACTGCAGCTGACATCGTGCGCTTCCATACCGGCCCGGTATCAAAGGGCGGCAGAGGGTGGAAGTCTCCCGGCTACCACTTCTTCATCGAAAAAGACGGCACTGTCGTTCAGCTCGTGCCTGTCGAAAAAATCTCTAACGGTGTCGTAGGGCATAACTCAGACTCTATCAACGTCTGCTATGCCGGCGGGGTTGACCAGGAGTCTTTCAAAATCCCCATTGACACGCGCACTCCGCAGCAAAAGACTGCCCTGCTCGCTTTGCTCAAAGACCTTAAAGCAAAATACCGTTGTCCGGTCTACGGTCACCGAGATTTCGCCCCGAAAGCCTGCCCCTCGTTCGACGCAAAAACCGAATACAAAGATATATGATCCGATTTTTACTTACCATATTGCTGATGTCAGCAATATGCTCGTGCCGCTCTTCCCGACAGTCCGCCACCGAGTACGTCGATACTTCCGATGTCGTTGTTGACTGCTCCGGCAAATCGCTCACGAATGATGATATCCTCTCTCTCATCACTGCTTCCCGTGAGCTTGACTTGTCCGGGATTAAGGTCGAGTTCTTCCCCCCTGACTCAGCACACCCCGCTTCTCGCGCCGCTCCCAAATCTATTGAAATCGAGAGCGCGAAGGCTAAGGAGTCATTCGAAGAGGCTACCCATGAGCATACTTCGATTGACGAGCAAAAGACTGTAAATCTTTCGGCTCAATCTTCTAAAGCCTTGCAGCAGGACACCCACAGCGATAATGACTTGCTACGTCCCGCCGACTGGGTGGTTTTATGCTCGATATCAGGCACAATCCTAATCCTCTCTCTAATCCTAATTATCAAAACTCGCAAAAAATGACACTTTGCAAAGACAAACGTGGTTCTGACAAAATCCTGCATCTCATCCTGGGCGGTGTTATCTGCGTGATCGTCGGTGTTCTCTACGCTCTCCTTCCTCCGCACTTGCCCTGGCTTACCGTGGCTGTGGCTCTCTCTGCTGTCCTTGTTGTGGCTGTCTGCTGGGAGTTCTACCGTAAGCGTAAGCTGCCCGGCAACCACATCTGCATCTGGGATGTCCTATGGTCTATCGCCGGCGGCGTTATCATGTCATGGCTACCATGGCTCGCGGCTTACCTTCTGGCTATCGACGGCTAATCGACGTAGTCGCTTTGCACCTTGTTTAATAAAAATATCGCAAAGAAACTCGTTCTCCTCTCTCAATACTCTCTCCACAGGTCGTTCTCGGTTTTCCGGGGGCGACCTTTTGTTTTTGTACGTTTCATACACGAAACGGACTTTTTTGGGTCGTTTCTTACGCTGAAACATCATTTTTTGTAAGTTTTTCTGTTTCTGATGGACTTTTTTGGGTCGTTTCATCAAATTTTTAGAGTCGCCCTGCGGGCCGGGCTTTCGTGTACCGAGCCTGTAGTCTCGGCCGTTCGGCTTCAATCCCTGACTCGGCTCTCTCGCCCCTCGTTGATTTCTGCTCCGCACCGGCATCTATGACCCTGCGGGCCTGTAATACCAAAGGTTTTTTGCTCCATGTCCTTGCCACCGGGATTTGATTTGGACGCTATTCACATCGCGAAGTTAGGGCAGACACGCACCCTGCAAATTGAGATGCACTTCCGCTGAAAAATCATCCTCATTTCACTCCGGTATTTTTCGCTCCAAATTTGCCTTATGGTGCTTTCGTCCACCCTCTTCTTGCAATGTAAAAGCTAAATCAAACTCGATAACAAGGACGATAAAATGGAACAAAAAATCAAAGATATGACACAGCCCTTCGGCTCACAGAAGCCTGAAATCAAAAAGGAGCAAGAGAATGTAAAAGCTTCTCACCTCTCCTCCAATCCGATAAATGGTCGCAAGTCCAATAACGGCACGGCTCATTTTGAGGTCGAAGTCGAAAAAGCATTTTTTCGCATCTTTTTCGGTTGCTAACTATAAATACAATACTTCGGTTATTTTTTGAG
>LUJM01000122.1 GCA_001689415.1 Bacteroidales bacterium M2 | reverse complement strand
TATCATGATTATCTTCTCTAATTATTTCAGGTAATAGAAAAGTATTTTTTTGAACAAATCATATAACGCACTATCGAAATACAATGACAAAACATTACTTTACCCTCGCACTTGTGCTTGCGCTTAGTCTGTCGTCGTCTGCAAAGACGCTGACACCGTCGGAAGCGCTCTCTCGTGCGGCATCAGACAATGGCTCGCATCGCATTGCGGCCAAGGCCAAGCATAATCCACAGCTTGTGTATACGGCCTCGACATCTGTCGGCGAACCGGCTGTTTATGTTTTTGCACACAAAGACAACGGCTATATGGTGCTTTCTGCCGATGATATAGCCTATCCCGTGCTCGGATTTTCAGACAGCGGCAAGCTCGACATCGACAACATGGCACCCGCCATGCGTTGGTGGCTCGACGAATATGCCCGTCAGATTGCGTGGGCAAGAGAGCGTGGTATCGAAACTAAGTCGGCGCCCCAGCCCAAGTCCGGCCGTCATGATGTGCCGGCGATGCTGCGTACCTCTTGGGACCAGGGCGAGCCGTACAACATGCTGTGCCCGGTTATAAACGGAGGCCGCACGTATACCGGCTGTGTGGCAACAGCCATGTCGCAGATAATGTATTATTTCAAATATCCCGAAGTCGGAGTCGGCAACATAAGCTATAATGATGAAGACGGTTGTGGCAAACGTCTCACATGGAAACTTGACGACCACCCCTTTGAATGGGAAAACATGAAGACAAACTACCGTCCCGGTACATATGATGAAAACCAGGGCTATGCCGTAGCCGAGCTTATGAAGTCGGTAGGTGCCGCTGTGCGTATGAGCTATGGAGCCGATGCGTCGGGTGCCCTGTCGATGCTTACTGCAAAAGCCTTGGTCGACAATTTCAAATATGACCCCAACATCAATTATGTAGTGCGCAGCTATGTGTCGGCATCGCGTTGGGACGAGATGGTGTATGACAACCTTGCCAATGTAGGCCCCGTGCTCTATGGCGGCGCGTCGATGGTTGGCGGTGGTCACTCGTTTATCGTCGACGGCTATCAGGCCGAGACCGGTCTATACCACTTCAACTGGGGCTGGAGTGAACTCAGCGACGGCTATTATGCCCTTGATGCCCTCAACCCGTCGTCGCTTGGAACAGGCGGTGGCGCCGGTGGCGGCTATAATTTTACACAAGACGGTGTATTCGGCATACAGCCCCCCACAGGTGCCCCTGCAGTAACAAAGCCCGTGAAGATTACCCAGACAGGCTCGCTTGGCGGAGAGGTTGAAGACGGCCAGCTCACGCTCGAACTTGTAGAAGACGGCCAGCCGATGTGGATCAATTATACCCCGATCGACCTTAAGGTCATATTTGGTGTCTGCGTGGAAAAATTCGAGGCAGGCAAGCTTGCCGCCGACACAACCATGGTGCCCCTTTCATCGCCTATAACCTTACCTGTAGGTTTTGGTGCTTCGACCAAAGTATGCAAAACTCTCGACCTGGCTTCTGCCGGTATTACAGACAACGGTACATACAGGATTACCATGTCGACACTTGTAACCGCTAAAAACAACAAGCCGGAGACAGAGCGTGTTTGGCAGCCTGTACAGATCAACCACGGATATTCTAATTCGCTGATGCTCACCAAGGACGGAAACAACTATACCGTCAAGTCGGAGGCCGGAAGGTTCTATACTGTAGACGAAGCATACCTTGACTCAGAACTTTACTACGGCTGTCTTGCCAAGTTGCACTACAAAGTGACAAACAATACCGATTTAGAAATCAGCCGCGGTATCGCGCCTATATTCTATTCAGTTGAAGGTCAGCCGGCCTTTGTCGGCAATAGCAAGATGCTGTCGCTCAAGCCCGGCGAAACAGCCGAAGGTGACATTGTGACCGAAATCTTGTCGATGGGTGCCGGACAGGTTCAGAACGATACCAGGCTTTATCTCACCCTGCTCGATGAAACCTCGAACCGCATTATGGCTGACCAGGTGCTCACCGAGGTGACTATGCATGCAAATCCCGGTATGCCTAAGGTTGATATAGTGTACAAGGTTGATATCGAAAATGCCGAATATGATGCTCGTAACAACTGTTATGAGGTCACCGACCCTGCCAACATGGAGCTTTATGCAGCCTTGCGCCTCGAGAGCGGATATATTGCATATCCGATTTATGCTCTTATTCTCGGCCAGACAGACGAGAACGGCTCAGCACCTGTGCTTGATACCGTTGGCGAGAACCTCTTCCTCGAAGACCCCGACGAAGTTTTCGAGTTTATACATACCTACATTTTCAAGTCAGCCGAGATAGGCCAGACATATTATATCGCTCTTGCTTTTGGCATGGGTAATTCGTATGCAGCCATCAACTATGGCAATGAAACGAAATTCAAAGTCATCAGTTATAGCGGTGTAGAAAATGTAGAAGCCACAGGCGCCGATGCCCCTGTAGAGTATTATAACCTGCAAGGTGTTCGCGTAAACTACAGCAATGCCCCGGCAGGCGTGTATATCCGCCGCCAAGGCAAGACTGTCGATAAGGTAGTGAAATACTAAAGGGTAATAAACCCGCATTGTGCAGGGTGTGCCGAAACCGGTTCAGTTTCGGCGCACCCTCATTTTTTTGTGGCCGGGTTAGGCGATGTCCGGTTGTCGGGTGCCGAGGGGTCCCGGAAGAATGGGTAGGGTATACCGAATACTCCGTTGATGTCCCTTCCCGGGCTGAGGTAGCCGTCGATAATGGTGTCGCGTCCCGACGGATTCTCGAAGGCGTAGAGCCGGAACGAAGCCAGCATAGCGGCGAGGTGCTCGAATACAAGGTCCTGTATGCCCTCGTAGGGGAACCATTTCGATGTAGAAGTGAAGCAGTATACTTGGAATGGAATGCCGGCCGATGTCTGCGGGAGTGTGGAAACGAAGCAGTCGCTGTCGTGGCTGATATACTTGTTGTTGTCGAGCCACATCTTGAAGTATGCCCTGAACATGCCCAGGTTGGTATCGAGCGTGCCGTCGGCGAGGCCTTCGGGATTGTCGACATCGGCATCCTTGCCTGCAGCTGCCTGCGCTTGTTTCTTGGTAATCCACTCGTCCATGTAGGGGAGTTTTCGTATGCTTTCGATCATTTCTGGCGTTGTCGGCAATATACTGTCGGCATCAATCATGTAGCACCGGCATATGCGCCGGGTGTTGCTCACCTGCATGCTGCGGTAGTTGGTAAATCCTCCGGAGATGAGGCTGTAGGGGGGCAGGGTAGTTGTTGTCTTGTCCCAGTTGACTACTTTGACGGCGGTCAGTCCAACTTCAGATACCGTGCCGTTGGCATTTGTGCCCGGTACTGAAATCCAGTCACCTACGTGCAGACTGTCGTTTTCCGAAAGCTGAACGCCTGCCACGATGCCGAGAATGCTATCCTTGAAAATCAACATCAGTACAGCCGCGAAAGCGCCGAGTCCGGCGAGGAGCTTGGCCGGTGACTGGTCGATGATGATGCATACTATAATAATAGTGGCGATTATCCACACGATACCCTTGGCTAACTGTGCCAGGCCCTTGAGTGGTAATTTTCGTTTGTTGGCTCGTTTGTCGATTTGCTGCCATATGGCGATGATAAGCGCCGAGAAAGCCATGGCGGTGATAAATACCACATACACGAGTGTCAGCTTGGTAAGAATGCCGGAGAGCGATGTGTGGTTCGAGAGGGTGAATTGTATCAGAATCAGGAATACGAGTCCGGGGATTATACGGCAAATCTTGTGGAAGAAGTTCACGCTCTTGAGAGCTTCGTACATATCCGAGCTCCACCTTTTTGTGATTATTCTTACCAGGTTTAGCACTATCCACTGCGTAATCCAGCCCGCAATCAGGGCAATGCCTAATACGACGGCGGCATAGAGGAATGTCACAATGTTTTGGTTGTGCTCGAGTCCGAAGATACCGAGAATCCAGTCAACGACTCTCATTATCTGCTCGGCTATGGCATAGGAGGCTCCGTTGTTGTCGCCGACGAAGTGTCGTATGTCAACCACCGACGGAGAGATTGCTGACAATAACAATGGTGTGAGGTGTAGCGGCATAATGCTTATGAGTTAAATTGATAAGACAATTTCAGAAATTATCGCAGTTTTACCCTTGTTCCCAAGTGATATAATTAAGACATTTAGGGGCGGTAAATTGTTCAAAAGCCAAAATGCAACATAAATTAAGATTAAATTAAATAATATTAACCAAAAATAGTGTAATTAAATAGAGCCTGTGTGTTACCTCTGCGGAGTCAATCATTTCAAAAGTCTATCAAAATTTAATATTCCAGATTTTTTGCTATTTAAAAAGCAATAAGCTTGTCAAATTTCTATCGATGAATGTAGCGCCTGAATGGTGGCGAAAAATTTTATTTATTATTATTAACAAACAAGGTCAAGAAAACAGTTTTTTAGGTCTAATTAATTCCAGAGTATGAAAAAGCTATTACTGTTACTCGTGATGATACTTGGTATCGCCGTCGGGGCTTGGTCCCAGACGAGCGATATCCACGGTATCGTTATGTCAGGCGAGGACAACGAGCCCGTTGTCGGCGCCTCCGTAAAGGTGACAGGTACACAGCTCGCTACCGTTACAGATGTCGACGGTAAGTTCGTAATCAAAGGTGTACCCTCATCTGCAAAAACCCTGACAGTGTCGTATGTAGGTATGACCGGGCAGGAAGTTCCAATCACCAAAGGGGAGATCAAGATTGTGCTTGGTCTGAGTTCCGAGCTGCTCGACGAAGTAGTGGTTACCGCCCTCGGTATCACACGAAGCGAGAAGAGCCTCGGCTTTGCCGCCACACAGGTCGACGGTGCCGAAATCGAAAAGGCACGCACAACCAATGTGATGCAGGCTCTGCAAGGCAAAGTGGCCGGTCTTCAGATTCAGACAACATCGTCGGACCCCGGTTCGGCCAATAACGTCACTATCCGCGGCCTTGGTTCGATCAACGGTTCCAACCAGCCCCTCTATGTAGTCGACGGTGTGCCCTTGGAGTCTTCGTCGCGCGGCGTACAGGGCCATGCTGTTGCCGCCGGTGGTGTGAGCAATATCGCACCCGACGACATTGCATCGCTCACAGTGCTCAAAGGCGCTGCGGCAACTGCTCTCTACGGCAGCCGTGCCAGCAACGGTGTGATTATCATCACAACCAAGACCGGTCGCAAAACCGACGGCAAGCACTACAGCGTTACCTACAGCGGCGGTCTTGAATGGAACAACGTGAGCCTCATCCCCGAAATGCAGAACAAGTGGGGCCAGGGCTGGCAAGGCAACCAGACATTTATCGAAAACGGCTCGTGGGGTCCCACCCTCGACGGCAGCACCCAGGTCTACGGCCCGATTTGGAACAACTCGCAGCTCATACACAAATATGACGCGAAGAAAAACAACGTGCGCGACTTCTACGACACCGGCTTCCAGCAGAATCACAATGTATCGATCAGCGGTGTGAGCAAGGACGAAAAGATGACCTTCTATGCATCGTACTCATATACCGACAACAACGGTGTTATGCCTACCGATGCCGACAGCTACCGCCGCAATACAATCTCAGCCCGCGCAAGCTATCAGCCCGAGAAATGGATCAAGGTGTCGGCAAACATGAACTTTGCCAACTGGAAAACCAAGACCGTAGCATCGGACCAGGGCGCATTTGCTATCGACGGTATTCTCGAAATGCCGCGCGACATCTCGATCGTAGATATGAAAGACCTCTCGAGCCCCTTCAATGCTCCCGAGGCTTACTTCACCCCCTACGGTATCACCAACCCCTACTGGGCGCTGGCAAACAACTACAACGTGCTCGAAGGCAAACAGACCTTCGGCAAGATGCAGCTCGACCTCTTCCCTATCAAGGGTATGACTCTCACATACCGCTTCGGTTTCGATTATTCGGATTATGACCTCAAGATCGGTACACCCGAAATCGCCCTCGACGATGCCCTTATCACCGATGACATGGGTTACCCACCATCCTCGATGAACCAGGCCGGTAGCGTTTATGCACAGTATCGCCGCCAGCACGAGCTCAACCACGACTTCCTGGCAAACTATCAGCGTAAGTTCTTCGACAGCCGCTTCGACCTCTCTGCTACAGTAGGTATGAATATCAACGAACGCGGTTACCGCTGGATGCAGGGTCAGACCGACAACCTCGCTATCTACACCGACTTCTGGATGCTCAGCAACGGCGCTTCGCGCTCGGTGCTCAACGAATCGGAACAGAAACGCCGCCTCGTAGGCGTATTCGGCGATGTGATGCTTGGCTGGGATGAGTGGGTATACCTCGATATCACAGCCCGCAACGATTGGTCGTCGACACTGCCCAAAGGCAATAACTCGTTCTTCTATCCCGGTGTAACCCTGAGCGGTATCTTCACCAAGTGGATTCCGTCGAACAGCGTGCTCACCTTCGGTAAGGTTCGTGTGGCCTACGGTAAGACCGGTAACGATGCCAGCCCCTACTACACAGCCACAAACTATATTCAGGCCTATGCCGACGGTACATATGCAAGAGACATCATCTCGTTCCCGATGAATTCGGTCAATGCATTCCGCGCTTCTACCACCTCGGGCTCGTCGAGTCTTCGCCCTGAAATGACATCGGAATTCGAAGTCGGTGCAAACCTCAAGTTCTTCAACGGCCGTATCGATATCGATGCCAGCTACTATAACCGCGATACCAACGACCAGATTTTCACCCTTCCTGTAGACCCCTCAACAGGTTTCTCGGCCCAGGTGACAAACTTCGGTAAGGTTCGCAACCGCGGTGTAGAACTCATGGTCAACACCGTTCCTATCCAGACCAAGAACTTCACATGGGAACTCGGCTTCAACTTCACCAAGAACCACAACAAGGTGCTCTCGATGCCCGAAAGTCTCGAAGGTGGCAAGGTGACCATTTACTCGTTCTCAGCCGGCAACGATGCCGTATACATGTACGCCGAGCAGGGCAAGCCCCTGGGTCAGTACTATACATACTTGCCCCAGTTCGTAACCCAAAAGGATAGCCCCTATTATGGCGCTCCTATTGTAGGCACCGACGGCCAGCCCGTGATTGGATCTACGCTTGAGGCTACAGGTTTCGACATGAACCACGACTGGACAGGCGGTATCACTACCTCGATCCGTATCTTCGACGTAACACTCAGTGCAGCATTCGATATCCGCTACGGTGGCAAGATGTTCTCGCGTACCAAGAACCTGATGCAGTTTACCGGCAACGGTGTTGTAACCGAGCAGAACGAACGCCGACCCTTCATCATCCCCGGTTCGGTAGTGGCAACCGGTTACGACAGCGAAGGCGTTCCAAATTCTTTCGTCCCCAACACACAGCCTATCTACGTTGCCAACAGCAGCTTCCAGAACTACTTCAGCGAGAAAGGCTGGGGACAAGGCGGCCTTGCATACCTCACCGACCGCACATATTGCAAGATTCGCAATATCTCGCTCACATGGAACCTGCCCGCCAAGTGGCTCAAGAGCATATGCCTGAGCGATGTAGTGCTGACAGCATACTGCAACAACCCCTTCCTGTGGACCGGCAAGGACAACCGTTATGTCGACCCCGAGACAACCACAGTAACCGGCAGCACCGACCTTGCCTACGGTTTCGGCGAACTCTACTCAAACCCCTCGTGCCGCAGCTTCGGCGTGAACTTAAAAGTTAACTTCTAACCGCACATTCAGAAATGAAAAAAATATTAGTATCGGGCCTTGTCGCAATGTCGCTTGCACTGTCTTCGTGCGGTGATTACCTCGACATCAACGACAGCCCCAACTCACCCAGTGGCAGCAATGTCTCCGAGGACCTTATCTTCCCCGGTACAGAGATGTGCTTTGCCACCTGCTACAGCGACTTACTGCGTATTCCTTCAGGGTATTTCGCACAGCAATACGCCCAGATGTTCGGCACATCGAACTACCTTGACTATAGCCGCTTCAAACAGAGCGCATCGCTCTCGAGCCGTATGTATACCACTCTTTCGACCGGAACACTCCAGAACCTGTCGACAGTGATTGCCAAATCAGAGGCCAGCGGCAGCAACGGCAATATCCTCGCCGCTACAGTGCTTCGAGCTGCAAGCTACCAGGCGCTGGTAGATGTCTATGGCGCGATACCCTACAGCGAGGCCCTCAACCCCGACAATATCACCCCCAAGTATGACGACGGCAAGGATATATATGCCGGCCTGATCAAGGAACTCGACGACGCCAAGGCCAAATGCCTCGGTACAGAGAAAGTCTGCACCAACTTCCTGCTCCCCGGCGCACGTGCCGACAAGTGGATTCAGGTTGCGAATGCTCTCAAACTCCGACTCCTTATGCGCGAAAGCAAGGCTGTAGATGTAAAGGCTCAGCTCGACGCCCTCATCGCCGAGGACAACTTCCCCACCGAAGATGTGGCTTGGGCAGGTTGCTGGGCTAACGAAAGCGGCCACGCCAACCCCTTCTATCAGGAAGAGTTCGCTACCTATTTCGGTTCTACCCAGAGCAACGTGGTTCTCAACCTGTCGCTCTTCGCCGCAATGAACGTTGCCGACGATGCCCGCCTGAAAGCGTGGTTCAACCCCAACACCGACAAGAAGGAATATACCGGCGGTGTATCGGGCACTAACTTCGCCACCACCAAGAGCTACAAGGCAGGTTACTGGTGCCGCCCCAATGTGAAGTACGACGATCCCGTAGTGCTCATCTCTGTGGCAGAAATCAAATTCTTCCTTTCGGAGTATGAGGCTCGCTACGGCAGCGCAGCAAAGGCTCAGGAATACTATGAGGCAGCTATCGAGGCATCGTTTGAAGGCGCAGGCGTGAGCGGCGCGGAAAAAGTGCTCGAGGTTTACCCCTACGACAACGCCAAATATGCCGAGTGCATCGGTATCCAGAAATGGGTTGCCCTTGCCGGTATCAACCCCTTCGAGGCATACTGCGAGATGCGCCGTCTGGGTTATCCCACATTCGGCAGCGTGACCGGTGAGCAGATCTACAACGAGCTCAACGATACCTTCAACCCGTCGCTGCTGGTGCCCGGCACCCTCTATACCCCCTTGTTTGTCAATGCCGATCTTGGCAGCAACAAGGTACTGCAGCGCTGGCCCTATCCCGAAGCTTCGTCTAACCGTAACGAGAACGCCCCTGAGTTCTTAAACACAGATTACGGCAAACCCATTTTCTGGGCCGAATAATCCAAACATCAAACAAGCAACAAGATGAAAAAATACATATCAATCATAGCCCTCGCGCTGGGCTTGCTGAGCACATCTTGCAGCGAGGACACCAATGGCCTGACCGGTATCACATATTATGCCGTGATCGAGCTCGAAGGTCCCACCTACATGATTGCACCGGCCGGAACCCCATTCGTAGACCCCGGCTACAGCGCAACGATGCAGGGCGAGGATATTACCTCCCAGGTGAAGGTGTCGACCAATATGGACACCCAGAACCCCAAGCCCGGCTACTACTCGATTGTTTACTCGGCAGTCAACCCCGACGGATTCTCGGCAAGTTCGCAGCGCTATGTGCTCGTTGCCGATGCCGACGACAAGGCATCGGGATTCTACACCACTACCGGCGATACCAACCTCAATGGTTCGAATTTCTTCGGCGTGAATGCGTGCTCGATAACCGTATATGGTAATGGCGACGGTACTTACCATATCTCCGACCTTCTCGGCGGTTTCTACGCCCAGGTTCGCGGCTACGGCAGCGCATATGCCCTCGAAGGCGAAGTGGAAATCGATGCCGACGGCAATATCACACTCCTCGACAGCTATCTGGCAGGATGGGGTGACTCGGCAAACGCTCTTACCAATGGTAAGCTCGATGCTGAAGCCGGCACCATGTCGTGGACTTGCGACTATACCGAGTATAACTATCTCTTCAATGTTACCATCGCAAAATAATCAACGGATATGAAGAAATATATCACATACATCCTCGCTCTGATGCTTGCCGTGGTAGTAAGCTCGTGCAGCAAAGACGAGATTCCCATGACCTCGACGGTCAACCTTGCCGGAGAATGGATGGTCTGCGCATATATCGGCGAAGAGCAGATTACATCGCAGTTTATGATCATCACTTACAACGGCAATGCCGACGACGGCAAAACACTCTGGGTCGATGACCTTGGCAACTTCTGGAGCCCTGTAACCAAGGTGGAAGTGCCTTGTGATGTCGCTTCGCTGACTTTCGGTTCGACCACCCCTATGGTCAACGAGATACCCTTCGACGACGGTACCGACATGCTGGTCACCGTTACCGGCGGCAAGGTTGTGTTTGGCGCAGCCCTCACTCCGTCGGAGATGCCGGCCGACGCTATTGAGCTTAATCTCGAATATAGCGACGACCCCGGTACGATTTACACCTTAAAGGGTTATCGCCGCACAGGTTTCGTAGCAGACGATATATGATTTGGCAGCTTGTGCAAGCACAGGCTTGCACAAGCGATATAAACAAAGGTGCAATCTAAGGCTTGATTCACTTTTATTGATAGATCTTAAGCCTCCCGACGGGCATGCCTTGATGGCACGCCCGTCGATTTTTTTGTGTTTTTATTTTTTCGTTGAGACCCGGTTTAAGGTTTGAGTTTAAGGTTTAGGTAATGGTTTTTGAAGGTCGGTAGTGATATAAGACGATTTTCTGCTGTTAACTTAAGGGTTCGTTTCAGTATCACGCCCTCTCGTTGGGTCGCGGCACAATGGTGTTTACTTAAGGCGAAAGCGTGTCATCGATAGGAGCTTGGCTCTCCTATTAGACAGGCCTCGGCCAGTATTGCTAATATTTTGAATACCAACGCCTAATCGAGGCTTGTCTCTGAGAGCCAAGCTCCTATCGTTGCTGTCCTTTTGATTAATCAACTTTAGGTAAACAGCATTGTGCCGCGACTCTACGAGCTGTCGGTTAGATCGTGTGTTGATAATCAGCGAATCTGTATTGCCTAATTGAAGCTTGGCTCTGGGGCGCATAATATTTCGTTGTTATGCAGTAAGTTATTTTGCTTATTCGGCAATTTTTCTTAACTTTGAGAGCAGCTAAAATATTAATCAGCACTATTTATGAAACACTTGATTATTACATGTATATTGGTGATGATAGTTGCAATGTCGGTAAAGGCCGAGATCGAGACTCTCAATGTGGATGTAGAAGAAGCAGCAATTACAGATTCTAAACTTGTAGAGTTTCTAAGCGGTAGCATCGTTCCATTTCTAAAAGCCAACGATATACATCCTATCTACGACCAAGTACTTGTGTCAAAATCAGATGATTCGGTTTTTACCATTACTGCAATTAATGGTACAACCGGATTGCCGGAGATTCTCGGTTTTGTGAGGACCAATAAATGCTATATGACTTGCATCGACGGTGTGCGATTCTTTATTTTATCAAAAGAAGAAAGCCCCACATGGTTTAAGCCAACTCATACCAAAGTTCACTTGGGTCAATTCCAACAGGAAAAAGGCGACCTATTGCGTATAGTTCCGAATGATGATGAATGCAACTGGACAGTAGAACGAGACGGCGAGAATGGTTATCATATAACAAATTTTGTCGGAGAATGGAGTTCGTGGTTTAAGAATGAAAAAGCCAAAGCTTTATTGCCAAAGTAACCTTGATTAGGCATCGGAGGGAATAATACACGTTATGGTATCATACAGACTCATAAGATGCCGTACTTGCCTTTGTGCCGTTTATGTGCAGGGGCGAATTATCGTGGTATGACGCCGGAATATGACAGGAGCTTGGCTATGGTGAGCCAAGCTCCTATTGAGGTTGTTACCCTGCGAGAGAGGGGAGGGAGAATGATGCGTTGCGGTTATAGGTGCCGGGTGTTGTAGAAGTCGAGGATGCGAGCGCGGAGGATGCGTTCGTACTTGGCTTGTACGGCCTGGGCCTGCGAGTTGATATAGTTGCTCTGGGCTTTTTGGAACTCGGTGGCGTTGGCGCGGCCATTGTCGTACTTCACTTTCATAGCTTCGAAGGCTGCAAGGCTGCTCTCAACGGCTATGCGTGCCGATTCTTGCTTCTTGACAGCGCCTATAGCCTGGGTATGTGCCTGCATGATAGCTTTGTATAGGCGGTTGCGCGAATCGTCGAACTGCAGGCGCAGACTTTCCTGCTGTATGCGGGCACGGCGCACGTTGTTGCGGGTCGAGAAGGCATCGAATATAGGCACACTGAGCGAGAAACCGATGCTCTTGGCGAAGTTGTGGCGCATCTGTGCTCCGAAGTTCTCGTTTTGATAGCCTGAGGTCTTGTAGTAGTTTGTACCGAGACCGGCGCTGAACGAAAGTGTGGGGATATAGCCCGATTTTGCCAGCGAAACGTTTTTCTCGGCGGCTTCCTGCTGCAGTCGTCCGGCACGCATTGTGTGGTTGTACTGAAGTGCGTTTTCGAAAATCTGCTCGGGATTTGGCAACAGTATGTCTTCGTCGCCAAGGGGTGCGATTTCGAAATCGTCGGCATCGGGCAGGTTGAGCAACTGAGCAAGGTCGAGGCGTGCGAGTATGCTGTCGTTGACGGCATTTGTCACCGATAATTCATCCTGGGCGACCTGTGCGCGTGCCTCGTGTATGTCGAGTCCGGGCAGACGGCCTGCGTCGAGCAAAGCCTGCCTGCGGCTGAGTTCGGACTGCGAAATTGCCAAATTGTTTTTAGCCACCTGCAGCATCTCGGAAGCGTAGAGCGCTTGCAGGTACTGGCTAATCACATTGAGGGTTACGTCGTCCTTGGCCGCCTCTACCTGCTCGAGCTGGGCTTTGAGGGCAGTGCGCGAGTATGAAAGCTGACGCACGGCGCGTAGGCCTTGAAAAATCGGCAGGCTCAGGTTGGCCCCGACCGAAAACGACGAGGTGTTGCGGTTGGCATAGGTGTTGTCGGCGGTAAGGCCGCGGCCGAAGTTGAAACTCTGCGAGCCGTATGCATGTAGCTGAGGCAGGAATCGGTCTTTGGCTTCGGTTACAGCCAATTCGCTTTCCTGCACGCTTACGCGGCGGTTGAGCACGTCGATATTATGGTCGATAGCATAGGTGACGCATTCGTCGAGTGTCCATGTCTTGGCACCGGCAGCGAGCGGAATAAGTGCCAGAAGCAGAAGTGTTATTTTTTTCATTTCTCTTCGATTTTGGCTGCACGGAGAACCGCTGTAGAATCAATACCTTCTTTTACCTCGATGTTGATGCCGTCGCTCAGGCCAGTCTTAACCGGTGTACGCTTGTACTCGGGCTTTGGCAGGCTGTCGGTCATCACGAATACAAATGTGCTGTCGCCCTCGAAAGTCACAACCGATTCGGGCACGGTGAGCACATTGTTGGCACTCTCGAGGGCAACCTTGGCGTTGGCCGAATAACCCGAACGCAGCCCGGTAACATCGTCGAGAACGAGCGCTGCCTTGATTTCGAATGTGTTGGCACCGCCGCTGTCGTCGCCCTTGGGCGAGATATATTCGATAGTTGCAAGGGGGTGTATGTCGGGCATCGCGCCGATAGTGATGTCCATAGGCATGCCTACGCGGAGCTTGCCGACCTCGGTCTCGTCGACTTTGCCCTTGAAGATGAGCTTGTTCATGTCGGCGATTTTGGCCACGGTAGTACCGTCGTTCATTGTGTTGGCCTGGATAACCGAGCTGCCGACCTTGACAGGCACATCGAGCACGAGGCCTGTGATAGTGGCGCGAACGAGGGTGTTGCTCTCCTTGGCATTGAGTCGGCTCACACCTTCGCGCACGATATTGTATGCGTCGCGGGCGGTAGCGAGTTCTTCGACCGCTTTATTGTAGTTTTTCTCAGAAGTTTCGAATTCTTCGCGCGAGATTACGTCTTTGCTGAAAAGCTCCTTGTCGCGTTTGAACTTCGAAGTAGCGTCGGCGAGTTCGATTTCGGCGTTAGTTACGCGGCTCTGAGCATTTGACAGCTGCGATGCCTCGGGTATAACTTTGATTTTGGCAATCACATCGCCTTCCTTTACGAGGTCGCCGGCCTCGACGTTAATTTCGCTGATAATGCCCGAAATCTGTGGCTTGATTTCGATTTCGTCGCGCGGTTCGATTTTACCGGTTAACACAGTGTTGCGTTCGATCGACAGTCGTTGCGGCTGCGCAGTGGCATAGACATCTTCTTTCTTCTTGCCGTTGTTGTAGAGAAAGACAAAGGTGCCGACAAATACTGCTGCTACCAGCACCCACAGGATGATTTTGAATACTTTTTTCATTTATGTTGTAGATTATATTTTTCGGTTTAGGAAAATTTATTTGTCGCGCAGGGCCTCGATAGGTTTGATGCGCATTGCTTTTACGGCGGGTAATGTGCCGGCGGCGCTGCCGAGTACGAAGAATGTTGCAACGATAGCGAGCGCACCGCCGAAGCTTATTTCGAATCCTGCCTTGCCGAGTGCCGGGTCGGCGGTGAAGTAGTCGGCGATGCCAAGCACAATTGTTGCAAAGCATACACCAGCCGTGCCCGCAACAAGTGTGAGCAACACACTCTCGCTGAGCACCTGTACGGTAATGTCGAGCGGTTTGGCACCGATTGCGCGGCGTACGCCAAACTCGTGTGTTCGCTCCTTGACGATGATCCACATGATATTACCCACGCCTATAACACCTGCCAAGAGAGAGCCCGCGCCCACAAAGCCGGCGAGAATGGCGATGCCCAAGAAGAGTCCGTTGACCATTTCGAACATCTCCGACATATCCATAAACCAGAAAGCGCGGCTGTCGTCGGGATGAATGGCGTGCCGTCCCGACAGGAATCGACGTATAGGCATTTCGTTTTCACTGGGCTTGTGCCCTCCCGGGGCTGTGTAGATAAAGAAACCTACTACGTTGCCCTGGTTGAAAGCCTGTCGCAGAGTAGTGCCCGGTATAGTGTAGCTGTCGTCGATACGTCCCATGATGCTCGCTTCGCCCAGCTGCCCGGCCACGCCTATGCAGGTGAAATATACGCCGTTGAGGCTCACGCGCTTGCCTATTGGCGACTCGTTGCCGAACAGTTCGGTGGCGATGTTGCGGCCAAGCACTACTACTTTGCGGTTTTCGGAGCAGTCGCGGGCGTTGATAAAACGGCCTTCATATATTCGAGGCAGCATTATTTTGGCATAGTCGGGCTCTATGCCCATGGCTTGTGCAGCCTTGGAGCGCGTAGAGTACACACCTGTGACCGAGCGACCATTCATCGCCGACGAATATTCGATAGCCGGGGCTATGCGGCGTATATCCTCTATGTCCTCGGTGGTAAGGTCCCAGTAACTGCCCTTGTTGAAGCCCATATACGAAATAGATCGGCTGTTTGAGCCCATGCCGCCCATATTGGTGGCCAATCCGGCGAAGTTACGGCTCATCATGCCTTTGAAACCGTCGGCTCCGCCCACGAGCATGGCGAGCATGGCCGTGCCCCAGAAGATACCGAAGGCGGTGAGGAATGTACGGGTCTTGTTGCGCGACAGTGTAGCTGCTATCTCGCGCCAGTTTTCGGGTTGAAATATTGTCAGTCGCATGGTTTATTCGTCGCGCAAGGCTTCTACTGGTTTGACTTTGGTAGCCTTTAGGGCCGGGAATAGGCCCGCAATGGCACCGGAAACTATAAGTGCGAGAGTGACTTGTACGGCTATTGATATATCGACTGTCGGGTTCTTGAAACCTTCAGTGTCGTCACCGACAAAGTGGTTGATGACCTGCAGTACTATGATACCTAAGAATATACCAATGTATCCGAAAATAGCAGTCACGGCAACGCTCTCGGTGATGACCTGCATCACAATCGATCTCGGCTTGGCACCGATAGCACGGCGTATGCCTATCTCGTGAGTGCGTTCGCGCACCGACACAAACATGATGTTGCTCACACCCACAATGCCTGTAAGCAGAGTCAACAGGCCAATTATCCATACGGCAAGACGCAGCATATTGTTGGCTTCCAAGCCTCGGAGGTAGTCGTTGAAGCGGTTCCATGTCCAAATAGCATTTGCATCGTCGGGCGCAAACTCGTGTGTGCGGGCAATGCTTGCGCGGATATTGTCTTCTACCGCTTCTCCGTCGGCCTCGGTTTTAAGGCCTTCTACCGTCACGTCGAGCTGGTTGGCATCGTCGTTGTTGCCGGTTACGGCCTTAAAGGCAGTGTAGGGTGCATAGGTGCTTTTGTTCCAGCGGTGAGAGTATATGCCAACCACTGTCCAAGCCAAGCCCATTGAGCTAACGGTCTTTCCGAGAGCTTTTTCATCGTCGCCGAAAAGCAGTGCGGCCTGATTGTCGCGTAGCACCATTACTCGGCGGCTCTCGCTGATGTCGAGGTCGTTGATAAACCGGCCATATTTCATCTCAAGTCGTTCGGTACGTATAGCCTCCGGGAAAACGGCCTCGAAACCGGATATAGCGTCGCGCGAGGTTTTGATTTTTGCCGTGTCAACCGATGCAAAAGGCGTTACCTTGCTTATCGTCTTCGGGTTGTCGTTCTCGATAGCGATGGCGTCGCTGCCCTTTAGGTTTATCCAACGACCGTCCTTGTAGCCTTTGTAAGGCTTGGATGTTCGTCCACCCCATATTGATATCACATTTGTAGCCCTGCTGCCCATTGAGTCGTCGAAATAGTTTGTGACTCCACGAGCCGCACCGAGCAGTATTATGAGCATGAAAATACCCCATGCCACAGCAATGCCCGTCAAGGCTGTGCGCAGTTTGTTGTTGCGCAGCGTCTGGCCTATTTCATGCAGCAGGTCAAGCATCGGTGTTTACGATTTCGCCGTCGACGATGCGGATGATGCGGTTAGTGGCCGCTCCGACGCCGGGGTCGTGGGTTACGATTACGATTGTCATTCCGTCGGCATTGAGCTGGCGGAAAATTTCCATTACCTCTTTCGATGTGTGCGAGTCGAGCGCTCCTGTGGGTTCGTCGGCAAGGATTATCGAGGGATTGGTCACAATAGCCCTTGCAATAGCCACGCGCTGTTTCTGACCGCCTGAAAGTTCGCCCGGCAGGTGTGTCGCACGGTCGGCCAGGCCGAGGCGTTCGAGTTGTTCCATGGCCATGGCGTTGCGTTTCTTGCGGCCTATGCCCTGATAGTAGAGCGGCAGGGCCACATTCTCGAGGGCGTTTTTGTAACTGATGAGGTTGAAAGACTGGAAAACAAAACCAATCAAACGGTTGCGTAGCTCTGCTGCACGGTTCTCGCTCAGGTCGCGTATCTGCACCCCGTCGAGCAGGTACTCGCCACTGTCGTAGTTGTCGAGGATGCCGAGGATGTTGAGCAAGGTCGACTTGCCCGAACCGGATGCGCCCATAATCGACACCAGTTCGCCACGAGCAATCTCGAGGTTGATGTCTTTGAGCACATGCAAAGGTACCACGCCGGGGTAGGTCTTGTTTACATCGCGTAATGAGATAATCATTTTTATAGAATGTTAGATTATATGTAACTATTAAAGTTTATATTAAAAATGCAATGTAACTCGATGAAGCTGCGAGTTATTTATGTTTTAAGTTTTAAATCTGGTTTTTGCTTTGGTGGTTTTCTTAGGTAACTCTTAAGAAAAAATTCAATGTAGCACAATGAGGCTGCGAGTTACTTATGCTCATTTATCCTTAATGCCGAGGTGGGCTTCCATCGCGTCCCAGGGAAATTCTTCGCCCAGACCTTTATACAATAGGCGGTGCCCGCTGTCAAAGAAATAATATGTAGGCATGCTCTGACAGCCGTATATTATCTTTATAGGGGTTGCGTCTCCGAGAAAATCACTTACTATAGGGTAGTTAAAGGCGTATTTCTCGGCTTCTTTCTTGAGAGTTGCCAAATTGCCGGGCTCTATCCAGTAGTGTACGATTTCGAATGAGTCTCTTGAAGTGGTTCGGTATAGCTCTTTGAGCGCTTCACGACCTTCTTTTCCCATGCAGCGATAACCGCTATATATTACCAGTACGTTCTTGCCATTGAGCGACTTCCAGTCGAATTGAGACCCGTCGGCAAGTTGGCAAGGGAAAGGTACAATACTGTCGCCTATTTCGAGCTGATGGGTGTTGATGTGTCGGTCGATAAGTTTTCCGTAATACGAATCTCGAATAGAGTCGGGCAGCCCTGACAGCAATGTGGCGAGTGTGTCTTTTGCGATTTCGCCTCTCACCATATATACACGCTGTATACCGCTTGGCACGGCTGCATATCTGATAGCCGTAGATCTGTTCTCTTCCAAGGACTTCTGAAAAGCGTTGTGGTATATACTCATGAGGCTGTCTTCTCGAGTGGGGTTAATGTCGATTTCTTTCCATATGCGGGCGCTGACACTGTCGAGACGGGCCCATATCATGCTTTCCTCGTACAGGTAGTTGGCTTCGGTAACAGGTAACGATGCAAAGGCAGTGAAGCTGATAACAAGCATAAATATGGAATAAATATATCGCTGCATATCAAATGTGAGAATTGAATTTATAACTATATGACGCAGCGACTCCGGAAAAGTTACACAGAAAATGAAAAAAGTTGGTCTTTTAACGAAAAAACCAACTTTTCCAGGAGTCTCAAATATGAGTTATAAAATGTAATCAGGGCAAATCGGGGCAAGGCTCTCCCAAAAGACTGTCGATAAATTTTGAGAAAGAAGGACATCGGCCCGACTTTCGCAGTCTTTCATAGTCATCGACAGCGAGGGTAGAAAGGAATGAAAGCGATTCCTTGCCGTGTTTGTGATAGCTCTCGCCACAGACTTGATATATTTTCTGAACTAAGGGAAAAGGATGATACACAGTGTCCTCTAATTTGCACTCTATATCGAGGCCGAATTGCGATAAAATATCGGCTGTATCAAGTTGATGCGACGTAATGTAATTGTCGATCAATGCGAGCATCCATGTCTCATATTCCATAATGGCAAAATGAAGGCGGCAGTCGATGTCTCCAGCATTTATTATATTGTGCTGTATGCTGTGGAGCTTTTCAATCATGTCGCGGTCGACAATTGCTTGGTTCGACACCAGTTTTTGATAGCTTTCGCTATATGCGTCTTTCAACCCTAAAATGGTGTAGAAACCATTTGCTGCCAGTCCCTGAATGTCTTTCTTCAGCTTGCTGACAACGAGATTGTCGTTGTTGACATTGACAATCTGATAATAATTGTTGGAATTTAAATCGCCCTGAACCGGATAACTTACGGCCTCGTAGATGTCGGCAGTGAGGTTTATGCATTTAAAACCTACCTTTGCAGGGTCGTAGTTAGAGTATTTCTGCAATACGTCCGCTACAAATAGCATCTCCGACTGTCCTTCGACATAGACTGCGTATTTCATTTGTTGCGGGAGAAAAGGAAGTTGTCGATAAAATCAGAAGAGAAAAGGTCGAAGTTGCTTAGACCGGTCATGCTAAACTCGTCGAAAAGTTCGGGGGTATTTGTATTGTTGATAGTGCTGACTCTGCTTTTGTGCCTACGTAGTATCTGCCACATCGACAGGTCTACGACGTCCATAAGGAAGGAGTCGTTAGAGCTTGCGATAAGCTGTACCTTGTTTGTCCGGCAGGAATCAAAAATAATCTTCCCGAGCAGTGTAGCCCTTTTATAGTCAAGGCCTTCGCCGAGATCGTCGACAAGAATCATGGAGTATTTTTTTCCACGATGCATGTTCGCGAGGAAGAATAGCATATAAAGCACCCTCAGCATGCCGCTTGACAGCTGAAAATCTAATATCGGGCTGTTGATGTCGTTTTCCTCGATAACGACAAGCTTGAGGTCGCCGCCGGGCTGCAGGATATTTATGCTTTTAAGGTCGTAACCTAAGGTTTGGGCCTGCTCTATGACCTTTTCTTTGTCGTCGCTTCCTAAAGAGTCGACCAACTCGCTCAATGGCATGGGGTTAATGACACTGGCTGGGAATAATGTAAACGGATTGAGATTCGAGCAAGAAATTGCTACTACTCCTTCGGCCCACTCCATGAGGTCTTCTATCTCGGGGTACGCGTCGCGGTCACGGCGAACTTGCACTACGAGCTTGTCGGTGGGTGGATTGATCGATTGGCCTTTGATGATAGAAGTGTCGGGGTCGCGTTTCACGATTGTCTCGCCGTTTACGGTAAGTTCTTCGTAGTTGATGCCGGACTCGGTAATCTCAAAAGTATAAGTCATCTTCCATGCCTCGTTGTCGGGGTCGGTAAAGCTAAGCTCAGCGCGAAACTCGTTGTCGAAGAGAAAGTTCTTCGGCTTCATTTGGAGAAACGAAGTGACGTTTTTTAAGGCGTTTATAGTGCGGGTCTTGCCTGATGCGTTTTTGCCTACAATTAGATTGGCTTGTTTTAAAGCCCCCATTTCTGTAAGTTCCCAACTGGCTGTGCTGTATCTGAAAGATGATAAAATCATAGCTGTATATTGCTGTTTATTGTCGCGTAAATCTGCGTTTGTGTCACAAAATTAACAATTTAAAAGTTCTTATCTGCTAACAATTAATGTTTTGGTAGAGTGTTTTAACTATTATTCACATTGGACTTTAGGTAATTGTTTTAGTTGTTTGCTAAATTGTCGTTATTTATTTGAAATGTGCTTCACAAATTTGTGAATATGGGGGACTTTTATTAACTTTGTGACATTATATGCAGGATATTAAATAAGTTTGGTGAACTCAACTTGTTTATGTTGCAAAATAGTGGTCAGTTAATGTGTTTATTATCGGCTTTTACGGCCTTACGCAGAACTAAGGCTGTCCCTAAAAGAATTATACTGAATAGGAATTATCTTGTGAACAATAGATTATATGATAGTTGTTTTTTCCAAAACATATCTAAAAGAGTTATACGAAAAAGGTGCTACAAGAGATAAAAAACGTCGTTTTCAGCCGGAGATTATAAATCGGTACAAACGGTGTATACAGTATCTTATGTCTGCGCCCTCTAAAGAGTCTCTCTATCCTGTCAACTCTTTGAACTTCAAGGCTCTTTCCGGCGATAAAGCTGGGCTGTTCTCTGTTAGAGTCAATAGTAAATACCGTATAGAGTTTACTTTGGAAGAAACTACCGAGGATCCTATTCTTACTATATGTAATATTGTCGAACTCTCAAACCATTACGATTAATATGATTACACTTGCCAATATAGATCCGGCTATGATAGCCAATAATCTGACAGCGTTCGAACCGACACATCCCGGAGAACTTATTCGGGATGAATTGGAGGCGCGTAATCTTTCGCAGGCTAAACTTTCGCGTCAGATTGGGGTGTCGCCTTCACTACTCAACGAAGTTGTGAATGGTAAACGAGCTGTAAATGTAGAGCTTGCATTGTTGTTAGAAGCCGCTTTAGGCATTGATGCCGAAATGTTTTTGAAATTGCAAAGTGACTATAACATGCAGGTGGTAAAATCAGATTCCTCTTTTATGAGTCGTCTTGCCAATATACGCAAGATAGCCGCGGTGCTATAATAGTACCGTGCTTTTCGATTTTACATATCGGGGATTTTTGCTAACTTTGTCGACATGATGAGTGAAGAAAAGTACAATTTCGACTGCGTGGTCGATCGCCACGATACCTGTGCAACAAAATTCGAGGAAATGGACCGCAAGTTCGGTCGCCACGACCTGCTGCCATTCTGGATTGCCGACATGGATTTCCAGGCCTGTCCGGCTATTATCGAGGCATTGCGCAACCGCCTCAATCATACTGTTTTAGGATATACTACACCGCCTCAGGAATTCTGGGGCAGCATTTCTACGTGGTTGCGTACGCGCCACGGCTGGGATGTGGCAAACGACGAGGTGACTTTTATGCCCGGCCTCAAAAAAGGTTTGAGCTTGTGTATCAACTACTTTACCGAGCCCGGCGATGCCGTTGTTATACAGCCGCCGGTTTATCATTCCTTTCATTCCGTAATCGAGGGCAATGGTCGCCGAGTGGCAAACAACCCCTTGCGCCGTACCGACGACGGTCGCTATGTAATGGATTTCGACGGTCTTGTAAAGGTGATACATACCGAGCGCCCGTCGATGATGATTGTATGTAATCCTCACAATCCTATCGGTTTGCAATGGGATGCCGAAACCCTACGCCGTGTGGCTGAAATCTGTCGCGACAACGGTGTTGTGCTCGTGTCCGACGAGATTTATGGCGATATGATGCTCGGCGGTCGCCGCCATATCCCAACCGCGTCGGTATCGCCCGAGGCCGAGGAAATAACAGTGACCCTTGGTGCGCCCTCCAAAACATTCAATATTCCCGGCATAGTGAGTGCGTGGACGGTGGTGAAATCGCCTCGTGTACGCGAACCATTCTTCAACTGGCTGTCGGCAAGCGAGTTTAATGCACCGCCGATAGCAGCGATGGTTGCCACACAGGCTGCATACGAGCACGGTGGCCCTTGGCTCGACCAGGCTCTTGAGTACCTTCAAGCCAATGTTGACCATGCCGTAGAGTATTTCGATAAAAACCTTCCCGAGATAAAATTATACAAGCCGGAGGCCTCGTTTACAGTATGGCTCGATTTCCACGGTCTCGGCCTTAGTCGCGAGGAATTGGTAAAACTCCTTGTAGAGCGCGGCCACCTTGCCTTGAGCGAAGGCAGTACCTTCGGCAACGAGGGTTCCGGCTTTATGCGCATGAATATCGGTGTGCCCCGCGCCATACTCGACGAGGGCCTTGAACACCTCGCCATGGCCGTGCGCTCACTCGATAGCGGCAAACCGTCGGTGTCGGCCTCAACCCTTACCGACATACCGTTTGTGAAGATGAACGGTCTTGGCAATGATTTCGTGTATGTGGATTGCATAGACCGCCCGATCGACAATCTATCGGACCTTGCCCGCCGCATCAGCCGCCGCCATACCGGCGTAGGCAGTGATGGTATAATCGCAATACTCCCGAGCGAGAACGCCGACTGCCGTATGCGTATCTTCAATGCCGACGGATCTGAAGCACAGATGTGCGGCAACGGTATACGATGCGTTGCCAAGTATATCTACGATAATAAACTTGTAGGCGATACCCATGTGCGCATCGAGACTATGAGCGGTATCAAGACCGTAGAGGTACATCCCGGATTAGACGGCCTTACCGATACTGTGACCGTAGATATGGGCATGCCTCAGTTCGAGCCAACCGCCATACCGGTGGCATTCGACGGAGAAAAGATGATAGACGCGCCGGTGGCAGTTGGAGATGACACCGTACGGGTAACTGCTGTGTCGATGGGCAATCCTCATGGAGTGGTCTTTGTGGACAGCTTCGACGGCGACATCGTAACCACTATCGGCCCCAAGCTCGAAGAGCATGAAATATGGCCGGAGAAAGCGAATATAGAATTTGTGCGAGTCGACGACCCTCACAATCTATCAATGCGTGCGTGGGAGCGCGGAGCTGGAGAAACTATGGCCTGTGGTACGGGCGCATGTGCCGCCGCTGCCGCAGCTGTAGCTACCGGACGGGCCAAATGGCCTGTGACTATGAGGCTCATAGGCGGTAACCTCGGTTTGGATATGGCTGCCGACGGGCATATAATGATGACCGGTCCCGCTGTGACCGAGTATTCAGGTACATACTATCAAAGTAAGGAATAAGCTCACGAAGTAGGTGAAAAGCACCGCTGTTGTAAACTATTTTTTACAATAATTGTATTATTTATACATGGCATCGGTATTTTTTATATCTTTGCCATGGTTTTCAATTGAGCTTACGAATATGAATGATATAGAAGAAAAAAAGGTAGAAGATCAGGCGCAAGCCCCTCGAACAGGCTCGCATCCGGCATGGGTGTGGTGTGCAGTTATGCTTGCGTTGATAGCGTGGGCCGTTTTGGCCTGGGCCAACGGTTATGTGGCAATGGCTATTGCCGCTACCGGTATAATTGCCGGTTTTGTGGGTGTGCGGCACTCTTCCTTGGCGATGAAGCGACTGGCCATAACGGCCATTATTGCCTCTACGGTATTGCTTGTCGTGGTTGCAGCCTATCTCATAGTTCTCAAGATAGGGCTTAGTTGAAATTTGATTAAACCCCATACACAAAGACAGGGCCGGGAATTTTCCCGGCCCTGTCTTTGTGTATGAAAGTAGATCTGATTATTTCACTATTACTTTGTGAGTCTCGGTGTTGCCGTCGGCAGTAATGCGGAGGATATACACACCTGCAGCAAGACCCTCGGTGCTGATAGTTGCATTCTCGCCTGTAGCACTTACTGCAGCAGCCTGAGTGCCGTTGAGGGCGTAGAGGGCAGCGTTGACAGTCTTTGCGCCCTGGGCGAAGATGTCGTAAACACCCTTCGAAACCTCATTGAAGATAATGTTCTTGTCTACGACAACATCGTTGACCGAGCTATTGTAGCCGATAGCCATTTTGAGGCCTTCGTAGGCATCAAGTTTACCGGCACCCCATTGAACTGCGTCGCCACGGTTTACGTAGCTGTCTTTCTTCGATGTTTTGGCGATGATATCTTTCACAGCGTTGACATCGAGGTTGGGGTTTGCTTCGAGCCACAGTGCGATAGTGCCTGCCACGTAGGGCGACGACATCGATGTGCCCTGCATACGTCCCCAGTAGTGGTCGATGCCGAGGTCGTCGTCGTATACTTTAGCTACGAGATCCTGCGAGCTTGGATTCTTGGCCTCGATGTAATAGCTGCTGAACGACGATACGATAAATGCGCCTGGAGCACATACATGGGGAAGGTTGCGACCGTCGGCAAGAGTACCGTACGACGAGAAGTAGCTGATGTCGTTGAGGGGGAATGCGCTTGCAAAGCCGAGGTTCTCGCGGTTGCTTGTAACTGTGGGCCAGCTGTTTCGCGAGGTGTACGAACCTACTACGATAACGTTTTTACCGCAAGCCATATCGTTGATAGTACCGTTGCAGTCGCCGGTGCTCCAGAGGCTTATGCCACGGTTGCTGAACTGGCCGGTATATGTTTGTATAGACGAGCCTGACGAATTCACATAGCCGCGTACGGTCTGGCCTTCGTTGCCGTCGATGATAAATGCTACAACGCAGCCGTCGTTCTCGCGAGCCATGCTAACATTGAAATCGATGTATGCCGAGTAGCTGTTGTTGAACTGGTTGACGTTGGTCGATACACGCATCCAGCTGTTAGAGTCGAATGCATAGTCGAAATCTATGAGGGGCTCGAATGAAGTCATCGAGTTAGGACGACCGCCTACGTAAGTCTGTTTGCCCGAAGTAGATTCGGAAATAACATATTCGTCGATAATCTGTGGATTAGCGGGCTTGTCAAGGTCCATTACTGCGATATGGAGCTTGAATGGACGCGCGTCGCTTGCATAGAATTGAACATTACCGCTCCATTTTGAAACATTGTTTACCTTGGCGCCGGTCTGGGCGTTGATTGGGTAAATCGATGTGGTAAGGGTTTTGTCGGTAGCTGTGAATGTTTTGCCTACACCCATTTTTATATCGCCTTCATTGCCGGCAGAGATAACGATGATTGCGTCGTTGCCATACTGGTCGAGTTTTTGGCAGTAGTCTGTCGAACCGTCGTGAGGACCGGTGTTTGTACCGATCGACAGGTTCACTACAGCCGGTTTGCCTACTTCTTTAGCATTGTCGATACAGTATTGTACGCCACGCAGGATGTTAGCGTCGTATAGTTCGCCACCGGTGGCAACGATGTCGGAGTTGGTTGCGATACCATAGTAAGGGATGTTGCCTGTGCTGCCTGCATACTCGCCCGGGCCGTTGTAGCTGCCCGACATAATGCCGAGAACGTGTGTGCCGTGAGTTTGGTTGCGGTCGTCGGTAGAGAAACCACCCGACGACGGACGACCGTTAGAAATCTTTGCAGCGGCGATAATCCTTGTCTCACCGTTAGCGTTGGTGAAATTGATATGATCTGCGTCGATGCCGGTATCGTAAAGTCCGGTAACAACGCCGGCGCCTGTAAATGCTTTGTCGAGACCTTCGCCAAGATGTATCTTGTCTACAGAAGATGCTACGCGGGCCTTATCCATGAGAGGATGAGCCAACTCGCCGAACGAGATGCTTTTCACACACTCGAGAGCGGCAACCTCTTCGACCCTGTCAACAGGGATGTGTACGAGCAGGATACCGCCGGTGCTGTCGCTGATTTCAAGACCGAGGGCCTCGAATTCAGGAAGTCTTTCCGGGGCGGTAAGCGAAACAATAGCAAAAACTTCAGGAGTCTCGCCGCGGCTTGCGGGAGCCTCTTTGTATTCGTTGAGCAAATTTATTGCACTATGCGACAGTTTGTTCTGAGCGTTGACGTATCCTGCCGCCAGCAACATTACGGTTGCAAGAAAGTATTTGTTGGTCATATTGATAAATCTTTGGTGGCAAATTTAAGCAATTATTCCGATTAAACCAATTTTAAGTGCCATTTAGTATGCGTTCTTAACATTAAACTATCGCCAAATTGCGATTTTAACATCTTTTTGGACACAAATGTCCTTTTAGCGGTGTTTCGGGCATTGGGGAATATTTTGTAATTTTGTACAGCCTTAATCGCTTACCTATGAAACATAAAATATTTTTTACCGCAGCATTTCTTGTGCTACTCTCGATATTTTCGGCCAAAGCCGACTCCACTGATGCCTGGACTGAAGATTATATCTCGATAGAAAAGTCTATCCGGCAGCCGGTATTCCCAAGTCGCAGCACCGATGTAACCCGCTATGGGGCGCGGCCCGATGCCTCGCCGCGTGTCAACCGCGACGCTATCAACCGTGCCATTGCGGATGTCTCGAAGAAAGGCGGGGGCAAGGTTGTGGTGCCTGCCGGGCATTATTATAACGGCGCTATAAGCCTGCAAAGCGGTGTGAACCTGGAGGTATCGAAGGGCGCGGTAATCGAATTTGTATTCGAGCCTGAGCTTTATCCGATTGTCAAAACCCGCTGGGAAGGCATTGACTGTTATAATCTGCAACCGTGTATATATGCATATGGAGCCAAAGACATCGCTGTCACCGGCGAAGGCACTATCGACGGCGGCGGTACCAATGATACCTGGTGGAAGTGGTGTGGTGCAGCCAAATACGGTTGGAAAGAAGGTACTGTGAGCCAACGCAACGGTGCTCGTGCACGCCTGTTGAGAATGGCTGAAGACGGTGTCAAGGCCGATGAGCGCCGGTTCGGGCCGGAAGACGGGTTGAGACCGCAGCTGATTAACTTCCACAGCTGCAACGGTATATTGATTGAAGATGTAACTTTGTTGCGCTCGCCGTTTTGGGTGATTCATCCGCTGCTTTCCGAAAACGTGACTGTCCGCCGGGTGAAGATCAACAACAACGGCCCTAACGGCGATGGCTGCGACCCCGAGTCGTGCAAGGGAGTGTTGATAGAGGATTGCTTTTTCAACACAGGCGACGACTGTATCGCGATTAAAAGCGGTCGTAACGCCGACGGAAGGCTATGGAACAGGCCGAGCGAGAATATCATCGTGCGAAACTGCGAGATGAAAAACGGTCACGGCGGTGTGGTAATAGGCAGCGAGATTTCCGGCGGTTGTAGAAACGTGTTTGTAGAAAACAACCTCATGGACAGCCCCAATCTCGACCGCGTGATACGCATCAAAACCAATACCTGCCGCGGCGGAGTGATCGAGAATGTGTATGTGCGCAACGTAGAAGTTGGCCGGTGCCGCGAGTCGGTACTCAAAATCAACCTCGACTATGAGCGCAACGAGATATGCTGTCGAAACTTCGTGCCCAAGGTGCGCAACATCAATCTCGACAGCGTGACATGTGGCCGCAGTATGTACAGCGTGCAGATTATCGCCCTCGACAAGAGCGTGTGTGTCAGCGATATAAATGTGAGCAACTGCCGCTTCGACAATGTGGCGAAAGGTAACTATATAAGCGGTAAGACTCGCGACATCAATTTCGACAATCTATATGTCAATGGCTCTTTGGCCATAACGAAAGCGCCCTATAGTCACTACAGCGAATGGATGACCCGCTCGGAAATGAAGCGCGTACCCAAGAGCTACTTGCTTGATTTCTCGAAAAAACCGAAGTGGAGTTATGTAATGGGTATTGAACTTGAATCGATGCTCGACACCTACCTTGCCCATGGAGGCGATGATATACTCGATTATTGCAAGATGTATACCGACTCGGTGATTTCGGCCGACGGCAGAATCACCGGCTACCGCCTCGAAGACTACAATCTCGACCAGGTACGTACCGGTCATTTTGTGGCCCGCATGCACGAGCTTTATCCGACCGAAAAGACCGGCGTGGCCATACGCACTCTTATAAAGCAGATGTCGGCGCAACCACGTACTGCCGAGGGAGTATTCTGGCACAAAGCTATTTATGCATGGCAGGTGTGGCTCGACGGCATTTTTATGGGCCTTCCGTTCTCGGTGCAGACTGCCGATGATTTCTTGGAACCCTCCAAGGCTTCGGCTGTATACGATGATGCCGCCGACCAAGTGATAAAGACATATCAGCGTACGCTCGACAAGGCTACCGCTCTCAACCGCCACGCATGGGACGAGACTTGCGAGATGTTTTGGGCCGACAGCATCACAGGCCTGTCGAAGCATTGCTGGGGCAGGGCGCAGGGCTGGTTTACTATGGCGCTCGTAGAGATTCTCGACCGCCTGCCCCAAAGTCATCCTCGCCGTCAAGAAGTTATCGACATACTTAAAAAGGACCTTGACGCTGTTGTCAAATGGCAGGATTCGTCGAGCGGGGTATGGTATCAGGTAATGGACTCGCCCGGCCGCGAAGGTAATTATCTCGAGGCTGCATGCTCGTCGATGTTCGCCTATTCATTGCTCAAGGCATACCGCAAGGGCTACGTAGGGGCAAAGTACCGCGACGCAGGTATCAAGGCTTATCGAGGCATTCTTGATAGGTTTATCAAGGTTAATCCCGATACAACTATTTCGCTTACAAACTGTTGCTCGGTAGCAGGACTTGGCCCCGGCGTGAGCGACAAGGTAAAGGCTGCAGCACCCAAAGTCAAGGAAAACCGCCGTCGCGATGGGTCGTTTGATTATTATATTAAGGAGAAAGTGCGCGACAACGATGCGAAGGGCATAGGCCCGTTTATATGGGCTTCGCTCGAAATGGAGCGCCTTGGCTACGATAGCGACAATGTGGCGAAGCCTATCGACCGTGTCGCCCTTGTCTCGCGTCACAATCCGGTGCTTACTGCCGTCGACACCTTGGCCTCGCTGACTGTCGGCAACGGCAACTTTGCCGTCACGGTCGATGCGACCGGTATGCAGACTTTCGCGGCTGAGTATAAAAACGGTATCCCCCTGACTACCATGAGCGAATGGGGTTGGCATTCATTCCCGAATACCGAGAAGCTTGAACATGGCGAGACCCTGCGGCAAATGGACCTCGGCCACGGCCACAAAGAGGTCTACGCGGTAGAATACAAGGACGGCAGCCGCAATCAGAGGGCTACTCAGTACTACCGCGTCAATCCCCACCGCGTCAATCTCGGCCTTGTCGGGCTGAATATCAAGGATAAAGACGGACAGCAGATTACTGCTGCCGGGCTGACCGACATACGCCAGGAACTCAAACTCTATGACGGCGAGATCGAAAGCAGCTTCGATGCAGGCGGAAACCACTACGATATTATCACAGCATGTATGCCCGGTCGCGACTGCGTGTTCTACCGTCTTAAGAGCAAGGCTTTTGCAGACGGGGATGCCTCGGTTGCGCTGCGCTTTCCTTATCCTACCGGCCTTCATGCCGACGATGCTGCCGATTGGTCCGACTCTGCACCGCATACCTCTAAAGTCACGGCGCATGGCGATAATTATGCTGTTATTGAGCGCAATATGGATTCTACTCATTATTATACCATTGTGCGCTGGGAGGGCAAAGCGTCGTTTGCAGCTTCGGGTAAGAATTCCTTTACCCTTACGCCTCACGACGACGTAATCGGCCTTGCGGTAGAATATACCCCGACTTTGGGAAAGGATAATACAGCATCGTTTGAGTTTGACCAGTCGCACAAAGCTGTGATGAAGCATTGGCAGAAGTTATGGCGCGAAGGTGCAGCCGTTGATTTCAGCGCATGCAGCGACCCGAGGGCTGCCGAACTCGAGCGCCGGGTGGTGCTGTCGCAGTACCTTACCGCTATCAATGCGTCGGGAAAAATGCCACCGCAGGAAACCGGGCTAACGTATAACTCATGGTTTGGCCGTCCGCACCTCGAAATGGCTTGGTGGCATACCGTAGACCATTCCTTATGGGGTCGGGCCGACATCACGCGCAGGTTTCTCGACTGGTATATTGCCAAGGCCTTCGAACCGGCCAAGGCTATCGCTGCCCGCCAGGGATTCGGCGGCGCGAGGTGGATGAAAATGACCGACCCCGATGCCGGTGAAGCGCCCTCGAATACAGGCTCCTTCCTGATATGGCAACAGCCTCATTTCATTTATCTTGCCGAGGAAGTGCTACGCAACGACCCCTCGGCGCTCGACCGCTATGCCGAAGCTGTAGAGGCAACGGCGCAGTTCATGGCCGACTATGCCAAGGCTTGCGACAAGGGTAAAGGCGATATAAGACTGTTCGGGCAAACTGCAATGCAGGAATCTATGTCGAAGGACTTCAGCTACTGTCACCCATTCGAACAGGCGTATTGGAAGTACGGCCTTGCTAAGGCTCAGGAATGGCGCCAACGCCGTGGTCTGGAGCGAAACAGTGAATGGGATGAAGTGATAAGGCGACTTGCATCGCCCGTTGTCGGCAGCAACGGTATCTATGTGTCGGGCTTGCCGCTGAAACCTTTCGACAAGAAGGCGCATGGCAAGGCCTTCGACCCCTACGTGTCGGCTTCGATGAAAGGTTCGGCTAAGATTTCAAAAGAGAGTTTCGACCTCAAGTCGCGCAGCGATCACCCTGCGGTTCTCGGTGTGGCTATGCTGCCCGATACCTGTGTATACGATGCCGAAACGATGCGCAAGACCCTGCGTCGCGTACTATCCGACTGGAACTTCGCCACCACATGGGGCTGGGATTATGGTATGATAGCTATGGCTGCAGCCCGACTCGGGTGCGCTGACATTGCAGTCGATGCACTGCTGATTGATACACAGAAGAATACCTACCTGCCCAACGGCCATAATTATCAGGACAAACGCCTACGCCTCTATATGCCTGGAAACGGCAGCCTTTTGGCTGCCGTGGCAATGATGTGCGCCGGTTGGGACGGCTGCTCCAAAGTCAATAATCCCGGCTTCCCCGAAGGCTGGAATGTGCGTTGGGAAGGTCTGCACAGGATGCAGTGAAAGCTCTATTTGTTTAGTGCGTATTCGTCGTTTTTTGCGTTGCGCTTGCTTTGATTGCGAGCGAACTCGCGCTGCATTTTTGCATGCTCGCGCTCGATTTCAGCCTGTCGGCGAGCGATGTCGCGCTGCATCTTGGCTTGCTCGCGCTCGATAGCGGCCTGCTTGCGGGCAAAGTCGCGTTGCATCTTGGCGTGTTCGCGTTCGATAGCGGCCTGTTTGCGCGAAATTTCGCGCTGTATTTTGGCTATTTCTTTGCTGTTGCACTTTGTAGTGGTTACGAAAGTGTCGCCTTTTGGGTCGATGTTGGTTTCGATCAGGCTCTCGTCATCGCCTCCTTTGTCATCGTTTCTTCTCCAGGTCTTTACTACGGAGCGTATGGAGAGGGTGTAAGTGCTTGTGCCTTTGTCGTCGGCAAATTTATATGTGCGCGAGCCAATGGTCTTGACCGCGCTGATAGTGTTGCCGCGCTCGTCTTCAAATGCCTTGACAAGGCGTTTGTAGTAGGCCTCGTTGCGGAAATTGATTACCGTGGTGATGCGGTAGAGTTTGTGGTCCTTGGTGGTGCGGCGCTCTGAGTAGGTGGTTTCTACATCGGGTTTGTTTTCGATGTCGGCAATCACGCGGTCGATTTTGCCCTGTGCCGTGGCGGGCAGAACGAAGAATAATGCGATGGCTAATATGATAAACTGTTTCATAGCAGTGAATTATAATATTTACAAAGGTATATGTTTTATTCGTAAAATGCCTCTTTGATTTCTTTGGCAAGTTGCGGGTCGTCGATGTTCGACAAGACGTTTTCGATAAGGATATCGTCGCTTTGCTCGATGCGCTTGGCCATTTGGTCGGCCTGGTCGATAATGCTGTCGGCCATAAGTTCGGCACATGCGAGGTTGGCGTAAATCAATGATATGTCGTCGATTTTCTGACCGTCGCGTATTATATAGCTGCCTTTATATGAGGCATACAGCCTGTCGGTGCTCGAATTATTCTGCCCTATCAAGGCTACCCCTGCAACAACGAGTACGGCGATAGCTGCCGCAATGCCTGCGATTTTGGAGCGGTTGCGCTTGCGGCGCTGCGGTGTAATTGCCGCATACCAGCCAAACATCGGCCTGTAGCTTTCGAGGTCGCCGGGCAGCTCGCTGTGGCTGGCGTAGTATGTGTATATGGCCTGTTCCTGGGCCGGGGTGGTATCGCCGTCGAGAAAACGCCCTACCAGGTTGCGTATCGAATCGGCATCGTGGCCGCGTGTGAGGTGAGGTATCTTCATAGCGTATATTGTTTTTGAAAGATTGTCGCCACATGTCGGCGGGCTCGTGAAAGGGCGGTACGTACTGCGCCCTCGCTTGTACCCAGTAAGGCTGCGATTGTGGCATTGTCGTAGCCTTCGATATGCCTTAGCTTTAGCAGGGTCTGCTGGCTGTCGGGCAATTGCGACATCACGGCGTCGGCGGTATCGCGTCGTTGCGATTCGATCATCTGCTCCTCGGGCGATGTATCGCCTTCAATGCTCTCGTCCAGCGCCATGTGCCGCTCGGGATGAATGCGACGCAGGGTGTTGATAGCCTGCCGTCGGGTGGCAATGAGGGCGAAAGCCTCTACCGACTGCAGGGCATCGAGCCTGTCGCGCATACTCCACAGTCGGAGCATGATGTCCTGCACCACGTCGTCGGCATCCATATCGTCGGCGACGATACGGCGTGCTTCCGTGCGTAGGCGGGGCGTAAGACCGCGGGCCAATATTTCGAATTCTCCGGATGTCATACACCTATAAGACACAGCAAGGGTGAAAACGTTACACACTTATTGCGATTTTTTTGCGTATGCCCTGTTTTTTATCCCTGTGCGGGGCTTGAATAGATAAAAATTATTAAAGAGTAGGGTAAAGTCGCAAAAATGGTTTAACTTTGCAGTTGCATCTAATTGAAGTGCTTACTAATGAATAAGAAATCACTACTGAGCGGCCTCACCCTTATGGTTGCCGCCGGCCTTTTCGCCGCTTCGGGCGACAACGTTATTGATGAGGTTGCCTGGATGATTGGCGATGAGCCTATATATAAATCGGAGATAGAGCAGGCCTACATGGATCTTCAGAATGAGCGTATGAGCATTCCCGGCGATCCCTACTGTGTCATTCCGGAGCAGATTGCTATCGACCGCCTGTTCTTGCATCAGGCTGATATCGATACCATAGAAGTGCAGGAATCGATGGTGCAGATGCAGGTCGATGCCCAGATGAACTTCCTGATTACCAACCTCGGCAGCCGCGAAAAGGTAGAGCAGTATTTCCGCAAGGCATTCCCCGATATCCGCGAATACTATGCCACCAACATGCGCAACCGTATGCGTGTGCAGCAGGTGCGCTCGGGCTTGACCAAGGATATCAAGGTTACCCCCGGCGATGTGCGCCGTTACTTCGACGGCCTGCCCAAAGATAGCATACCATTCATACCACTGCAGGTCGAGGTGCAGCTGCTGACCCTCAACCCTGTGATTCCTCGTCAGGAAATCGATGACGTGAAGGCTCGTCTGCGCGATTATTCCGACCGTGTCACCAAGGGTGAAAGCGAGTTCTCGACTCTGGCGATTCTGTATTCCGAAGCTCCGGAGTCTGTTCGTGGCGGCGAGATCGGCTTCAAGGGCCGTGCTGAGCTTGTGCCCGAATACGCTGCCGTGGCATTCAACCTCAACGACCCCAAGAAGGTGTCGAAAATCGTTGAAACCGAGTATGGTTTCCATATCATACAGCTAATCGAGAAGCGCGGCGACCGTATCAATTCGCGCCACATCCTTTTGCGTCCGAAGGTGTCGCAGAAAGACAAGGACGAGGCTATGGCACGTCTCGACTCTGTACGCAATGATATCGTAGAGAAGAAAACCATGACTTTCGAAGAGGCTGTGAAGCTCGTGTCGCAGGATAAAGACACACGTATGAGCAACGGTGTAATGGTCAATGCCGAGACAAACACCACACGCTTCGAGATGTCGGAGCTGCCCCAGGAAGTCGCCATGGCTGTGTCGAAACTCCAGCCCGGCGAGATTTCCAAGCCGTTCATCATGCGCAACCCCAAGAGTGCCCGCGAGGTCATTGCCGTTGTGCGTCTCACATCGCGTATCGATGCCCACCAGGCAAACCTTGCCGATGATTACCAGACAATCAAGAATATGTATGAGCAGGCCCGCAGTCAGGAAATCGTAGACAAGTGGATTGCCAAAAAGATTAAAGATACCTACGTGCGTATCGAAGACGGTTGGCGCGGCTGCGATTTCCGCCACAAAGGCTGGGTTAAATAAGACAGCCGGTGTGCTTGCCTTAGAGCCCGACAACTTGATAAGATGAGCCGTAAGTCATTCTTTATAGCTTTTTTACTGCTTGCATTGCCGGCGCTTATGGCGTTGGCCCCCCACGACCGTCCCACACCGCCGATACGGCCACAGATTCCCCATGCCGACCGCTCTGCCGGAAACCGGGTGTTTCTGGAGCATGCCGAGCTTTTGCGCAAAGAGCCTTTCGATTCCTTCCTGACGGTTATCGACAATGTGGTATTTACCAAAGGGCCGATGACCATGAAGTGCGACAGTGCGCACTTTTTCGAGGCGTCGGAGTCTTTGCAGGCTTTCGGTAATGTGAGCATGGAGCAGGGCGACACGCTCTTTGTCTATGCCGACGAACTCGACTACGACGGCGTTTCCGAGATTGCCACCCTCTATGCCGACCCCGGCAAGAAGGTAAAGCTCATCAACCGCGATGTGATGCTCGAGACCGATGTGTTTATCTACGATCTCGCTATCGACTTGGGCTACTACGAGGTTGGCGGCAAACTTACCGACCCCTCAAACACCCTTACATCGCTCTACGGCGAGTACGTGCCCTCGACCAAAGAGGCCAACTTCTACACTAACGTACACCTCAATTCGCGTAACCAAAGCGATACTCTCGACATATATACCGACACGCTGTATTATAACACCGGCACGCATATAGCGCAGCTGTTCTCGCCAAGCGAGGTTGTAAATCAGCGCGGCACCATATATACCACCCTCGGCGTTTACGATACCGACAGTAACCGTACGACCCTCTACGACCGCTCTACAATCGTCACAGCCCAGCACCACACCCTTACTGCCGATACGATTTTCTACGACCGTACGCGAGGATATGGCGAAGCTTGGGGCGGCATGGTGCTGACCGACAGCGTGCACGATGCCCAGGTTTGTGGCAACTATGGATTTTATGACGAGATTGCCGACACAGCCTTTGTCACCGGCAAGGCGCTGATCAAGCATTACAACGGCCCCGATACCCTATATCTGCATGGGCGTTATATACGCACGGCAGCCCTCTACGATACCGTCAAGATTGCCGAAGACACTATCAAGGGCATAAAGGCATCGGTGCGCGTCGACACATCGCATGTGGCTGTAGTGCATCCGGGGGTGAGGTTTTACCGTGCCGACCTGCAAGGCGTATGCGATTCATTGCGCTTTACCGAGCGCGATTCAACCCTGCGCATGTTTATCAACCCGGTAGTATGGAGCGAGGAACGTCAGATTTTCGGCAATGTGATTGAGATGTTGCTCAACGACAGTACCATAGAACGTGCCGTACTGCCCGACCAGGCCTTTGCTGCCGAGCATATCGAGGGACCGCATTTCCAGCAGTTGAGCGGCAAGGAAATGGTGGCAAATTTTGTCGGCGGCGAGTTGAGGCGTCTCGATATCAACGGCAATGTAGAAATCATAATGTACCCCGAAGAGAACGACTCGACCATAAACAAGATTGTAAACGCCCAGAGCAGCTTCCTCACAGCCTATTTCAAGGGCCGTGCGACCGAGTCGGTGAAGATGTGGCCCGAGACTACAGGCACGGCAACGCCGCTGTTCCTGGCACGAAAGAGCCTCTACTATCTGCCCAAGTTCAAGTGGTACGAAGAGCGCCGTCCGCTCAACAAGGATGATATCTATCCTAAGGACGAGGACTGACCCCTATACGGCTGATTCATTTTTATTTGCTGATTAGCAATTTATATTGTATATTTGCAACGGATTAGAAAGCATATGTACAATGGCTAAGAATATCGCAGACATAGATATGCCATCGCAGTCGGCCACAGTGGTCGACCGCATCAAGTGGCTCATAAAGCTATCGCGCAAGAGCCAGGCAGAATTCAGTAAACTTATCGGGCTCGACCCGGGCAATCTTTCGAGGGTGCTTACCGGCAAGATTGTACCGGGCGAGGGTTTGATATCGCGCATTGTGGCCAATACGGGCGTGTCGAAAGAATGGCTTGTAAGTGGCTCGGATGTGCCTTTCCCAAAAGATAACGCCAAGAAAGCCGCCCAGGGCGCCCCGATCTACGATATTGATGTAACAGCCGGTACTACCAAGCTCGAGCGTATGCTCACCGAGGAGCATATGATTGGCCGCATGGTATTGCCGGGGCTTAATCCCGACAACCCTATCGTGCATGTGTCGGGTAATTCAATGGTGCCCAAGCTGTTGCCGGGCTGCTATATCTCCATTCAGCCGGTGTCGCTCGATGCGCCGATTATGTGGGGAAATATATATGTGGTAGTGCTGCCCGATTTTCGATTGGTCAAATATGTACGTCGCAATGCTGATCCCGAGCTTGTGACGCTCCACAGTGCAAATCCCGACTATGAGGATGTGGAAGTGCCGCGCAAGGATATCGAAGCATTGTATCTTGTAAAACACGTTATCAACCATGCCTCGCTTACATAATCCCCTGCCTGCGTGCTCTATCCCCGGCGTGTTGGAAGCCGGTACAGACGAGGCCGGGCGTGGCTGCCTTGCCGGGCCGGTGGTGGCAGCGGCAGTGATATTGCCCGATGATTTTACGCATCCTTACCTAAATGATTCAAAACAGCTGACCGAGCATCGCCGTATGGAGCTTCGCGACCTTATCAAGGCCGAGGCTGTGGCTTGGGCCATTGCAATGGTGTCGCCCGAGGAGATTGACGAAATCAACATACTCCAGGCGTCGATTACGGCCATGCACCGTGCTCTGGCTCAGTTGACCCCGCAACCCGGGGCTGTGGCCGTCGACGGAAACAGATTCAAACCGTACGGCTCTATCCCATTTAACACATATGTCAAGGGCGACGGTCGCTTTGCCAATATCGCGGCAGCATCGGTCCTTGCCAAGACAGAGCGCGACCTCTATATGACCGCCGCCGCCGAGCAGTATCCTCAATATGGCTGGGCCGATAATAAGGGCTATCCAACTGCTGCTCACCGCCATGCTATTGAACTTTACGGTACGACTCCACTCCACCGCATGTCGTTCCGCTTGCTCGCCCAGCCGACGATCCCCGGCCTGGAGTGACAGCTCTTACAGCACTGTCCCAAGTGTCCCAAGTGTCCCACTTTTCTCACCGTGGGACAAATGGGACAGTGGGACACACACGAATGCCCCGACAACATAACGGCAAGGATTAAGGCGACACTGATTCGCAGATTGTCAACGCTCTATCTAACCGCCTTCTCGTAGGGTCGCGGCATGCCGCAATGTCACTAAGTTAAGCATAAAAATCATTTTTTCAATACACCCTCTCGTAGGGTCGCGGCACAATGCTGTTTACTTAAGGAAAAAGAGTGTCAGCGATAGGAGCTTGGCTCTCCTATTAGACAAGCCTCG
>LUJM01000121.1:785-15357 GCA_001689415.1 Bacteroidales bacterium M2 | reverse complement strand
GAGTAAACGAGACAAGCCTCGGTCAGTATTGCTAATGTTTTGAATACCAACGTCTAATCGAGGCTTGTCTCGGAGAGCCAAGCTCCTACCGTTGCTGTCATTTTTACATAATCACCCCTTAAGTAAACAGCATTGTGCCGCGACCCTACGAGAGTGGGGGGCGCCGTAGCAACCAGTACGTCAGTTTCGTACATCTAATCCTTAAGTGAATTGCTTTGTGCCGACTTTGGATAGTGTGTCGATAATCTTTGCAAAAGCTTTAACTTGCGAAACTTGGAATTAATGCATCGGGTTGGCTATTTGTCAACCTGATGCATTTTTTTATGGCAATTATATGCTATATTCAATATTTTTTGTACTTTTGCGGCGTCTAACCCGGGCTTGAAATATATCCGGCCTGAAAAAAAGACTTCAATTATTAACTAAACTTCAGTAGAATAACAGTCTATTCGTTTTTTAAATAAGGCACATTATTGTGCCAGTGTATTTTTCATTCTAAGGTAAATCAAAACGCAAGTACAGCAATGTGTGGAATAGTAGGTTACATAGGTAGCGGTGCTGCCTATGAAGTGATGATTGAGGGCCTTAAGCGCCTCGAATACCGAGGTTATGACAGCGCAGGCGTGGCCCTTGAGGACTCAAACGGCGATATGAGGGTGTATAAATCGCGAGGCAAGGTCTCGAATCTCGAGCAAACCGCAGCGGCCGGAAATACTACAGGTATTCTTGGTATAGCTCATACCCGATGGGCAACGCACGGCGAACCCAATGATGTTAATGCTCATCCTCATGTGAGCAGTAGCGGCAATATCGCTTTGGTTCATAATGGAACAATTGAAAATTACGCCTTGCTTAAGGATGCCCTTAGCGAGCACGGATATACATTTTCGTCGGAAACCGATACCGAGGTGTTGGTTCAACTGATAGAGTATGTGCATCTAAACAATGCATGTTCGCTTGCCGAGGCTGTTCGCGAAGCTCTGCTTCAGGTTGAAGGCGCGTATGCAATCGCAGTAATCGAGAGAAATAACCCCGATACCCTTATCGTTGCCCGCAAGAGCTCTCCCTTGGTAATCGGTGTAGGCGAAGGACAGACCTTCATAGCCTCGGATGCCACACCTATAGTAGGACATACCGACAAGGTGATATATCTGAGAGACAATGAAATGGCCGAGATACACCGCGACGGCAGCATCAATATTACCTCGATAGAGTCGAATCTGCCCGGCAGGGTTGATATACAGAAACTTAAGCTGTCGCTTGCACAGCTTGAGAAAGGTGGCTATGACACCTTTATGCACAAGGAGATATGCGAGCAGCCCCAGACCCTGCGCGATTGTGTACGAGGCCGTATAACCGCCGATTGCTCACGTATAGTGCTGTCGGGCGTAGAGATGCACAAAGACAAATTTCTCGAGGCCGAGCGAATAACGCTTGTTGCGTGCGGAACATCGTGGCACGCAGCCCTGATCGGAAAACGTCTGCTCCAGGATTTCGCCCATATACCTGTTACAGTAGAGTATGCATCGGAGTATCGCTATGGTAACCCGTATATCACCGATAAGGACATCGTTATAGCCATATCGCAGTCCGGTGAGACTGCCGATACCCTTGCCGCAATCCAGATAGCCCGCGAAAAAGGCGCTTTTGTATACGGTATCACCAATGTTGTAGGGGCGTCGATACCTCGTAATACTGATGCCGGAACGTATATTCATGTAGGTCCGGAGATAGGCGTTGCTTCGACCAAGGCCTTTACCGGCCAGGTGACAGTGCTTGCAATGCTCGCCCTTGCTGTAGGTCAGCTTCGTGAAACAGTAGACGACAATACAGTTCGCGAAATAGCCAAGGCACTGCGCAATATGCCCGAAATCATAGAGGAAACGCTGGCGTGCGATAGCGAGGTACATAGCTTGTCGCGCATCTTTACGTATGCCCACAACTTCTTGTACCTTGGCCGAGGCTATAATTACCCGACCGCCCTTGAGGGAGCATTGAAACTCAAGGAAATATCGTATATCCATGCCGAGGGCTATCCTGCCGCCGAGATGAAGCACGGCCCGATAGCCTTGATCGACCACGAGATGCCCAGTGTGATTATTGCTCCCAATGACTCTCTCTACGATAAAATCATATCGAATGTGCAGCAGGTGAAAAGCCGAGGCGGCGCAGTTGTAGCGATTGTGAGCAAAGGTAATACAGCGATGAATGATATTGCAGATTTCTGTATAGAGATACCACGAGTACCCGAATGTCTTACGCCCGTGGTAGCTTCAATACCACTGCAGCTTCTTGCCTATTATATAGCGGTAGGGAAGGGCAAGGATGTAGACCAGCCTCGAAACCTTGCCAAATCTGTAACGGTAGAGTAAGCTTTTAGAGGCCCGGTTTGAGGTTTAGGTAAATGCATAATTTATAATGCATAATTTATAATGCATAATTCATAATTGTAGTACAAGTGGTGCTTCGCTAAATCTCAACGCCGGGAACAAAAAAAACTGCTATCTGCCAAATGGTTGGGCAATTGGTCTATAGTTTAGATGCCTGCCATAAAAAACATCGGGAAGTCACGAGGGGTGGCTTCCCGATGTTTTTTATAGTCTTACCGTTGTCAGAATCTGAAACCGGTAGAAATAACGATGTTGTTGTAGCAGTCCTTAACCTTTGCCTCGGGTGTGTAGTATGTAGTGTTTCCTTCGGTAAAGGGTGTGTAGGCATGGAATTTACCGTTCTGTCGTGTGTGCTGGTATGCGAGGTCGATATACCAAGATTTGTAGCGATAGCCTAAGCCGAGGCAGATATTCTCTACGTTGTTGTCGAAACGGTAGGAAGGATCGGTACCGGCAGTAGATATGTGCAAGGCTCCGTCGGCAGCTTCCTTGCGAACGTTGCTACTCTGATAGTTGTAACCTGCACGAACGCTCCAGTTGCGGTTCAGACGGTATTCGGCACCGAAACGGATGATGTTTGCGGCTCGGAAATAGTCTTTGACGTCCTGGTTGGCATATTCGTTGTCGATATAACCGCCACCGCCGAAGTTGTCGTAGTAGCGCTGTTCTTTGAGTTTCATGTCGTTGTAGGCAACGCGCTCGTAGTCAACGCTGATGATAGCTTTGGGACCAAGAACGAGCGAAGCGCCGACCATGAACCTCCAAGGAGTATTGAGCTTGGAGTCGTAGTAATTGTCGGGAGTTTCGAAAGTGCCTGAGTTTGTTTCCTTATCACCGATAGGATTGTCGGGCGTATAGTTGTAGTCGGTCGCTCCGTATGTGCTATGCGACAGATGCATCCATGTGGGGGTGTGAATTGCAAAGCCGAGGCGAAGCATTTCAACAGGTCGTACGATAAGGCCGAACTTGAGGTTTGCACCGCTACCGCTGATATTCTGCCAGTTGTAGAGGTTGAAACCGGCGTTGCCGGTGGTAAGTCTGCTTGTATTATCGTCAATTTGCTCGTACACGCGAGCACCGGCCATGCTTTCGTTGTAGTTTCCTTCGCGAGTGTAATTCATATCGATGATACCAACGCCGATGCCCCAGAATACCATATCGCTGATGTTGCCGGCGAAATCGATATTGTATTCGTCGGTATAGCCGCGTTCGCGAATCTTATAATAGGCATCGCCTTCGGTACCGCGCTGATAAAGACCGGAATACTGCTCCTCGTTGTTGCCGGGGTTGTTGATCATAAACGAATTGTATGCCAGAATCGATAGCCAGTCGTTGTTAGAGTCGAAATAAGGGTCGTAGTTATCGCCCTCGAGAAGGCCGTTTGAGTTGACACCGTTGGTATACCATGCGATGTAGTTGGATAGCGAAGTGTCGGTAGGCCTGTTGCATCCGCTTGTGATGCGGTCCATAACAGCAAGTCGGTTGTAGCTCACGCCCCATTGGAATGCTTTCATAGCACCGTTGAGATTAGCCACACCTACATATCCGAAATTATCGAATTTTGCACGAGTTTCGTTTTCGCTGTATTTCTGCACCTCGGTTTTCGCTGAATAATTTCGAATAGAGATGTCAAAAGTGAGTCCGATATCGCTGTGCCTGTAAAGACCGAGACCAGCAGGGTTTTGAGTCATACAGGTAATATCGCTACCTAATGAAGTGAAAGCACCACCCATGCCGATGAATCGAGCAGAACCTCTCAACTGTGTAGGAGTGATGTTGTATGCATCTACAGCGGACTGAGCAGATGCAGTAGCTGCGCATGCTAAAAGACTTAGAGCGAGTATAGTGCGTGTTCTCATAAATAAGTGTCAGTTGATGAGTAGAAAAAAATCCCGGGCGCTCGGAGAGAGCCCGGGCATGAAAAATCTCTATTATCTACGGCCACGACCGCCACCACCGTGGCTGCCACCGCCATAGCTTCCGCCTCCGCGAGACCCGCCTCCGCCAAAGCCGCTACCACCACGGTATGAACTGCCTGATGAGCGGTTGCTTGATCCGGAGTTGCGGTATGAACTGCCTGAATTGTTTGAATTCGAGCTTGAAGAGCGTCGAGGAGTGTAGGAGTCGTTGTTTTTACGGCTGCTTCCTGAATTGTTTGTACCATAGCGACTTGAGTTGCCGCGACGGTTGTTGGGAGCTGTGTAAGAGCCGTTGTTGTTATTGTTGCCTGTACCGGCGGGGCGGTAGCCGCTGTTGTTGTGGCTTCCACTGTTGTTGCCGGGTCGTGCCGAGGGGCGTCCCATGTTGCCGGGTCGGTCGTAGTCCCACGAACTGTTTCCGCCGGGTCGTCGGGTGGTATTGTTAGTACCGTAGTTAGGTCTGTGCGGACGAGAACCGCCGGGAGAGTTAGCCCAACCGTTTCCGGGCCGATTAGGTTTCACGATAGGCCCGTGCCCGGGAATGTGGCCGGGATACCAGCCATGGCCGTGATGCCAGTGGTGGTGCCAACCGTGATTCCAGCCCCAAGAAGGTCCCCAAGCCCAAGAAGGACCCCAGGCCCAGGAAGGACCACAGCCCCAAGACGGCCCCCAACCCCAAGAAAGGTCAAACCAAGGATCGAAGCCCCAGCTAAGAGACCAGTATGGGTTGTATGCAGGCCATGCCCATGAGTTCCAAGCCCACGAGTTCCACGGATTGTAGTTCCAAGCGTATGATGCCGGCTCGATGCTGTTGATTACATATACGTTTATATCCTGCTGCGAGGGTGTAGAGTAGTAGTAATCAATAAGTGCAGAGTCGCCGGTCGCCGCAATTATTTCGGGGTTGTGGTAGCGCTCGATTCTGCGGGTATAGTTGAAATCGGTCTGCTCGGCGGCCTGTTTGGTGTTGGCTTTCTGCGAAGCATTTCGACGGTTGTAAGCGTCGACATCCATATTAAGAGGCCTTGCGGCAGAAGTTGCATATTTGTCGGCAGATTCGTAGTCGTCGTAGTAGCGTCGCGAAGACTGTTCAGAAGAAGCTTTGCGTATAGCCTCGTCGCGACGACGCTGGATTTCCTCGGCCATTTTCTTCTGCTCCTTAGCAGCTTTTGAGGGCGAGTAATACAGATCATCGTCATAATCCTGTGCGGCCACAGGCGATAAGCCGGCGGCAAAAGTCAGGAAAAGAGTAAGAGCGAGGGTGATCTTTTTCATCGTTGCGTATTGTTTGATATTATTTTTTACCTTATTAGACGCGCGAGATGTCGCACGGTTTAATGTTCTTTTGGCAAATATACGCTATTTTATTGTCACTATGCGCAAAAAGTGATTATTTTAACAATTTTATATACCGTTTACAAAAAAGCCGGGAACTCGCAGGGTGCAAGCCCGGCTAATGTAAACGAATTGAATCAAAAGATTAGGAGCAATTAAGTAACTTATTTTTTGACGGGTTTCATTTCGTATGAAGCAATGGTGATAGTGAAGCCCCAGTAAATGAAAGCTATAGAAGTAAGGAACGATACCATGAGCATGTCGCTAACCCATCCGGCTTCGATAAAGAAGAAGCCGATGAGGCAAAGAAGGATGCCGTTGACGATTCCGAGCCACCAGTATTTTGCACGTCGCCCTGCGGCAGCACTTATGAAGGCCTCAATGCCCCAGAAAATGAAAATAATCGACAGGAAGTATGGGAATACCAATTCGGAAAGGATGACACTTCGAACGAGCATAAAGCCTATAAACATGTCGATTACACCACCGGCTATCCACCAGCCCCAACCACGAGCATGGTCGGGCCCTGCTGCCACGCAAAGCTGGACTACACCGGCAAGGATAAGAAGCCAGCCGAAAATCTGAGAGGCGACGGCATAACCTACTTCGGGCCAGAACCAATAAGTGAACCCGCTGATAACGAGCAGTATTCCGATTGCCATGACTACCCACCACAGGCGGGTTTGGCCGAGATAATTAATATTGACAGGTTTCATGATAAGTAATAATTATTAGAAGTTGTTGAACGTTATAATTTCAATTTTATGAATTTATAACAATCGTGGGGTTCAAATGGTTGGAGAATATGGTAATTAAGTATTGCAAAACTATGTGTTGAATATATGGAGTGGCATAAAAAACACCGGAGAGATGCTTTGCGGCATCACTCCGGTGTGGTGAATAGTATGCGATGTATTATCGAACGGCGATAACTTCGACTTCGACGAGTACACCCTTTGGCAGCTCGCGAACTGCAACAGCCGAGCGAGCGGGGTAGGGTTCGTTGAAATGAGCGGCATATACAGTGTTCATGGCGGCGAAGTTAGCCATGTCACTGAGGAATACTGTAGTCTTTACAACATTGTCGGTAGTTAGGCCTGCTTCGGCGAGAATGGCTTCGACATTGCGCATAGCCTGCTCGCTCTGTGCCTCGATTCCTTCGGGAATGTTGCCGGTTGCGGGGTCGATTGGAATTTGGCCGGAAGCGTATACAAACGAACCGGTATCGATAGCCTGGCTGTAGGGGCCGATAGCTCCGGGAGCTTTGGTTGTGGCAATTACTTTTTTCATTGGTTTACGGTTTTTGATGTTGTTGGAATATTATCGATCAATGATACTACCGGGATTGAGTCGGTGACATCGTTGAAAGCATTGTCGAGTCGCACGAAAGTCTGTAGGACTTTTGGGAAGTTTTTAGGGAAATCGTTGATGAAGTCGGATGTACCGAGGTTGTAGAGCGCTCTGCGGAGTTCTCCTACCGTGAGCTGGTCGGGGTCGATTGCGAGCTGGAATCCGTATACTTCCTTTTGGTCGGGGATGAGTACACGGTTGCATATGCCTGCGGCGCAAAGTCGGTCGGTGACAGATGTAACGAGCTGTGCCGGAAGCTCGAATGTGTCCATAAGGTCGCGAGCCGATGCCGGGCCGAGCCTTTTGACGAATCTGAATGCAATAACCGATGTGATTGCAACAGTCACTTTGTCGCGGTAATGAGCAGAAATGCTTTCGACCTCGCGGCTGAGCGAGAAAGCGAAAACATTTTGCGAAGAATAGCATATCACAGCTCCGGCGAGGCATATAACCCAAGCGAGTTGCATCCAGAGCAAAAGGAGAGGTATGAAAGCGAAAGATCCGTATATGGCGTTGTATTTGGTAACGTACAGAGTTCCGGTGACGAACAGCCACTGCAGAACGAGGAACCCTATGCCGGATATAGTGCCTGAAATGAATGCGTTTTTGAATTTGACTTTAGTGTTAGGTATCAGCATGTATACCGCAGTGAAGAAGAGGAATGTCATAAGGCATTGTGCCCCTTCGAGCAAGGCTGCTATCACCGGAGTCATGAATTCGAAATTGAAAATGGCATTGAGTGTAGAGCTGAGCAATATCGACAGTCCGCTGGCACATATCATCAGTATTGGCAGAATGAGTAGCATTGCCGTGTAGTCGCTGAGTTTTCGCCAGATGCTGCGTCCGTTCTTCTGTCCCCAGATGAGATTGAAAGTGTCTTCGACATTTCCGATCAGTGAGATTAGTGTCCAAAGCAGGAATACGATGCCTACGCCGACGAATAAGCCTTCGGAAGATTGTTTCAGGTAGGAGTCGATGAAGTTCATGGCGTATGTGATTGCCATGTGCTGCGCCGGGAATAGCTTGTAGAGTTCGGACTGTAGCAGGTCTTGCATGCCGAAACCCCGCCCAATTGCAAGTAGCAGTGCTAAAGCCGGCACTACTGCAAGCATGGTGCGGTATGTGAGGGCGCATGCCTGCGACTGGATGTCGCGGTTGAGAAAAGACTTTACCGACAGGTTTACGACTCGGAGCACGTTGATCCACCATGTGCGTCGCGGGTCGCTCCATATACCTGTGGTAAGGTAGTTATATAGAGTAGTCGCCCGCTCAACAATCGAGGTCCTTGGCTTGGTGTCGTTTTTTGTGTCTGCCATATCTATACAAACATTTCAAAAGTAAAAAACGTTTGCAATGCAAATATAGTCAAAAAAATTCAAGCAGAGGCTTTTTGCGGCTGTCTTTATAAGTTGTGATCTGTATTGTGCCGGGGTGATAGGCTGTTGAATGTGTCTCTCGCTCGAATTTTTGGACGTTGATATGCCATTTTTCGTCGACGAATATCAGTTCTACAAACGCGAGTTTGTGCTCGACTCCGTCGATTATTACTCGCCTGGCAAGCCAGCGGAGGGTGTTATCGTACGGTGTCATTTGCGATGCTGTCGTTTATCTCAACCGGCGGGTTGAAATTCTCGATCGACAATGTGTATGGGCGGTTGTAGTTGTTGGCGTTGAGGCGCTTGCGGATGAGGGCTACGCTGTCGATTCGCAGCTCTGTGCCGGGCTTATTAGGCGCGGAGAGGTAGCCGAACAGTCGAGTAGGGTTGTGTAGCGAGTCGGTTTGAAGTGCAAGTTCTTTCCAGCCGTCGCCGTCAGGAGTTTCGTTTATCCATTCGACTTTTCCGTTGTCGTACTCTACGCCAATCAGCCATTCGAGTTTTTCGTCGACGTTGAAGAATTTAGCCCTCCAAGCGTATGCGTCGCCACTCTGCCAGTTGGGGTCGCGCTTGAAGCTGAACGTTATAATCGACGACGGCAGTCGGTCGTTAACGGAAATGAATCTTGCGTTAGGCCATACGTCGACCGAGTCTCCTGCAATCGAGAGAGCGTTGTCGGCGGCAATACGGTTTCCGGTCTCGATAAGTCGGTGCTCGAGAATCTCGATGGTCTTGTCGTAGACCTCCATGTAGTATTTGATGTTGCGTCCGTACCATGCGATTGAAGAGTCAACCGTGGCGGCGTTGACTCCATGACGCATGTATACCGATTGCCGCATGACAAGTTTGAGCGAATCGCTCGGATATGTTGCATAGTTCATCTCTACCACAGCCTCGGCTGTGTGTATGTCGGCCATTAGGCTGGCCATATCATCGATGCCGATGATATGAGAGGGTACTTTGCTGCATGCCGCCAACAGCAAAGTGCTAATTATCAGAATCCTTGCGAGGTTTTTCATCTTCGAGCGAGTGCTCCAACAAGTTGAAGTAAAAAACGACTATTGCTATCATGCCTGTACTTATGGCAACATCGGCGATATTGAATACAGGGTCGAAAAATGTGAAAACAGATCCACCTACAAATGGCACCCATTGCGGCCACGTGAATGATATGAGCGGGAAATATAGCATGTCGACCACAAGGCCCTGGAATACGCCTCCGTATCCTTCGCCCCAAGGAACAAGCTCGGCAGTCATCGGCGGGTATGGGTTTGTGAAAATCTCGCCGTAGCAAACGCAGTCGATAATGTTGCCGAAAGCTCCGGCCGCAATCAGTGCTATGCTAACTATATAGCCCACCGGCACCCAAGCGCGGCGGCATAGCTGTCGGATGTACCAGATCAGGAATCCAAACAGCCCCAGACGCAGGAAGGTGAGGATGTGTTTGTTGAGAAAGTCGAGGCCGAAGGCCATGCCGTTGTTCTGAACGAAGTGCAGGTGAAACCACGAAGTGATTTCGAGGTCCTCGTTGAGATAGAAATTGGTCTTGATCCAGACTTTTAGGGCCTGGTCGGCTATTATAACAAATAGAATAATAGCCCAGGCGATGATAGCCAGGAACTTACTTCGGTTGTATGTTGGCATCAATGTTTCGGGTTATTCTTTTCTTCGACACAAAGGGTCGCGTGGGGAACAGCTCGGAGACGTTCCTTTGGAATTAGTTTTCCGCTTGCTCTGCATATGCCGTATGTTTTGTTGTCGATACGGATAAGTGCAGCTTTGAGGTGGTTGATAAACTGTAGCTGACGCTCTGCCAAACGAGCAGTAGCTTCGCGCTCGAGAGTGTTTGCACCTTCTTCGAGGGCTTTGAATGTAGTGGATGTGTCGGAGGTGTCGTTGCCTTCGTCGGCACGAATTGAGGCTACGAGTTCTTCGTAGAGCGCTGTTGCAGTTGCTATCTTAGAGTTGATGAGCTGACGGAATTCTTCAAGTTCTTCGTCACTATATCTTAGTTGTTCGCCCATGGATTATTAGATAAGATAATGTGGTCACAGACGTAGAGTAACGTCTGTGACCTGAGGTGATAATTATATTTTGGTTACGACGGCACCGAGTTTGATATCGTCGATGTCGAGGATTACGACGTCGGAGTCGGCTGCTGTAGAGTCGACAGTAATGCTGTCGGCAAGTAGCTGTCCGGCGATATAGTCGCCGTATTGTTCGACAACTTCGGCAACGTTTTCACCGGGAAGGAGTTGCAGTTTGATGTGGTCGGTGATGTCGTATCCGCGGTCTTTACGGAGTCGCTGGATTCGGTTTACGATATCGCGGGCAAGGCCTTCTCGAGCGAGATCGGGGTTGATTTCGATGTCGAGTGCCACGGTGAGGTTTCCGTCGTTGGCAACGAGCCAGCCTTCCATGTCTTCGCTGATGATTTTTACATCGTCGGAGCTGATGCGGGTAGAGGTTCCGTCGATGTCGATATCGAGGAATCCGTCGCGCTCGAGCTTGCTGATAGCGGTTGCGTCGAGGTTTTTGATTATCTCAGCGGCGGTTTTCATCAGTTTTCCGAATTTCGGGCCGAGTTTTTTGAAGTCGGGCTGAACGCGCTTGACAAATACCTCGTTGTCGGCAGCTACGATGTCGAGTTCTTTAACGTTTACCTCGGTTTTCACAGTGTCGGCCACGGCATTGAGTGCGGCTTCGAGTTTTTCGTCGTTTGCGGGAACGAGCATCTTGACGAGCGGCTGGCGAACTTTGATGTTTGCTTTTTTACGAAGCGACAGCACGAGTGATGTGAGTCGCTGGCCGATGTCCATACGCATTTCGAGGTCCTGGTCGATAGCGGCCGGGTCGCACACGGGGAATGTGGTGAGGTGTACCGATTCTTCGCTCTGGGTGAGGTCGCGGTAGAGGCGGTCGGCATAGAATGGAGCAATCGGGGCCATAAGTTTTGCCACGGTGAGCAGGCAGGTGTAGAGTGTCTGGTATGCGGCAAGTTTGTCCTGGTCGAGCGAACCGCCCCAGAAGCGTTTGCGGTTGAGGCGTACGTACCAGTTCGAGAGGTTGTCGAGGACGAATGTCGAGATGGCACGTGCGGCACGGGTTGGCTCGTAGTTGTCTAAGTCTTCGCTTACGTTCTTTACGAGGGTGTTGAGTAGAGAAAGTATCCAACGGTCGATTTCGGGACGCTCGGCCATGGGAACCTGTTGGGATTCAGGGTCGAAGCTGTCGACGTTGGCGTACATTGCAAAGAAGTTGTATGTGTTTGTGAGTGTTGAGAAGAACTTGCGAGAAGTTTCTTTCACACCTTCGGGGTCATATTTGAGGTTGTCCCATGGCGACGAGGTGGAAATCATGTACCAACGCAGAGGGTCGGCGCCAGACTCTTCGATTGTGTCGAATGGGTCGACGGAGTTTCCTTTGCGTTTCGACATTTTTTCACCTTTTTTGTCGAGTACAAGTCCGTTGGATATTACGGCTTTGAAGGCCGGATGATCGAAGGCCATTGTACCGATAGCGTGGAGAGTGAAGAACCAGCCACGAGTCTGGTCTACGCCCTCGGCAATAAAGTCGGCGGGGAACAGGCTTCCGCTGTCGAGGCCTTCTTTGTTTTCGAAGGGGTAGTGGATCTGGGCATATGGCATCGAACCTGAATCGAACCATACGTCGATAAGGTCGGTTTCGCGGTGCATGGGTTTGCCGGTGGGCGAAACGAGCACGATATCGTCGACGTAGGGGCGGTGAAGGTCGATTTTCTCGTAGTTGTCTTTGCTGTAGTCGCCGGGTACGAATCCTTTGTCGCGTAGAGGGTTGGATGTCATCAGTCCGGCAGCGACAGCTTTGTCGATTTCATTGTAGAGGGTTTCTACGCTGTCGATGCATATTTCTTCGGTGCCGTCTTCGTTGCGCCAGATAGGCAGGGGGGTGCCCCAGTAGCGGCTGCGGCTGAGGTTCCAGTCCTGGAGGTTTTCGAGCCATTTGCCGAATCGGCCTGTACCGGTTGATGCCGGTTTCCAGAGGATGGTCTCGTTGAATTCCATCATGCGTTCGCGTGCAGCGGTAGAACGGATGAACCAACTATCAAGGGGATAGTAGATTACAGGTTTGTCTGTACGCCAGCAGTGGGGGTAGTTGTGTACGTGTTTTTCGGTGCGGAATGCCAGTCCGTCGGCCTTTAGTGCTACGCATAGGCGTACGTTGAGGTCCTCGTCCTTATTAGCGGCGGCTTCGTCGAAGTGGCCGCTTTGGTCGGTATATTTAGGATGGTAGGCGTTCTTTACATATTCGCCTTCATATGTGCTGTAGAGAGGTGTGTCTATGCACATGGCGATAAACTCGGGTGCGAGTTCGTCGATTTTGTAGAATTTGCCCTGAAGGTCTACCATAGGGCGAGTTTCGCCTCGCTTGTTGACCATGAAGAGCGAGGGGATGTTGGCTGCTTTGGCAACCTTGGCGTCGTCGGCACCGAATGTGGGGGCGATATGTACGATGCCGGTACCGTCGTCGGTGGTAACGTAGTCGCCCGGGATGACGCGGAATGCGGCTTCTGAGATTTCTACGAACTTGTCTTTGCCGATGCTGAAGACTTTGTCGGGGTGCTCGGCGGCGTAGGTTGTGGCGTACTGCGGGGCCAGTGTGCCGAGTTTTTCGCACGGTTTAACCCATGGCATCAGTTGCTGGTAGTGCATGCCTACGAGTTCGGCACCGGTGTAGTGTCCTACGATGCGGTAGGGCAGCACCTTGTCGCCGGCCTTGAAGTCGTCGAACGATGCGGTCTCGCCTTCTTTCTTGAAGTATGCAGACACAAGCGACTCTGCCATGATGACAGTTATTTTGTCGCCGTTGTAGGGGTTGAATGTGCGCACTGCCACGTAGTCGATTTTCGGACCGACGCAAAGAGCTGTGTTGCTGGGCAGTGTCCACGGTGTTGTGGTCCATGCCATAAAGCAGGGGCGTCCCCATTCGGCCATCTCCGGTTTGGGGTCGGAAATGGTGAAGAGTACTGTGGCGGTGAGGTCTTTGACATCGCGGTAGCAACCGGGCTGGTTGAGCTCGTGAGAACTCAGGCCTGTTCCTGCCGAGGGCGAATAGGGCTGGATTGTGTATCCTTTATATAGCAGGCCTTTGTTGTAAAGGCGAGCGAGGAGCCACCATACGGTTTCGATGTAGCGGTTGTCGTAGGTGATGTATGGGTCGGTAGTGTCGACCCAGTATCCCATTATATTCGTCAAAGTTTCCCATTCGCGAGTGTACTTCATGACTTCGCGACGGCAAGCGGCGTTGTATTCTTCGACAGAAATCTTGGTGCCGATATCTTCTTTAGTAATATGTAGTGATTTTTCAACGCCGAGCTCGACAGGTAGTCCGTGTGTATCCCAGCCGGCTTTGCGATGAACCTGGAATCCCTTCATTGTTTTATAACGGCAGAAGAGGTCTTTGATGGTGCGAGCCATCACATGGTGTATGCCGGGCATACCGTTTGCGGAGGGCGGACCCTCGTAAAAAACGAAAGACGGTGCGCCCTCGCGCATGGCCACGCTACGCTGGAATAGGTTTTCGGCCTCCCAGGTAGCAAGCATTTCTTTATTGAGTTCAGACAGATTCTGTCGAGAACGTTCGTTGAATTTCTTCATATATTAGTGATCAAAAGATCGGGAAATCGTGAGGATAAAAGTAAAATGATAAAGCGCGTCGAAATCACTGTTAAAACTATAAAAGGGTGTGCCGACGGAAAAACGCAGACACACCCTTTAGAGTATCGTAGGAATCGTAGCTACGGCTTATTCAGCAGCAGCTTCGGTCTCTTCGGCGGGAGCTTCAGAAGCTTCAGCATTGGCGGCTGCGGCAGCAGCAGCGGCTTCGGCTTTCTTCTTAGCTACGAGCTCGGCTTTAGCCTTGTTCTTAGCTGTTTCGGCTTCGAGACGCTGTTTTGCAGTCAGCTCGCGCTGCTGAGCCATAGAGGCTTTAGCGTTTGCTGTTTTTGCGTCTTTTTTAGCCTTCCATTCGTTGAAACGACGTTCGGCTTCAGCCTGGTCGAAAGCGCCTTTGGCTACGCCGCCCATGAGGTGGTGCATCAGCATCACACCTTCGCGCGAAAGAATGGAACGTACGGTGTCGGTGGGTTCAGCACCAACGGTCACCCAATACAAAGCACGCTCGAAATTGAGTGTAATTGTAGCAGGATTAGTGTTCGGATTAT
>LUJM01000121.1:381-720 GCA_001689415.1 Bacteroidales bacterium M2 | reverse complement strand
CGTTGCAGTCTAATTTTTGTTGCCATTTAGAGTGTTGTTTGTATTTGGTTTATTTTGATTTGCGAGTGCAAAGGTACTAATTCTTTTTAACTCGGGCAATACTTTAAGGAACAAAAAAACTAAAAAATAAGGAACGAAAAAATCTTGAAAAATTTTTATTTCTGTAATATGCTGAAAATCAGTAAAGTGTTAATAAAAACGACTTCGCGACTAAAAATTTTTTGAAAAAAGTTGCAAAAAAATTTGGTCAGTTCGAAAATAAGCACTAATTTTGCAGTGCTTTTGAGAAGGACACCTACTCAGAGCGAATGAGGAGATTCGCTAGCTCAGCTGGTAGAG
>LUJM01000121.1:0-224 GCA_001689415.1 Bacteroidales bacterium M2 | reverse complement strand
ATTTGCAGAAATTCAACTTTGAAAAAGTGGGGTTCTGCGGGCGGGAACGCGACCCTCGACCCACAATTCGGGTGTGACATGGCGAATTTTAACTTTATTTAAGATTTAGTCTTGTCCGATGATTTTGTCTGTCGTCCCTGCTGTGGTCTTCCCCATTCTGCCGTGTGAAATTCGTGTACAATGTTAAATCTCGCTGAAAAATCGGCCGGATGTACACGGTTACG
>LUJM01000120.1:589-3236 GCA_001689415.1 Bacteroidales bacterium M2 | reverse complement strand
GGCAATCTCGGCAAGGTCGTGGAACTGACTGGCAGAAACGGCGAGAAAGTACCGTCCTACGTCAGCATCGACCGCTATACCAACGAACTTTCTATATACCGGCGACATCGAAAATGTACCGTGGTAATGATGAGATATTCCAGTTTGAGCGATTGATGGTATATGAGAACCGAAGCGGTATAAGACTCTGTGATTTCACGGAGAAACTTATTGGGACATTCGGAGAGAAGGCTCGGGTAGCGTTCTGCTATCTCATCTCAACTCTGTTCCGTGATATAATCTTCAAGAAAACGCATCATTTCCCCATCCTCAATCTTTTCGGTGAGAAAGGTACTGGTAAGACAACACTGGCCACATCGCTGCAATCCTTCTTTATTCACGGCATAGACCCACCAAATTTGAGCGCGACATCATTACCTGCAATGAATGACCGTGTTTCACAAGCTGTCAATACGCTGGTCGTTTTTGACGAATACAAGAATGACCTTGACATCCGTACCATCGGATTCCTCAAAGGATTGTGGGGCGGTGGCGGTCAGACCAAGAAGAATACCGCGACTGACGGCATGGCCACTCAGACCATTGTAAGTACCGGTATAGCGGTATGCGGTCAGGAGAAACCTACACAGGATATGGCTCTATTTACCAGAGTTCTGTTCCTCTCCTTCACCAAGACCTCATTCAATCAGGAGGAACGGATGCGCTATGAGGATCTGACAGCATTATGCGATATGGGGCTGACACACCTGACTGTGGAGCTGCTGAAACATCGGAGATTGTTTGAGAAGAACTTCACTCAGGCGTATACCATGTGTAAGAGCGAACTGGCAGCAAAGATGGCTGAGATAACCGTACATGACCGTATTTTCGGAAATTGGGTTATACCACTCGCCACATTCCGCACTCTGGAGACTGTACTTGATGTGCCGTTCAGCTACAACGAGCTGTTTGAAACCTGCTGTAAATGTCTGCTTGAACAGAACGAACTTGGGCAGGAGAGTTCTGAGATTGGTGATTTCTGGAATACATTACAGGGCCTCCACGCGAGCGGCAAATTCATCGAGGGTGTACATTTCAATATCCGTTACCTCAATTCATTTAGACCGATTTCGGCAACTGAGGATATGCAGTTCAAGGAAGCTAAACCGATTATCTATCTCAACGCCGGAGCTGTCTCTTCCCTTTTCTCCGGAAAAGGAGGCAATGTTTCATCGTCACGCTCGTATTGGTCAACTATATTGTCATATCTGAAATCGCATAACTCATATCTTGGATTGAAACAGGATAGATTCACAATTCTATTGGCCAATGGTTCGATAGACTATCAGATAGACGTAATCGACGGAGTTCAGATCCGGAAGAAGAAAGTCAATCGTCCGAAAGCTTTATGCTTCGACTACCTCCAGTTGAAGGAAACGTTCGGGATTGACCTTGAAACGGAGGTATTACTCGAAAATGAGACATAAAATAGTTAAAGTTTTGGTAATAGCTTGCTTATTCGGATATTTTACCCTATCTTTGTACATTTACTTTAAGGAGGTAAATATGCAATATAAAGGTAACATAAAAGAATATATACAGCAGTCGTTTGGCTGGAACGTCAGATTCAGTTCTCTGAACGATGTAAAAAACAGGATTCCATACGGAATTTTTAATGCTGCCGACTATGACTGCGTAGAGATTGATAATTTCAAGGGTGTGGCGATAAAGCCTCATTCGGAGGATGATTTCAGAATGAATAAAAATATTGCCACAACACTTGAAAAACGTCTCGATATGCCGGTTATTTTAATTTTGGATGGCATTAATTCTTATCAGAGAAAATCCCTGATTGAAAGTAGGATTGGGTTCGTGGTACCCGGTAAACAGATATATATTCCACAAATGGGGGCATTGATGTCAGAACGAGGACTTGGCGTAAATGTAAGCACCATAGAGAAACTTTCGGCAGTTGCAGGCGCGATGATAACCTTACACCTCGGCACAAAGTCATTGCAGGGATTGAGTATATCAGATGTTGCCAAGATTATGGGATATTCAATAAAGACCCTTTCATTAGCTGCAGCTGAACTTGAACGCGCCGGTTTAATTTCATTCAAGTTGCAAGGACGAAAAAAGTTGCTTGATTTTCCATTCTCGAATAAAGAGTTATGGGAAAAAGCTTTCCCAATGATTGATAGTCCAGTGGAGAAGCTACTCTTTTCGACTAATTCAGCATTAGCTTCTGAAATCGGTGTTATATCCTCCGATTCTGCACTCTCTGAAATCTCTATGCTTACTTCGCCCCCACAGAATATTTATGCGGTATATGCCCGTAATCCCCAACTCGGTGAACTTGATTTGAATGACAGTATGGGTGATATAAAAGTAGAGGTTTGGAAAACTGACCCTACTATTTCATCCAAGGATGGTATAATGGATATATTTTCACTTGCATTGTCATATAAGAATGATGATGACCCAAGAGTGTGGAAAGAATTAAATAAACTAATAAACGAAGCATTATGAAAGGAATAGACAAGATACGTCAGTATCTCGGAAACTATAAAGGTAGCTATGTGATTATAGGTGGTACAGCCTGTAATCTCAATTTAGAGGAATCGAATATTCATGGGAGAGCTACGAAGGATGTAGATATGATTGTAGT
>LUJM01000120.1:0-439 GCA_001689415.1 Bacteroidales bacterium M2 | reverse complement strand
CATATCTCCGTTTCTGAGTACCTATCCAGTTTTTCCGCTATACTTATGGATGATGAGTATTATAGCTATGCGGTATCTCATGCCGTTGAACTGAACGGTGTACAGGCTATTGACCACGATGCTCTGATAGTACTAAAAATCAAGGCATATCTTAACAATATCAAGCGACGCGACGCCGGACAGAAAGTTCAGAGCGATGATATTGACAAGCATAAACGAGATGTCTATCGAATGGTTCACCTGATTACTTCGGCTGACAGGTTTGAGGCTTCAGAAACTATCAAAGATGATATAAGGACTTTTCTTGCTGCCATTGAGAATGATCCCATAAATACGAAGGTCATATCAAAAAATATGGGTGTCCCGGACATTCCTCAGTCAGACTTTATTGAGATTATCAGAACCGTCTACAGCTTATGAGAGTACAATACGCCTCAGA
>LUJM01000119.1 GCA_001689415.1 Bacteroidales bacterium M2 | reverse complement strand
TAAGTGTCTTGGAATAACCTTAAAGTTACTGAAATTCAGCGACTTGACCAAATTTTAGTGTTCAATTTTATGCTAAACATCAGATTTTTAATGGATTAAACACCTGGCTCCTCGGAGCCGTTAACAAACTCTCAAAAAATAACCGAAGTATTGATTTAATGTTAGTATAAAAAAACCACCCCGTGAGGAGTGGTATTTTTTTGTATTGACGTGAAATCAGAGTTGTTGGCAGAGTAGCGAAATCGCGGCAGCCGAAGCGCGGTCAATCACCGCTGCCCTATCACCGGCGAACTTGAACAAGCGAGCCACCGTGCCGTTTGGAGTATGGGCTGCAATCCACACTGTGCCTACCGGCTTGTCGACTGTTCCGCCGCCGGGACCGGCAATACCCGAAGTAGCCACCGAACAGTCGGCACAGCAAGCCTTGGCAACGCCTTCGGCCATTTGGCGTACAGTTTCTTCACTTACCGCCCCATGACGCTCGAGAACGTCGCCGCTGACGCCGAGAAGCCCCATTTTAACATCGTTGGCATACGATACTACGCCTCCGGCATACACGTCGGAACATCCGGCAACTGCTGTGAACAGATGCGCGATATTACCGCCGGTACAGCTTTCGGCAGTTGCAAGTATCATACCTCGCGATCTGAGCTTGTGGAGTGCGATTTCGGCAGGAGAAAGCTTGCCTTGACCGGCCAAGTTGGCACCAAGAGCGACAGTCAAAGCCGAGGCACAAGACTCAAACACATCCTTCGGTGCACATGGCGAACCGTCGAGACGCAGTATTATCTCGCCCGGCGAAGGCAGGTAGGCAAGTTTAAAACCGTCGGGAAGCGCGTCTTCAAAGGGTGCGATACGCTCGGCCAAATCAGACTCGGAAATGCCTGTAACCGTAAATTCCCTATGCATAATCAATCCGGCCGAGCCGAAATGCTCAGTCACATGCCGGCGGACTTCGTCGAGCATGCCACGGGTCTCGAAAGGCACTCCGGGCATGGCAACAAAAACATGAGCGCGGTGCTCGAACCACATAATCGGAGCCGTGCCGAGGCGGTTCATTATCACCCTGCACGACGTTGGCACCCATGCCTGACTGCGGGTGAGGGCATTGAGAGTAAGTCCTCGTTCGGCAAAGATACGTTCTACATTCTGTGTCACCGCAGGATCTTCGGCAAGAGTGCCGCCGAAAATATCCATAAGCACACCCTTGGTGATATCATCGCGTGTAGGGCCCAGTCCGCCTGTAGATATAACGAGATCGCTCTCGCTCATCGACACCTCAATGGCAGCGCGTATATCGGCAGCATTGTCGCCTACGGTGCGCACAGCAGCCACCTGCCAGCCCATTTCGCTGAAAGCCCGTGCAATCAGGCCGGAATTGGTGTCTGTGACTCGGCCGAGAAGAATCTCGTCGCCGATGATGATGATAGATAGTTTCATGATTGAATATATTATCGAGCCAGATTGAGGTTGAGCGATATACCGTACGATGAGTTCGTTGTCGGGTAGGCGCTTGTTGTCACAATCGGGCTGTTGACCTGGTGATCGAAATATGCCGACAAAGTGAGGCGCTTGCTCAGGATATACGAGGCGGTGAAGTTGATGTTGATAGTGTTCGTACCGCTTGTAGGCTGTGTGTAGTTGCTCTCAATGCGTCGAATCAGGGCCTGATTATTCTGGAATGAGAAATCAGCATTGAGGGTGAGGTCGTTGCTTACGCCTGTCTGCGATTTCTTCATTTTAAGCACGGTGTTGAAGCCTACAATCTTATATCCGGCACCTATCGTAATTCCTCGCGACGAAGCCTCGACAACCTGACCGGCGGCACTATTGAGGGTGAGGGTGCGCTGGTCGCGGTATTCGAGATTGAATTGCAGGTCGTTTTTCAATGTGGCATTAACACCTAAAAGGGGTGCGAAACGCTCGGTAATAGCCACAGATGATATGTTGAAGGGCGACGAGGGTATCGGCTGCCCGGAGAGCTCGTCGAGGGTGAAGCCGAGGTTTGCCTTGCCGTCGACACCAACCCAATTGAGGTATGAGCTGAACGAGCCTACAGAATATGTGCACTGGTAAGCATGCGTGAGCGAGAAGCTCTTGAATATATTGCGCATGTTGCCAAGGTTGATAAGGCCGTCGTAAGTGATGCGCCAGTTGGGCAGAACCGACGAGAAATCGGGGAATGGATTGAGAGTCTGCTTGGAAGCCCCGGTCTTGGTATAGGCAGCAACAAAGGCCGGTATAAGCACGTCGGAAGAGGTCTCGCTCACCGAGCCTGTTTCGGGCGAGAATGGTTTGCCACCGAGGGGATTGCCGTTCATAAAGCCCGATTCGGGATATGTGGTGCCGTAATACTGCGCTTCCACGCGGCCACGAATCTCGGGGATATTGGCGAGGAACTGCTCGAATGCATCAGAGTAGTAACCATTCTTGGCGCTTGACGATTTAAGGGCCGTCAATATGGCACAATGGGTCTTGGTGTACGAACCGGAATATGTGGTTGGCATTCCTTCGTACATAAACTGCATCTGCGAGTTGCGGTTGTCGGTGCGGTTGAATGTGAGGGTAATCTTCAAGCCTTTTACCGGCTCTACAACACCTTCGATATTGAGTTCGTTTGATTTCGACCATACGGCGGGCGAGGTCTGGCCGTCGTCGGTAATCAGCCAGCCACGTTCGAGGGCCTTGTTGATATAGCGTTCGTCGGTGAAGCCGAAAGCAAAATCAAGACCCGGCGACATGGGGCCGTAGTGCTGCGACTGTCCGAAAATATTGCCTATGTCGGGACGGAAAAGAGGTATCGACATCGATCGGGTATTGCGATAACGCACTGAAACAGAGCGCGGCGACATAACAAATCGCAATGCGTATTCGCCTATTTCGCGGGCAAGGTTCTTCTCCTCCTTCAAGACTTCAGTAATCTGGAATTTGAGATTCTGCTCGCCTCTGGTCAACACCTCGATGCTGTTGTTGTCGATAATCTTCGTTTCGACGCGCACAGGCTTGTTATCCTTGGCATCGACGGCAGTTATCTTAATTTTTTTCGAGCGCAGGTTATGCTTGATAGTCAGAGTGGTGTCGGGTTTGAGCTGCATCGTGCGTTCGAACTTTCGAGCCTTGCGCTTCTGCGTGGGAGTACGTTTGTTGGCAAATCGCTTGTTTATCTCCTTGGTAATTGTGAATTTATTATAGAATGTCTCGAAATTGATACGCCCGTCGGCACTCCACGCAGCCTGATTTGCGATGCTGTTGCCCATGCGCACGCCGTCGATAGTAGCGCCGCGATCCCAGCGGTATGTGGCATTGTAGCTCACGTTGCCGGTGAGGAAGTCGAGGAAGGCGATGCGCGAGAATGGCGCTTTGTACGAGCCGGTAAAGGTCTGGTTGTAGCTCCACGGCGTACCCATTGACTTGAGGCTCTGCCATATAGTGTCTTTCCAATCGCGGTACTTGTCGGGGAAAAGCTTTTTGTTGACAGCGCCAACAGTTTCCTCGATTCGAGCCGAAGTATTAGAGTTAAACGACAGTTGGAGGCTTTTGGTGATATTCCACGACAGCGACAGCTGGCGGTCCCACAGCCAGTTTTTGCTCACGGACACAGGCAGCTGGAACATCACATCGGCCTCACTACGAGTCTGTTGCTCGTAATAGTAGCGGCTCATGGTGGTGAGGAACGATATATTATTAGGCAGCCATTGCAATTCCCAATCGCGCAGGAAGCGTGCATTCTTGCCCTTGCCCTTCACTTTTCCGAAGGGCTTGAACGGCTTGATAAATGGCGAGTAAGAGTAGGCCAGCGAGCCTCGGTAATCGTTTGTATTCTCGTACTCGGTTGTCGGGTCGTTTTTGCTCTGTTTTGTAAATGAGAAGTTTACGGTGAAGTTCGCAGGGTCCCACGGCATGGGGTTCTTGCTCTTGACATCGAATTTGAGGCCCGATATCGAGAAGTTCTGTATCGTGGAGCGTTCGATAGCAAAGGCGCTGATCGAGTCGCGCTCGTGGTCGTTGGCGCAGTCGTCGAGGGCGTCTTTGAGCAACACGTCCTGGTCGAGGGGATTATACTTTGGCGAGGTCTTCTCCTTGGTCATTGAGTAGTAGATCGGCGCACGGAGCTTGGCCTTTTCGGGCAGGAATCGGCCAAGGTCGGCCTGAATGGCGACATTATACTGCTCGTAGTCGTCGAGGCGGCGCTCGTTGAGCGACTGGTCCACGCTGCCGAAACCGGCGGTCTCGATATGCGCACCGAGGTTAAGAGTTGCTATATCACTCATATTCAGGGTTGCATTAGCCTTTGCAGCCCAACCTCCGGCCTCGTTGAAGTCGGTGACTTTGAGTTCGTTGACCCACACGATACCGTCCTTTGTCGTGGCGGCGTTGTTGCGCACACCGATAAGGATAACGCGCACATCGCTCAGCGACGGATTACCCATCACGGCCATGCGGTTGCGCTCGTTGTCGGGGTCGCGGCCGGTGAAAAGCGTACCAAAACCTACGCCGCTTTCTTCGTTTCGTTTGGCTCGGTTGCGCTCTTTTTTAAGCTCGATAAGGCTCTGCAGGTTGAAATCAAGGTAGTTGGAGCGCGGCCATACAATATACTGGTCGGAAGCGAGGTAGCGGTTGTAAACGCCGGGCGGGGTGAGTTCGAGAGGCACTTCGTACTCGTAGAAGTTGTTCTTCACATCCGAACCAAGGCGCACGAATACCGACATCTGCCCCGACTTGAGATTGGTTGCATCATCGATGAGAGCCTCGGCGTGTACCCACATCTGCATGCGCTTGTAGTTGCGCAGGTCGAGCTGGGTATTGCGATATACGCCGCGGGCATCGCCGGCTGTGAGGCCGGTGAGTTTCATCGACATTGACTGCTCGTTGAGCTGTGTTATCTGGCTTTGGCCGGGGTCGGTGATACTAGTCACGCCGGGCGGCAGGACGTAGTTGACAGGCGTACGCTCGGCATTCTCCTCGATGTTGACAACGCTCACGTCGATTTGTCCCGACGCAGGGGCATCGCCGCGGGTGTTGAGGTTGAAGTCGTAGGTACGCCACTCGCCGCGTACGAGCTCGAGACTACCGAAACGCAGGTGGGTAGTCTTCTTGAATCCGGTCATAAAGATACGAGCAAAGCGTATTGTAGAAAAGTCGGTGATGTTGCCTACAACCTTCTCATACTCGCTCAGAGGCACTTTGAACTGATACCATTCGACCTCTTGCTTCGAGCCGTCGCGCACAGGCACGATCGACACCTGCTTGTCGGTGATGAAGTTCTTACCCACCACGAGGTCTTCGGGGCGGATAGAAATACGGTACTGGAAATAGCGCTCGTACTCGTTGAGCGTATTGTCCTGGTTGATATCCTCTACATCGGGCACAGAGCGCGACGACTGATACAGTGGATCGGGAGCATCCTCGGGCGAAAGCGAGTTGCCTTCCACGCCGTTGTAGCGTTTGTAACGCTCAAGGATACCGAGGCGCTGCTCGTCGTAGTCATAGCCGCGGTAGAAGTGGTAATTATCACCGGCGGGGTCGTTGAGGGGCGAGAACAGGTTGGTCTGCTGGGCCTCGAGGCTTGCAGCCGACAGCTTGCGGGTATATTTTTCGAGATAATCCTGGTATGTCGGGAATACGAACTCCTGGTCGTTGTGCAGACCGTCGAGGCCCACGTCCTGAGCAAGGCGCGAACCGGAGTTGTTGTCAAAAGAGTAAGTGAGCGAATTCTGCTTCGACACACGACCCCACACGGTTTCGGTCAGATACTGGTCGTTGCCGTCGTAAGGAATGCCGTTCTCATAGCTTTTGAGACCGTCCTTGAGGATATCCTCGCTGATTTCGCCGAAGTTGATATAGAGGTCGCCGCCTTCGTAGTTGGGGTTCTCGGGATCGAGGAAGGGGTTCATAAGCCAGAACTGCACATACTCGATATTCGACTGCTCGAAGTTGGGGTTGTCCATTCTGCGCATGATACCGCCCCAGCGACGTTCGGGATTGAGCAAGGAGCCGTCATCGCTTATATTCTCGCTATCAAGGTTATACGGGCCGCGTTCGTCGGGGTAATACGAAATATTGAGAGTCTGTATATAGTCGGTTTCGGCATAGCCCACTTCTCGACCGGGGAAGATTTCGTAGGTCTTCACCTCGCGCACATAGGGGTTGGAGAGCTGCTTGAGGTCGCTCTTGATATAGCCGGGACACATCGACGAATTGCGCTGAGTGAAAAGGCGGTCGATATAGTACCAGTTGATAAGGGCGCGGTTCTTGCCGTAGGCGGGGTCATTGCTCAATGCAGCCTCGGGGAAAAGCGCGTCGGCCGAGGGGTCGTAGGGTGTCGATGCCAGGAACCACGAATACGGCGAGCGCAGGTCGATGCCGGTCTGCGTGCTCTCGAAATCATCGATATACGACGAGCCCTTGTTCGAACCCGATTTCTGCGCATGGGGCATGATGCGGGCATACTCGGCGGTAAGGCTCAGGCGCGAGGGCTGCGTGGCATTGACTGTCGGTATCTTGTTGAGAAGGTTGGTAAGCCACATGAACTCGCCGTTGTAGGCAAGGTTGAGGCCAAACATCGAGTTATTGACAGTTTCGTCGCCGATGTTAACTTTCTCGAGCAGTGCCTTTTCGGAAAAATGCAGAATGGTGGCACCGAGATTGAGGTTCTTGTTGAGCTGGTATTGCAGGTCGAGGCCGAGCAGGGTCTTTCGCTGCATCGAAAACAAGGATTGGTTTTCGAGCGTGACACTGATATTCTGCCCCGAGTCTATGATACTCTGGTTGGTAATCGTGACTATACCCATGGCGTAGTCAACGGTATAGTCGGAGTTTTCGGTCAGCTGCACACCACCGGCGGTAACGATTACCGACCCTCGCGGCACATTCATGGCGTTGAGGCGTATCTGCGAACCGGCCGAGGCCATGTATTCGCCGGTGAGTATAAATTTGTTCTTGTCGGCATACTGACGCGCCACCACGAGCGTAGAGTCGTAGAGTTCCTGGTACACATATTTCTCGGCAATGGCAGGGTTTCCGATTTTGTCGGCGAGATGTGAGCCAAAGGGCTCTACTACAGGGAATATCACCTTGCCGGTCTGGGGCATGATAGTATAGCCGTCGATAAAGTCGAAGAAGCCGTCGGGGTTGCTTTCTTCGTTGCTGTCGATGCGGTCGAGGTTCATCACCTGCAGCAGCGACTGGTTGCTGAGGCCGGGCACCGGCAGGTAGTTGATCTGCGTACCGGTCGTATCCGACAAGTACTTGATATTAAGCTTAAACTTCGACTTCTGTATCTGATATCCGCCGAGCGAATATACGTTTTTCATCATCAGGTGCCACATGGGCAGGTAGGGAGAGTTTGTGGTGCTCTTGAGCATCTTGAGGTAGAGGCTCTGGTCGGTAGATGTGATGTCGCCCGAGAACTCGCCCACCTGGTATACCTGGCCGTTGTAGGTATACTCGTACGCTACGGCGAGTACCTCGTCGGCACCGAGCGCACTTTTTATCGAGATATAGCCGAGGGTGGAATTGAGTATATACTCGTTGCTCGACAGCAGTCGGGCGCTCTCAACCTTCTCGTAGTCGCGTCCACCGGTGATGCCGTAGGCGGCCAACGGCTCGAGCTCCTGGGTTACCTGATTGATATTTCGGGCGCCGGGGTAGTCGGTCTTGATTGTCTGCAAAAGGTTGTTGGAGGCATTTGCAGGATTTGGCAGCGAGTGATTCGGAGTCCAGTAATCGCTGGCGAGGTGGCTGTCCTCGCCAAGGTCCATAAAGCCAACGAAGTTGCGCGACTGGTCGAATTTGCCGTTTTTGTTCGTTATCCAAACCTCGATGCGTGTAATCTTGATGCCCGATGATACAAAGGGCAGGCGCGAGGCAAAACGGTCGTAATTGTCGCGGAAGAAATGTGCAAGGAAGTAATGGCGGTTCTGATCGTACTCGTCGGCATTGACGCTGAACTCTGTAGTCTGCGCTCCGCCTCGGGTGTTGACGGTCTTGGATTCTGAATTTTGCTGCGACACGAGGGCCGTTGCAGTCAGCTTGCCAAACTGCAACTTCGATTTGATACCGAATAGCGCCGTCGAGCCTCGTATGAGCGACGACCCGGTGGTCATCGACACATTACCGGCCTCGATATTCTTGACAATATCGTCTTCCTTGCCTTCATACGCAAGTTTGAGGTTCTTTGAGTCGAAGTCGAAGGTTGCATCGGTATTGTAAGTCATATTGAACTTCATGCGGTCGCCGACACCGGCCTGAATCGTGGCCTGGATTTTCTGCTCGAAGTCGAAGTAGGTTTTGCGTCGCGCCGAGAGCGACAGCGACGGATTGTCGGTCTTGTTGCTCTTTACGCCCATTTTCACCTGCACCGAGCCTTGGGTCTTGAGCGATACACCGCCGGGGCCGAAGATTTTTTCAAGCGGACCGAGCGCAAAGTTCATATCGAAGATATTGAACGGCTGCTTTTCCTTATCGGTCACAAGGGCGGTATTGCGCTCGCGGTAGTATCGCTGCATCGAGCGGCGGAACTGCCAGTTGTTATACTGCTCTACAGTGAGCATAAACGGCGTGGCGATATCGATATCGCCAAGGCGGGTATGCACTATGTAGCAGCCTGTTGCGGGGTCGAAGTCTGCGCTGGTGGTGATATTCGACGGCGACTCGAGGTCAAATGCCATTTCGTCGCGCATCAGGTCCTCGTAGCTGCGTGGCACAAGGGGAGCAATAGGCATCGGCAGTGGCACAGAGTCGCCGGGAGCTGAAGGGCCCGACACAGATGCCGGCGCGGGCGGACGCATTTCAGACTGATAATACTGCCCGACGGCAGACACAGCAAACACTGCCGACAAAACTGCCAGCAGCGCCAATAATATTATATGTCGGCGTTGTCCTTTTTCCATTTATGCCAAACGCCGCCGCTCTACGCCTACATCATCGACAAAGCACGCTTGATAGCGGCTTCGACCTTCAGGCCGGGTTCTTTGTCGAATAGCGCCGTGAGCACCTTCTCGCTCTGCTTTCGATCGAAGCCGAGCATCTGCAGGGCTCCGAGGGCTTCGTCGTAAGCTTCCGATCGGGCAGCGACCTGAGTAAATAACGTGTCGGATACGCCTTTTATTTTATCACGCAGGTCAACAATTATGCGTTCGGCTGTTTTTGCGCCTATACCTTTGATGCTCTTGAGGCGTTTTACATCGCCTGTGGCTATCACAGCGGCAAGTTCGTCGCCCTGAAGCGACGACAATATTATCACCGCCGTCGACGCTCCTACGCCCGAAACGCCTATCAGTGAGCGGAAATGCTCGCGTTCGAGTTCGGTAGCAAAGCCGTATAGCGTCCAGGCATCATCGCGGATAGCCTCGTGAACGTAGAGCATAGCCTCGTTGCTGCCTTCGAGGGCACTAAAGGTCGGCAGGGTGATATTGAGACGGAAGCCGATTCCGCTGCCGTTCTCTACAACAACCGCGGTCGGGCTAAGCGACGCAACACTGCCTTTGATATATTCAATCATTTGTTTTTAGTTGAGAGTTTAGAGTTTAGGGTTTAGATGAGGAGACCCGGATTGACAAGAAGTCGTCGGAGACGACGTTATCGTGGTTAACCCCACGATTATTCGTGGGGGATTGGCATGACCGTCTGTCAAACAGTCCTCGGAGAGGACGCAAAAGATATACAAGGCGTCCTCTCCGAGGACATATACTCATTTTTCTGCTACCTACCCCACGAATAATCGTGGGGTTAACCACAATCTCGTCCTCTTCGAGGACTCTTTGTTATCCCCACATATATTCGTAATCGGGCTCGCCATATCTGGCGGCGTCAGTACCGCAAGGCTCTTGAAAATGCTTGGCCCAGCAGTATATCTCGGTCATTGTAAGCTGCTGTGTCAGTTCTCGTGATTCGCCATAGTGCTCTTCGACCTCGCTATATTTTCCGCAGACACCGGTATCTATCAAATCTTCATCATACAGCCTTTTAACAAGGGGCAGCAAGGAGCGGTCGCCGATACTAATTGCCAACGAACAAACGAAACCACCGTATTCCGGATCAGCATTTTGGAGTTCATTGACTCGCTCGGGCAATGTCTCGAGCTGGCGACGAACTATACCCACAATCTGCTCTTTCGTTGCATCATCGCCATTTGCATACATCAGTTCTAATGCATCAAGTATGAAAGTGCGGTTATACCATGTGATGCCGGGTTCGAAAAGCATAGCCTCGAGGTCGGCAAGACGGCCTTCGGAGCACGCAACCAAAGCCGAGCAAATCACCCGGGGAGCCATATCTCCAAATGAATCGTCGAGGGCATAGTGGTCCACACGAATTATATCAAATAATGTGTCGAGACCGCGCGAATCGGCCAAGGTATTGAGGATAGTCACTATATGGAATAGACTCCGTACCGGATAGTCGTCGTCATCATCCGTGTAGTGTCCCCTCAGGGTATAGCGGGCAAGCTGCGACAGGTCGGCTATCAACTCGCCTCGCTCAATGGCTGCGATACATTCCATTTCGTCTACCGGCACTGTTTCCTCGTAGTCGATATTGCAAAGTATCTCCCAAACTTCAGGATGCTTAAGTTGCAGTTTGGTCGGGTAATCCTGATAGTCGGGACGGATATATCTCTCGCTGCATTCCCAATCCGAGCGTTCCCAATCCTCAGTCTGCGACTCTTTATCAACCTCGAATTCGAAATCGAAGTTATCGCCGAGGTGCTGGCGGAGTATGGGCAGGTACATGGCGCCTTCTGAGCGGGTATATGTATGGAGGAAGTGCTTTCCGTCGCGGCCGTAATCGTACTCTATCAGCTCTATATCTTCCGAATCCTCGTCGAGACCGTATTGCGCCAAATCCCATTCTCGGCATGGCTCGATACCACCTTCCTCGGCAAACTCTACCGCGCCGAGAACCAGGTTGTGGGCCACGGCATAGCTACATTCTTCCAGTCCGATGCGCTGCTTGAAATTATCAATTATATCGCCGAGTTCAAATTCTTCGACGCGCGTCCTATAGAAAGCGTCTTTCACGCCAAGACAGAAAGTATCGACAAGATAGCAGGTAAAGGCAAATTTATTGTCGGGTCGACGGCGTACAACTATCACATGACCCATGCCCTGATGCTCCCAATCGGGATTGACATAGCATTTGTCGACAGGAAGGGTGCGCATAACCTTACGCATATATGCATCGGGCGACAACGGCGCCTTCTGTTGCGGTTGACTTTTTTTCTTATTCTTTGCCATATATTTTGTTTAATGTATTCTATTTGTTGAATTTAAATTCATTCGTATATCTCGTAGTGCAGCATCAGCTTATCCACCTATCGTAGGGTAATGACATTGCCCCTCCCACTCTCGTAGGGTCGCGACCGAATGCTAATAACTTAAGGAGAAAGAGTGTCAGCGATAGGAGCTTAGCTCTCTGAGACAAGCCTCAGCCAGTATCGCTAACATCTTGAGTACCAACGCCTAATTGAGGCTTGTCTCGGAGAGCCAAGCTCCTATCGTTGCTGTCCTTTTGAATAATCACCTCTTAAGTTAATAGCATTGTGCCACGACCCTACGAGAGGGCGGGAATTATACTAATATGCTGAGTATGTATTCTCATCGGTGGGGGATATGCTATTTGATATGGCTATCGATTACAAAGGTACAAAAAAATGCGCGACCGCAATGGCCGCGCATTTCTTTATTTGTAACTCAGATTACCAACCGGGGTTCTGAGTGAGGTTCTCGTTCAATGCCAGCTGTTCAGAAGGCACAGGATAGAAGTAATATTTGTTATCGAATTTACGAGTGTTGCCGTAAGAGCAGTTGAGATAATCTCCAAGAGTTGACTCGGCAGCAACAGGCGAATTCGAAACATTAGCACCTTGAATAATCGCGGGGTTGGTTGTTGTATCCAGTTTGTCGAGCTGATGCCAACGAACAAGATCCCAATAACGGATATCATCGTCCATAATCAACTCGCAACGACGGCAACGACGAATCTCCCAGATAAGAGAGCTTACACCCATATTATTCTTAGGATCGTTCATGTTTTCAAGCCATGCTTTGTTGAGATTTGAAGTTTCAATCTCAGCACGATCCCACAGAGGTTTAATGTACTTAGTTACGTCAGCATTAGAAAGAGTACCGAGCTCAGCCTTAGCCTCAGCGATTGCAAGAGCTACACGAGCACCCCAGAATAGAGGAGCACATGTATAGTTTTTGTTTGCCTGATTCACATCAGTTTCTTCCACAGACAGGTTGTTGTATTTACTTACACCATAACCGGTCTTCGACCACATAGCCGCAGTATTTACTGCCTTATAGGGCATACCGGGCATGAGTACATACTCATATGTGGTCATAGCAAGACGTTTGTCTCGAACTGAAAGAAGATTTGCAATACTTAGTGCATTTGTGCCTTCTGCAACACCTTTGTCTGTATTGTCAAAAGTAGTTGAAGCAGCAGGACGACCGTCGCGGAACAGATAGCTGTCAAAAGCATCTTTTGTAATACCGGCAACACCATCGGAAGCATTTGAATAATCCTGTAGCGAATGCATGAATGTACCTTTTATATACACCTTTGCAAAAATAATCTCAGGATTTGCTGTAATAGCAGGGTAACCGCTGTTTGCAACAGACAGTGAGCGGTACAGAGCCTCATAATTATCGCCTATGGGATAGCGAGCAAACACATCCTCACCGGCTTTAACAGCTTCTTCAAAATACTTTTTAGCACGCTCCTTATCATTGAGGTGATAGGTTGCATAAGCACCTTCGAAGAGACACATTTCAGTTTTCATAGCAAGCGCAAGGTCTTTAGAGAAAACCGTCTTTCCGCTTGCTGCGCTTATATTCTCAATAGCATAGTTGATATCTTCGAGAACGAAGTCCATAACCTCGTTACGAGGAGTACGCGGACCGAAAAGCCCTGCCTCGTCTGCAGGATCGAGCGGAGTCTTAACCAATGGAACATCACCGTAACGACGCACCAAATCGTAGTAACCGCGTGCACGATACATACGAGCAATACCTATGAAATTCTCCTTTTCTGATTCTGAAAGTGAGCTTCCGCTAACACCTTCTATAACAAGGTTGGCCCTGCGTATTTCGGTATATGGAGCATTCCATGAACTCGATTCCGAGGGAACAGCGGTGAAAGTCCAGTCTGCAAAGGTATTTCTGCCACACTGGTCATCCGACAGCCATTTGTAATAGAAAGTACCGTTGGTAGAAATTCCATTACCATAGCCATTAAAGTCTTCATAGAAGTAGTTAATCTGATTCTGGACATTAGTTGTATTACTCCAGAAAGCAGAGTTAACGGTTTGCTGGGACATCGGGAAACGGTTGTCGTTGAGGAAGTCGTTACATCCGCTCAACGCTGCGCCAACCGAAAGCAATGCGCCAATTAAATATATTTTTTTCATTTAAGTCAGTTTTAAGCGTTAGAGAGTAACCTGAATACCGAAAGAGAATGTACGGGGAATAGGAATTGTACGTCCGAATGTTGCAATACCGTCATTATAGCCTTGTACTGACGATCCTGCAGCAGTTGTCATTTCGGGATCAAGCTGATATTTCTTAGCACCGTTGTAGAGGAAGCAAAGGTTATCAGCCGAGAAGTAGATACGTGCTTTCTGGATAAGAGCCTTCTTGGTGATATCGTAGGGAAGGGTATAACCGAAGGTCAGGTTCTTAAAGCGCAGATAAGCCATATTCATCAGATAACGGCTCTGAGGATAGAAGTTATCCTTACCATTACCAATACCGCCTACACGACCGAGACCACCGCTCTTAGCATAGAGACGAGGATAAAGATTATCGAGAGTGATGTTAGCAGTAGTAATCTGTCCATATTCAGGACTGGTAGGATCTTCGTTGTAAGAAATCTCGTTGTAGTTGCCTACAAGGTTGGTAAATGTGCCATAAGCGCTATGGGCCATAGGTATAATAGTAGAGCCGGTAGCCCACATGTCGCGTTTGCCTACACCCTGGAAGAACATATCGATATCAAATCCTTTCCATGCGCCACCTACACGGAATGAGTACTCATAGCGGGGAAGCGCGTTACCGATAACCTTAAGGTCACCATGATTATTAATCGAACGAACTGCTACTTTGTCGCCGTTGGCATCTACCATGTTTGGATCACCATCATTGATAATACCATCACCATTCAAATCCTTAAAGCGGATATCGCCAGGACCGTAAGTAAAGCTGCCACTTTCGAGGAAGCTCTGGTCTACAACGCCGTCGTTACGCACATATGTACCACGATTATAGGTCGGTTTGCCCTCGTTGTTAAGGATAGGCTGACCGTTATCGTCGGTTATTACCGATCCGGGTACAAAATGATAGTCATCCAATGTGAAATAACCGTCAGTTTCGAAGCCCCAGATATCACCGAAGTATTGACCTTCTGTATAGTCGCCACTTGAGGGAAGGAACGAATAAATCAACTGGTCAGCACTGTTCCATTTTGTAATCTTAGTACGTGCGTCGCCGATGCTGGCTGTTGCATAAACATCCCAGTCACCGAAGCTATGGTTCCAGTTAACAGAAAGTTCCCAACCACGTGTGCGGAGTGATCCGGCATTGCCATAAGGAGCACTGGTACCAAGGACAGAGGGAAGTTTTGCTGTCGGGCCGAGCATATCTTTGGTATCGCGCTGATACCAGTCGAAGCTTACATTGAGGCTATTATCCAAGAAGCCGAGGTCAAGACCTACGTCGGTAGTTACGATACGCTCCCATGTAAGGGTAGACGATACGAGGGTAGGCATACCGTATTCAACTATTTTTTGGTCACCTGCAAGCCAGTGTACGTCTGTAGCCTTAACAGGAGATACAGTAGAAAGGAACATATTGTTACCTACAGCCTCGTTACCTATATGACCGTAAGATGCACGGAGTTTACCGTTGTTCCACCATGATTTAAGGGGCTGGAAGTAGTTTTCTTCGCTGAAGCGATAACCTACCGAACCCGAGGGGAAGAATGCCCACTGGTCATTGGCGGGGAAGCGGCTCGAGCCGTCGTAGCGACCATTGAATTCCAAGAGGTAAATACCCTTGTAGTCGTAGTTGATACGGCCGAAGAAACCGGTGGTTGCTCGGTGAGTATGCTCTGCATTAACGGTATAATTGGTACCGTCGGTAAGGTTAAGATTGGGAAGATTATAGTCAACAAGTCCGGTACGTTTAACATAGAACTGGCGATACTCTTCCTGCTCTGCGGTCCAACCGAGCATTACTTTCAGGTTGTGTGCTTCGTTGAAAGAAATGTCGTATGTACCGAATACGTTGGCAGTCCACATAGTGTCTTTGTAGTTGCTCTGTGCTGCATACGAAGTTTTCTGTGTAGCCTGTTCATAAGTACGAAAACCATTATTGGCACCTGCTCCCCAGTTGTCCCACAAAGTATAGGGAACTGAAGATGACTCGCTATTCATGTTGCGAAGCGAGTATGTAAAGTCGGCCTGAAGGGTAAAGCCCTTGAAGGGATTAAAAATGGTAAATGCCTGCATACGTGTCTGTGTGGTTGCAGTCTTATCCCTAAAGGCACTATCCCTGATACCAATGGCATTACGGAAATTGCGAGGTTTTCCTTCTTCGTCTAAAATGTAGCCATAGTTCTCAAACTGACCCGGGAAACGCCACATATACTGGTATGCGTTACGAGCTTCATTAGGATTGGTAAACTCGCGGTTAGAGAAGTTGAAGCGAGCACCGGCTTTCCACCATTTGAAAATCTGAGTGCTTACGCTTGCATTGGCCATATAGCGGTTCATCTTCTCGGGTGCATATTTGAGCATACCCTCGCGAGAGTCGTAACCGAAAGAAAGACGGTAGTTTGTACGACCACTCTGACCTTCGACGCTGAGATTATGCTTGCTTGAAGGAGCAGCACGGAACATTGTTTCGCGAATATTCCAGTCAGCATAGCTAATCCAACGAGCAGATTTCAAATTACCAACAGCGGCAGGATTTCCTGCAGGGAATTGGTAGTTGTTGTCAGGGATATAATAGTCTCCGACATTATTCCAATCCTGGAAAGGATGTAGCTCAACAAGCGATGAATAAGGTTTACCACCATGCTGCTGGCTCCAAGCTTCGGCAAAGGGGAGAAGGTCGGTATAGTACATACCGAAGATTTCTTCATCCGCGCCGGGGTTGGTATCGGCAATAGCCATCTTAAGGTTGTCGACAGTGCTTGCGAATTCAGGAAGTACGGTAGCAGAGTTCCAACCGAAGTTGTTGACATATTTAACAGACACGCGGTCTTTGCTCGATGCTTCCTTGGTTGTAATAAGGATCACACCGAATGCAGCACGTGTACCGTAGATTGCCGAAGAAGCAGCGTCCTTAAGAACTGAGATTTCTTCGATATCTTCGGGGTTGAGGAAGCTCATGTCGTCGACTGGCACACCGTCGACTACGATAAGCGGTGAAGATGTGTGGCTGTTAGAGAGTGTACCGACGCCACGGATATTGATAGTGGGAGTACCGTCGAGTGCACCGTTAGCCGAAGTAATTGTAAGACCGGGGACAGCACCCTGGAGAGCCTTGGCAACGTCGGTTGCAGGACGGCTGTCCATTGTGCGGGCAACATCAACAGTTGCTACAGCACCGGTAAGGTTGGCACGTTTTTGCGAACCGTAGCCGATAGCCACGAGTTCGTTGAGCATCTCTGATGTGGGTTCGAGATAGACTGTGAGGTCTTTGGCAGCTTTGACTTCGATTGTTTTGTAACCTACGTAGCTAACCATAAGTGGAGCTCCGAGAGGCACATTCATTTTAAAGTGTCCGAAAGCGTCGGTAGCAACAGCATTGCCACTTACGCCCTTCTGAACTACTGATGCACCGATAACGGGCTCGTTGTTCTCATCAAGCACGGTACCATTGATAGTGGTCGCCGCTTGACCTTGCATCTGCGGCTCGGGGTTTGCCAATGCCTGGAATGAACCAAGCGCGGGCGATCCGGCCAGAAGAAGCATTGTCAGATAAAGATGCTTTCTCATAGAAGTTTGATGATAGTGATTAATTCTCGGTTTTATGCCGCCGTGCTGCCCGGGTGGGCCGTCGGGGCGGGTTATTGTTTTAGTTATATACGTGATTTATGATTACGAGGGGAGTTTTAGGGGGGATGTCTGTGTTTTTGCCAGGCAGATTAAAGGTTAAGTGGATATTTTTGGGTTATTAAGTTACGTCTAATCACCTTTTTAGTTAAAAAAGTTTTAAACCAATGCGCAATACGCGCTATTAGCCGAGGTCAAATTTAAATAAAGTTTTTAAAATATATACGATTATCATATCATATTAACATAATTTAATCTTTTATCTCCAATTTTCACATACACTTAAAAAACATTCATACGACCTGATTTGTTGACTTTTTAACAAAATTCACATTTGTTTATTTTTAATCCAAACCTTAAACCGGGCCGCATCGTCCCGACACGAGGCTACAGTATTGAATATAAAAGCAAAAAACGTCGCCGCATCATCGAGTTACATTGAAATTTTTCATATAGACTAACTTTTAAGAGTTACTTAAGAGCAACATATTAGCAAAAAGTGTGTATCTTTGCATGATTAAAATGCGACGGACACAAGCCCGGCGCAACGCTCACGAAATAACAACACAACACATAAATGACACGTACCTTTATCACATTGCTCCGCACAGCATTGGTGGCCATGGTGCTAATGCTGGGATTCGAAGCAACGGCACAGGTAGAGCGAGGGCAGAAATCATTCGGTCCAAAGGCCGGATTCAACACCCGCAACAGCTCGGCAATCGCCGGTCTGACATTCGATTACGCCTTCAGCAGCCACGTGCGCATCGCACCCTCGATAGGCATCGCTTTCCGCAACAAGGACCGCGACGCCCTGCTGATCGACATCGACATGCACTTCCCAATATCTACTTCGGCCAAGGCCGATTTCTACCCTCTGGCCGGTGTGACTTACAACTCGTGGTCGCGCCACGGCATCAAGCCCGAGTCGCACGACGACGTGACAACGCATCAGAATTCATTCGGCCTCAACGCCGGTGCAGGCTGGGAAATACGCCTGACATCGGCATTGCGCGTAGGCATCGAGGCAAAGTACACCCTGGTGCGCCACAATCCCAACGGCCAATTCTTAGCAAGAATAGCATACGTGTTTTAGGACAAGGCCCTCGACAAGGCCGCATAAGCATTTATCAATCTTCAAACCAACGAAAAAGTGATAACAATCCTCGGCATTGAATCATCATGCGATGACACATCGGCTGCTGTAGTACGCGACGGCATACTTATGAGCAACGTCATCGCCTCGCAAGCCGTACACGAGGAGTACGGAGGCGTTGTTCCCGAGCTCGCATCGCGTGCGCACCAGCAGAATATAGTGCCGGTGGTCGACGCTGCCCTACGTAGAGCCGGTATCGACAAAAAAGATCTTTCGGCAATCGCATTCACCCGCGGACCGGGCCTGATAGGCTCGCTGTTGGTGGGTACGAGCTTCGCCAAGGGCATGTCGCTCGGTCTGCGCATACCTATTATCGACGTCAACCACCTCCACGGCCACGTGCTGGCACAATTCGTAAGGCAGAACGCCGACGACCGTGTGCCCGAGTTCCCTTACCTGTGCCTGCTTGTATCCGGTGGCAACTCGCAGATAATCCTCGTACGAGGCTACAACGACATGGAGATTCTCGGCCGCACCATCGACGACGCCGCAGGCGAAGCATTCGACAAATGCGCCAAAGTAATGGGCCTGCCCTACCCCGGCGGACCGCACATCGACCGTCTCGCCGCCGAGGGCGACGCTTCGAAGTTTAAGTTTGCAAAACCGCATATTCCCGGCTTCGACTACTCGTTTTCGGGACTTAAGACTTCGTTTCTCTACACCCTGCGCGACGGCATCAAGGCCGACCCCGACTTCATCGAGCACAACCTCGCCGACCTTGCAGCATCGCTCCAGCGCACTATCATCGATATACTCATCGACAAACTCGCCAAGGCAATCGACTCCACCGGCGTGCGCACCGTGGCCATAGGCGGTGGCGTGTCGGCAAACTCGGGCGTACGTGCCGCCGTGGCCGACCTTTGCGCAGCCAAGGGCGTAGAAGCATTCATACCGGAGCGCAAATTTACCACCGACAATGCCGCCATGGTAGCCATAGCAGGATATTTCAAATACCTCGACAAAATCTTCTGCCCCTACGACATCGCGCCTTATGCACGCGTTGAAATCTGATAAAAAAATTAAAAACCAAACCAATATGCACAAACTTGCAATGACAGCCAGCGCCCTGCTCATAGCCGGAGTTGCCGGCGCCGCCGAAAGCTACAAGAGCCCCGACGGAAACTTCAGCATCGATGCCCTCGAAGCTCTGGGACGCGTCACCGCCCCGGCAGTTTCGCCCGACGGCAAAACAGTAATGTTCGGCATAGCATACGAAAACCTCGCCGAAAACAACTCGAACAACGACCTATACCTGCTGTCGCTTACCGAAAAAGGCGCAGCTCCCGTACGCATCACCGACACCCCTAAGAGCGAAAACTCGGCTGTGTGGATTGCCGGTGGAAAACGTATAGCATTTATGTACCCCGATGCCGACGGCAACGCCCAGATGTGGACCATGGCTGCCGACGGTAGCGACCGCGTGCAGGCTTCGAGCCACGAAGGCGGCATCGCTGGATTCCTCCTTTCGCCCGACGAAAGCAAAATCGTAGTTATCGGCAATGTGAAATACGCCCGCAAGGCCGAAGACCTCTACCCCGACCTGCCAAAGGCTACCGGTCGCGTTATCGACGACCTGATGTACAAACATTGGGATGAATGGGTAACCGAAATACCCCACCCCTTTGTCGGCAACTTCAAAGACGGCAAGGTTTCCGACCTCAAAGACATAATGGCCGACGAACCCTTCGAAGCGCCCATGAAGCCCTTTGGCGGCGTTGAATCATTTGCATGGCACCCCGACGGCAAGATGCTCGTATACGTATCGCGCAAGAAAACCGGTATGGACTATGCCCTGTCTACAAATTCCGACCTGTATATCTACAACCTCGAGAGCGGCGTGACTAAAAACCTCACCGAGGGCATGATGGGCTACGACACCATGCCGGCATTCTCGCCCGACGGCAAATACCTCGCTTGGCTCAGCATGGAGCACGACGGCTATGAAAGCGACAAGAACAGGCTCTTTATTCTCGACTGTGCAACCGCCGAAAAGCGCGACCTTACAACCAACTGGGACTATACTATCGATGAATTCGCATGGGCTCCCGAAGGCAACGAAATCTTCTTCATCGCCCCCAAAGACGGCATCGTACCCTTGTTCCGCATCGCTCTTAAGGACTCCAAAATCGACCAGCTCACTACCGAGCAGGCCGACTACACCTCGCTGCAGCCCCTTGGCAAAGGCCGCGTGGTAACTATGAGCCACTCGATGCTGCGCCCCAACGAGCTGATGCTCGTGGCTGCAGGCAAGAAAAAGAACGAGGAGACCCGCCTCACAGCTGTCAACGACTACATTTTCGCTCAGCTCACCATGCCCACCGTAGAACGCCGCATGGTACCCACCACCGACGGCAAGGAAATGCTCGTATGGGTAGTAAAACCGCCCAAATTCGACACCAACGCCAAATATCCCGCCATACTCTACTGCCAGGGCGGCCCGCAGTCACCCGTGAGCCAGTTCTGGAGCTACCGCTGGAATCTCGCACTCATGGCAGCCAACGGCTACGTGGTAATCGCCCCCAACCGCCGCGGCCTGCCCGGCTTCGGCACCGAGTGGAACGAGCAGATATCAAAAGACTATCCCGGCCAGAACATGCGCGACTACCTCTCGGCAGTCGACAACCTTAAGACCGAACCCTGGATCGACGCAAAACGCATCGGCGCTACCGGCGCAAGCTACGGCGGTTTCTCTATCTACTTCCTCGCCGGACACCACGAAGGACGCTTCGCTGCATTCCTCGCCCACGCAGGTATCTTCAACATGGAACAGCAGTACCTCGAAACCGAGGAAATGTGGTTTGCCAACTGGGATATGGGCGGCGCATACTGGGAGAAAGACAATGCCGTGGCACAGCGCACATTTGCCAACTCTCCCCACCGTTTTGTAGACCGCTGGGACACACCTATCATGGTATCACACGGCGAATACGACTACCGTATCCTCGCCAGCCAGGGCATGGCGGCATTCAACGCTGCCAAACTCCGCGGCATACCCGCAGAAATGGTGATTTACCCCGACGAAAACCACTGGATTCTCAAACCACAGAATGCCGTTCTGTGGCAGCGACTCTTCTTCCGCTGGTTCGACAAATGGCTTAAATAACTACAGTCAACCCCATTCGCCTTCTTTATCGACAGGCGAATGGGGTAATCTCCAACCCAAGGAAATGAGCAAGGCTGCACTGAAAAAGGAACTTAAATCATTCACCCCGGAGCAACTCACCGAGGTGATACTCAATGTATACGATTCGTCCAAAGAGGCCAAGGCATATCTCGAATTCTTCCTCAACCCCGACCCCGACGCCTTCGTCAAAGAAAAGTTCGAGGCCATACTCAAGGAACTCAAGCGCACCAAGCGTGGAGGGGTATCGAAAGGTCGAATCAGTGTTATCAGGCAGATGATCAAGCAGGGCATGGCCTACGGCCTGACGCCCGACTATATCGACAAACTGATGATGGGTGCTATTTCCTTGCTCGTCAGCGCCGAGAGGTATATCTACTACCCGGCATCACTTTTCAATGGCACGTACCGCCTCGTCAGTGACTACATAGTATGGGCAAACAAGGCAGGCATGCTCGGCACTGCCCTCGACCGACTCAGCGCACTGGTAGGCGACACAGAAATCGGCACTGAGATTTTTCGTCGCAATATCTCACAAACAGTCGCCGAAACTGTAGGCAACATCAAAAAATCAGGTCAATGAAGTTATCCGAACTACAGACCAACCAAACCGGCATAGTACTCAAAATACACGGCCACGGGGCATTCCGGAAGCGTGTAATTGAAATGGGCTTTGTAAAGGGCCATGCAGTAAAGGTGCTGCTCCACGCCCCGCTCAAAGACCCTATCAACTATAGCATATTAGGCTACGAGATTTCGCTCCGCCGTGCCGAGGCCGACCTTATCGAAGTAGTGGCTGTCGACGACGCCGAGGCTGCCGTTATAGGCACACAGGTGCTGACTACACCACCCGAAGCCGCACACACTCGCGCCCACCATACATTCAACAAGCAGCGCCACATCATCAACGTGGCCCTTATAGGCAACCCCAACTGCGGCAAAACCAGCATATTCAACGCTGCATCAGGGGCCCGCGAGCACGTGGGCAACTACTCCGGCGTAACCGTCGATGCCAAGGACATACAATTTAAATTCGAAGACTATACATTCAATTTCGTAGACCTGCCCGGCACATATTCTCTCACATGCTACTCGCCCGAGGAGCTATATGTGCGCCAGTACCTGCGCGAGAACACCCCCGACGTGATTATCAACGTGGTTGACTCGTCGAATCTCGAGCGCAACCTCTACCTCACAACCGAGCTCATCGACATGGACTGCCCCATGGTCATCGCACTCAATATGTACGACGAGCTCAGGGCAAGCGGAGCAAGACTCAACTACGAAGAGCTTGGCAAGATGATAGGCGTGCCAATGGTGCCGGTGGTATCGAAGACCGGCGAAGGCATAGGCGACTTGCTCGAGAGAGTAATCGCTGTATACGAAGGCCGCGACAAAACCGTGCGCCACATCCACGTAAACCTCGGGCCCGACATCGAGGGCGCTGTCCGCAAACTCGTCGACGAAATCAAAGCGTCGCCGTCGATGCGCAAGCACTTCTCGCCGCGATACCTCGCTATCAAGTTGCTCGAAGGCGACCACGAAATCGAAGACGAGATACCCGCCGCAAACCGTAGCGACAACAAAGGCCGCAAACCCGGCTTCTGGCAGAAACTTATAGGCAAAACCAACAAGCGCGAGCCTCGCTGGCGGCAACACCTTCGCATTGGTGCAAACGACCCTATCATGCTCCTGCGCGACAAGCTGAGGGCGAAAATCGAAAACCTTCACGACCAGGACATATCATCGATTGTGGCCGCCGAAAAATACGGCTTCGTTGCGGGCGCATTGGCCGAAACATACAAATCAGGCAACAGGCAGAAAGGTAAAGCATCGGCAGTACTCGACAAACTGGCAACCAACCGTTGGCTCGGATTCCCGATTTTCCTGGCCATTATGATCTTTATCTTCTGGGCCACATTCGCTATCGGCAGCTATCCTATGGAATGGATTGAAAACGGCGTTGCATGGTTATCATCGGCGGTGCAGAAACTCATGCCCGACGGGCCGCTCAAGGACCTTGTGAGCGACGGAATCATAGGCGGTGTTGGTGGCGTAATCGTATTCTTACCCAACATATTGATACTCTTCTTCTGTATCTCATTTATGGAAGACTCGGGCTACATGGCACGTGCAGCCTTTATCATGGATAAGCTCATGCACCGCATAGGCCTGCATGGCAAATCGTTTATCCCCCTGGTAATGGGTTTCGGCTGCAACGTGCCCGCAGTGCTTGCCTCGCGAAGCATCGAGAGCAAGTCGAGCCGCATTATTACCGTACTTATCAACCCATTCATGTCGTGCTCTGCCCGACTGCCGATCTACGTGCTAATGTGCGGCACATTCTTCGCCGGGCTCGGAGGGCTGGTCATGGCCGGATTGTATTTCGGCGGCATTATAATAGCCATTATTACTGCACGACTCCTTCGACGCTTCCTCTTCAAAAAAGACGAAACACCATTTGTAATGGAGCTGCCGCCCTACCGACTGCCGACATTCAAGGCTTCGATGAACCACACTTGGAGCAAAGGCAAGCAGTACCTCAAAAAGATGGGCGGTATCATCCTGTTTGCAAGTGTGATAGTATGGGCGCTCAACTATTTCCCCCTCCACAACGGCGTGCCCTCAACAGAAATCCACTCAACCTCAGACACTATCGACCCTGAGCGCGACTCCTACCTCGAAATGACAGGCAAGATTGTAAATCCTGTCATGAAGCCTCTCGGCTTCAGTTGGCGTGCAACCGTTGCAGCTATGGCAGGTGTTCCGGCCAAGGAGATTGTTGTGTCTACTCTCGGAGTACTGTATACAAACGACGAAGAAGTGTCCGACTCTCGCTTAGGCGTGAGGCTGCAGGCGATATCGCCGATCAGCGGCAAACCCGACTTTACCCCGGCTGTTGCACTTGCATTCATGGTATTCATATTGCTCTACTGCCCCTGCATCGCCACAATCACGGCCATAGCCCGCGAAACCGGCTCATGGCGCTATGCGGCATTCTCGGTAATCTACAATACCGTGATAGCATGGCTGCTCGCCTTCGCCACATACCATATAGCCCTTCTGTTAACAGTTTAGCCCGAATTATTGCAACAATCGCCATAGTATAATTTAAATGAAAAAATTAACCAAATTATTACTTGTCTCGATGGCTTTGGTTTCAGTGTCATGCACTGATGATGTTGAATCAAAAGGACCCTTCGAAGGGTCTTCTGAAGAAGTGGTCGATGTTTTCAAACCCGACTTCTATCAAGCCCCTGATACTACGGTCCTGATTTTAAACTCCTCAAAAGTACCATGCGACTCCGCCGAGACGGTAGTAAAAATACCATGTAGCAACACTCCGGTCAAGAGGCACTCAGCGTATCAACTCTCGTTTTCTGACGGCAATACATCTTTGTTTATTACCACCCGCTTAGGTTTATATGATTATACAGCAGACAAAACAGTGCGTACATGGGAATATCATCCCGGCGAATATCTGCTCAATACCACAGGCTACGAAGACTGCGCGAAGTTTGCTGATGTCTATAAGGCTATTGTAAAGAACGACAATTTGGATTTCAACAACCAGATATATTTCATACGCAAGAATGGGGACAAGGACGAAGTTGCCTTTGTGACTGATGCCGGATTTAGCCATATCAAAATCAGTAATCTGAAAAAAGCCGGTGATGGTATTATACATCCGGTTCCTCCCGAAGCTGAATTGAAGGCTTATGAATGTAAAGTAACAACCCAAAAAGGAGACAAACATCAGTGGATAATCCCCATCAATGAAGAGGAATATCGCTTCAACAGCAAAACATACGACTTCGAGCGAACCAAACCCGAATACTCATACCTCTGCAAACTCTACCCAGCTAACAAATAGCCCTTATAATCTGACAACTATATCATTAACTCTCAACTCTTTATCAAACGATGCTCGAGGCAAACTTCGCAAACCAACCATTCTACAGTAATCTCAACCACGAAATAGACCCGCGCCGCGTAGAGCGACGTCAGGACCTCATTGCCAGAGGATGTACCAGCTGGCTTACAGGCCGGTATTTCATCCTGTTCCAATTGCCGTCGGCTGTACGGCAGGGTAAGTTCTGCACTGTAATTATCCGCGAAGAAGGCTTTTTGGCTTCAGGCACTTGCTTTGTTGCAAATGTGAATGAAAAACTGCTAAAGGCTCTCAAAAAATACCAATTCGGAATACCAGATGAAATTTCATCTCAATACCCTGTGCTGAGCGACATACTCAGACCAGGCTCGGACAAAATTTTCGAAGACAACAAAGTTGTATTCACAATTCCGCAAGGCATTAGTATTCGACAAAACACCGTACTCAGCGACACACTGCGCAATAACGCCACGCTCTTTGTCCGCCTCATCGAACAAGCATATCGCGAAGCCGAGGCCATACTCCAGACTGATGTCGAAGCCGTGACCGCGAACCTCGAAAAAGATGTCGAGTTCATTTCCGACACCGACCTCAAGCTCCCCAACAAGCTAACTGTCAACGGCATCACAGTCAGATACTGCGAGCAGATAAAATCAAAATTCTGGGGCACAAAGCGCTACCCTGTGCAGATATTCGACGGACCGAATATCTACACCATTTACATCAAGCATGCAGAATTGGCGCAGCCCAAGTGCTGCCTTGTAGCCTACATGCGCATACTCGACTTAAGCACAATCGAAAAGTTAACCGACGTATACACTACTGATGTCCCGGCTGAATTCAGGCAGCGTTTCCCGGCCATATCGAACTTTGTAACGACGGGCAATCTACCCAACTCTATCACAATGATGCCCCACGAGGTCAGTCTCAAGACCACCGTGCCTTTCGACCTGACATTCAACCGCGACCTGCCCGACGAAGTCTTCACCTATGTGCCCGCATTTGTGACCTTAGTACTCAATATTATCAACGAGTTAGGGCAGCTGCGTCGCACGGCACTATATACGCAAATCCGCAGGGCTTCATTAAAAAAAGGCAATGCCAAGGGCAACGCCCTGTTGATTCGACTGGCGATGATGGGCGTAGGCGCACTAATTGGAGCTTCGTTCGACACGCCCGACTGCGACCTCAGTACCGACATAGGCGACACTCCCGATTTGGGGACCGGTAGCGACGTCGATGTCAGCACCGACACCGGGGATAGCGGCGAAACCACCACTACGACACCGATTTCTTTCAGCGGCACAGGCGGCATGGGACCGATGCCACCCTCGCCAAGCGGCATGGGATATCTGGTTCACAACCCGTTTGGCGACCCCGCCATGATGAATGACATGATCGACTTCATGCACGACAACGGCAAATTCGACGACGCATCATACAATTTCATTCAGAATCTCAACGACATGACCGAGCGTCAGCACGAGCGTACATTGCAGATGCAGGCCGAGCTCGATGCAGATTTCGAAGAAGCCCTATTCGGTGGCCGAAAGAACGCCGTAGGCCCCTCTCCGGCCGACTGGGACCGATTCGACAGCTACGAAAGCACGCGCGAGAATGCCGTCGACGCCTACAAACGAGCTCTCGACAGCGGCAATCTCGACGAGGCTTCGCGCCAGGCTGACATCGCCCGCGATGCACAGCTCAAGAAAGAAGGTATATACAGCGTGCCGTACACTCCTATGGACCTCGACAAACGCGCCGGGCTGCTTTGACATTTTTTATTTTTGTAATCCGGCATAAAATATGTAACTTTGCTCAGTATGAACAACATCAACAACGATAAACAAGAAGTTCTCGACCGCCGATACCTGCGTATGGCTACCATATGGGCAGAAAACTCATACTGCCAGCGTCGCAAAGTCGGTGCAATCCTTGTCAAGGACAAAATGATAATTTCCGACGGCTACAACGGCACCCCGGCAGGCTTTGAAAACGTATGCGAAGACACCGACGGCGTAACCAAGCCCTACGTTCTCCATGCCGAGGCTAATGCTATCTCGAAGGTTGCCCGCAGCAATAATTCATCGGAAGAGTCCACACTCTATGTAACCGCGTCGCCTTGCCTTGAATGCTCCAAACTGATAATTCAAGCCGGTATACGCCGCGTGGTATTCAACGACCTCTACCGACTCAGCGACGGTATCGACCTCCTGCGCAGGGCCGGTATCGAGTGTGTGCATATTAAAGATTTAAACTAATGGACAACCGCAAATATATGCTTTGGCTGCCGGTTGTGGCAGCCTTGTTTCTAATTTTAGGCTTATGGCTCGGACGTGCCCTCGACGGAAGGCATCCCGACAGCGAGGCAAGGCAAAAACTCAACGAGGTTTTCGACATTATCGAATCAAGATATGTCGACCCTGTTGATTTCGACAGCCTTGTAGAACTCACTATTCCCGAGCTACTCCATAATCTCGACCCGCACTCGGCCTATATACCTGTCGACAAGCGTGTTGCCGCAAGCCGCGACCTCGAAGGCTCGTTCTACGGCATCGGCATTCAGTTCCAGATGATCAACGACACCCTCTACGTGCTCGAAGTAATCAACGGCGGCGGCGCTGACGAAGCCGGCATGCAGCCCGGCGACCGAATCATCACTGTCGACGGTGAGAACATAGCAGGCGTAAATGCCGGCGAGGAACACCTGTTCAGCATTCTCAGGGGCGAGAAAGACACCCACGTAAAACTCGGTGTAAAACGCCACAACACCCCGGGGCTCGTAAACCTCGACATCGTACGTGCCGAAGTGCCGGTATCACCAATCGATGCATCATATATGCTCAACGACACGGTAGGCTACATAAGGCTGGGTAAATTCTCTGAAAACACCTATGGCGAATTCCTCACAGTGCTCGGGCAGCTACGCTACGACGGTGCCAAAAACTATGTAATCGACCTTCGTGGCAACGGTGGCGGCTATATGAACCCGGCTGTACTCGTGGCAAACGAATTCCTCGACCGCGACAAAATAATCGTGATGACCAAAGGCCGCAACCTATCCGACCATAGCGTGGTGATGTCGGACGGCATGGGCGCATTCAACAACGAAAGAATCGTGGTCCTCATCGACGAGTTCACAGCAAGTTCGAGCGAAATTCTTACCGGTGCCATCCAAGACAACGACCGCGGCCTCGTGATAGGTCGCCGCTCATTCGGCAAAGGCCTCGTACAGAGCCCCTTCGAACTTCCGGACTCAAGCGAGTTCCGTCTCACGGTACAGCGCTACTACACCCCGTCGGGACGCTGTATACAGAAAGACTACAAAGCCGGACACAACGGCGAATACGAAACCGAGATTTTCGACCGCTACGACCGTGGCGAGATTTTCACCGCCGACAGTGTAAAAGTCGACAGCACCCTCATATTCAAAACCACAACAGGCCGCCCCGTATATGGCGGCGGAGGCATTATTCCCGACATCTTCGTTCCGTCCGACACTACCGGTGTAACATCTTACTACATCAAGGTTGCCAACGCCGGACTGCTGCGAAAATTTGCCTATGAGTACGCCGACCTCAACCGCGAGAGCCTCAATGAAAGCCGCGACGCCAACGAGCTGCTGACTAAACTGCCGTCCGACAATGTACTGCTGCAATCATTTGTAAATTACGCCAATAACAAAGGCGGCATAGCTCCTCGGTGGTATTACATCAACATTTCTGCCAAGTTGATTGTTAATCAGATTAAAGCGCTGATAGCCCGCGATATCGTCGGAATGGACGGTTACTTCCAGGTAGTCAACGCAACTGACCCTGTGGTCAACGAAGCCCTGCACCAGCTCGAAAACGGCGGTGCAGACTTCCCCCTGACCGACAAAACAACCGACAAAGATAATGGACAAAGATGAAATCAGGCGCATAGTCCGCGCAAGGAAACAGATGCTCGACAGCCAAGAAAGGCTCGAAGCGGCACAACGGATTTTCGACACAGTACGCTCAATGGCGGCTTATATGGTAGCCAAGCGCGTTCTGCTATACCACTCGTTGCCCGATGAATTGTCGACTCATCTTTTCTTCGAGAATTCTCCGGCCGACAAGACCTACTACCTGCCGAGAGTCAACGGCCTCGACCTCGAAATACTGCCTTACGAACGTTCGAGAATGCACTTAGGGGCATTCCGCATCGAAGAACCCGACGGCGACGACACAGTAGACATCAACGACATCGACCTGGTAATCGTTCCTGCGGTAGCCTACGACCGTCGAGGCAACCGCGTAGGCCGCGGCAAAGGGTACTACGACCGTCTGCTAAGCCGTTCGAAGGCTACTACGATAGGCATCTGCTACGATTTCCAGCTATTCGACGAATTCGACACCGACGAATTCGATATACCGGTCGACTACGTAGTTGCCGACAAAAACGCCATTATCAAGCGGCGCTGACCCCGAGGGCATGGATGTGCTCACTCCGCAGCAGCGACGCCGGTGTATGCAAAGCAACAAGAGCAAAGGCACCAAGCCCGAGCTCGTGCTGGCACGTCTGTTATGGTCTTGTGGTATAAGATATCGCAAACACCCAAAAAATATTATTGGCAAGCCCGATTTCTGCATCAAGAAATACAGGCTTGCCATTTTTTGTTGACGGCGAGTTCTGGCACGGACGGAACTGGGAAAGCAAGAAGAAGACTCTCAAGGGCAACCGCGAATTCTGGATAGCGAAAATCGAACGCAACATCGAGCGCGACCGCAAAGTGACGCAAACCCTCCAAGCCGCAGGCTGGGCTGTATTCCGATTCTGGGAATCAGATATTTACCGACATCCCGGCATATGCCTGCGACAAGTGCTCGAGTACATGTGCCAATACATGCATCTCGACATACCGCAATACCTGCCAAGCGATTTCTACCAAGAAGAGCATCTTGCAGCAGACCCCGCCACAGAATACGGCAAAGAAACATAAAAGGCAAGAAGGAAAGCCCTTCCTGCCTTTTATATATTATAATAAGGTACAACTTAGAACAAGCTCCAGCTAACTGTCAGACCGGCCATTACAATCGAGACCATCGACATGAGCTTGATAAGGATATTGAGCGACGGGCCGGATGTATCTTTGAACGGATCACCCACAGTATCGCCAACTACAGTAGCCTTGTGCACTTCGCTGCCCTTGCCGCCAAAGTTGCCTTCTTCGATATATTTTTTGGCATTATCCCATGCGCCACCCGAGTTGGCCATAAAGATAGCGAGAACGAAACCGGCGCTGAGGCCGCCAACCAGCAGACCGAGCACACCGGGAACACCAAAGACAAGGCCGGTAACGATAGGCACTATGATAGCGAGCAACGAGGGGAAAATCATCTCGCGCTGTGCGCCCTTGGTCGAAATCTGTACGCAACGTGCGTAATCCGGCTCAGCCTTGCCATCAAGGATGCCTTTGATTTCACGGAACTGACGACGCACTTCCTCTACCATATGCTGTGCGGCACGGCCTACGGCATTCATTGTAAGACCGCAGAACAGGAAGGCCATCATCGAGCCGATAAACATGCCCGAAAGCACCTTGGGACTCATCAGGTTAACCTCGTAGAGGGTCATAAAGTCGAGGAACGACATCTCGTGGATATGCACGGTGCGGTCGCCGACCTGGATAAATGTCTCGCCAAGACGCTCGAGTCCGATACGAATTTCCTCGATATACGATGCCAAAAGGGCAAGACCGGTCAATGCGGCAGAGCCGATAGCAAAGCCCTTGCCGGTAGCTGCTGTGGTATTTCCGAGCGAGTCGAGGGCATCGGTACGACGGCGCACGTCCTCGCCAAGGCCGCTCATCTCGGCATTACCACCGGCATTGTCGGCAATCGGGCCGTAAGCATCGGTGGCAAGTGTGATACCGAGGGTAGAAAGCATACCTACGGCGGCGATGCCGATACCGTAGAGGCCCATGGCAACATTGCCGAAATCGAAGCCCGATGCAAACCAATAGCTAAGAATGATACCGGCCACAACAGCAATTACAGGAACGGCTGTCGATACCATGCCGAGGCCTACGCCCGAGATGATAACGGTCGCAGGACCGGTGGTGCCGCTCTCGGCAAGTTTCTTAGTCGGTTTATACGACTGCGAGGTATAATACTCGGTCGAACGGCCTATAATCACACCTACAAGAAGGCCTACCACAACCGAGCAGCTGATCAATGCCCAATTATCGAGACCGAGAAGCCAGAGAATAAGGAATGTAGCGCCTACTATCAGCACCGAGCTGAGGTTGGTTCCGAGCGAAAGCGAGCCAAGCAGTTCCTTGATATTGGCATCCTCTTTTGTACGCACACAGAATATACCGAGTATCGACAGCAATATACCTACTGCGGCGATAAGCATCGGAGCAATCACAGCCTTGTACTGCATCACCTCGTCGCCCGAAAGCAGGTAGGCAGCAGCACCAAGAGCCGAAGTTGCAAGGATAGAACCGCAATACGATTCGTAGAGGTCGGCACCCATACCGGCAACGTCGCCTACGTTGTCACCTACATTATCGGCAATCGTGGCAGGGTTGCGGGGGTCGTCCTCGGGAATACCGGCTTCGACTTTGCCTACAAGGTCGGCACCAACGTCGGCAGCCTTGGTATAGATACCGCCGCCTACACGTGCAAAAAGGGCCTGTGTCGACGCACCCATGCCGAAGGTAAGCATAGTGGTGGTAATCATGGCAAGCTTGGCCGTACCCTCAAGAGGCACAAGCCAGTCGAGAAGCAGATACCAGAATGAAATATCTATCAAACCGAGGCCTACAACCACGAGACCCATCACCGCGCCCGAGCGGAAAGCTACGCGCAGGCCGCTGTTAAGCGATGTGCGGGCGGCATTGGCTGTTCGGGCCGACGCATAGGTAGCGGTCTTCATGCCCAGGAAGCCCGAAAGGCCCGAGAAGAAACCTCCGGTAAGGAAGGCTACAGGCACCCAGGGGTTCTGGAGCTGGAAGCCGTAAGCCATAATGGAGAACAGCACCACAAGGCCGGCAAACACCCAGCCTACTATTTTATACTGCTGTTTCAGATATGACATCGCACCTTTGCGCACGTGCGACGCTATGCGTTTCATAGTGTCTGTGCCCTCGCTCTGCTTGAGCATCTCTCTATAGAAATACCATGCCAGGAGCAACGCAAGGACCGCCGAAACAGGTACAAGCCAAAATACTGGATTTGTCATTACTTTTATAGGTATTAGATTGGTTAAACGTAAGCCCAAAATTAACAAAAAAACCACAGAACAGCAAAATAAAAATTCATCCGCGGTAATGTGTCTTTTGCGAAACCGTTATAACAAAGCAGGCGTTTACCGCATAGCTCCAATACTATCGCGGCAAACGCCTGTATTTCACACAATTCCCGGGCAGACAAGCCCGGAGGTCAAACCGGGGTCATTGCCCGTCACTCGGCTCTGCGCCGCTTACCGGTTCGCTGCGCTGGCTTTCGTCGAGCATGAGTTCGTAAATCTGGCGGGTATCTTTGGCCGTAAGGCGATAGTAGCCGCCGATTTCCTCGCCCTTGTTGGCATGGAGGTGCTCTACCATTGTTGCGATGTCGGGGTTATCGATTCCGAGTTCCTTGAATGTAGTAGGCATTCGCAGCACTGTGCTTAGGAAGGCTCGGAAATTGGCCACGGTCTCTATAGCCGCCGTGCGGTCGTCCTTCTCATCTACGGCAAAGATACGCCTGCCCAGCTGAGCAACTTTCGACGGTTTGTGGTGCGCCATAAAGGCCATCCACGCAGGCACTACAACGGCCAAACCCGCACCGTGTGCAACATTGGGGTACAGCGCCGAAATCTCGTGCTCCATAAAATGGGAAGCCCAGTCTTCGCTACGTCCACAACCGCACAAGCCGTTATGAGCCAGAGTTCCGGCCCACTCGATATTGGCACGGGCATGGAAGTCGCCCGGATCGGCGAGCACACGCGGTGCCTCGGCTATAAGGCCCATAAGAAGCCCCTCGGCAAGGCGGTCGGTAATCTCTACGCGGGTCGACGGAGAAAAATAGCGCTCCAGGATGTGGATCATCATATCGGTGATGCCTACCGCTGTCTGATAAGCATTGAGGGTAAATGTCATCTCCGGATTCATTATCGCAAAGCGTGGCTTGAGTATGCTGTCGGTGCGCAGGCTCAGTTTCTGGCCGGTTTCGGTTCGGGTAATCACAGCGTTGCCCGAGCCTTCGCTACCTGCGCCGGGAACGGTAAGGACCACGCCTACGGGCAGCGCCTCGGTCACCTTGGCTTTACCGGTAAAGAAATCCCAAAAATCGCCTTTGTAGCCTATACCGGCCGCGATCGACTTGGCAGTATCTATCACACTGCCGCCGCCTACGGCAAGGAGGCCGTCGATATGTGCCGCACGGCCTTTTTTGATTCCTTCGTATACAAGCGTGTCAACAGGATTGGGCTCTACGCCGCCAAGTTCTATATAGTCGATGCCGATTGTCTGCAATGAGTTTTCGATACGGCCTATCAGTCCACATTTTTTCGCGTAGCTCTTTCCGTAGACAATCATTACCTTGGTAGCTCCGGTGAGAAAGGTGAGCATACCCACTTTTTCCTCGGCGCCACGGCCAAATTCAAACAATGTCGGGGAATAGTAGCTGAAATTTTCCATAATGAGGTGAATTTTTTATCTTTAAAAACAACAGGAGCGGACTATTGTTCAGTATTTTTTCAAGTGAAAAGCCTCTGATACAGCAACACATCGGTATAGTGCTGCGCCGTACGTATCCACGAGCGCAGGCGACCCGCCGTGGCAAAGCCCGCACTATCGAACAGCGAGCGCGAGGCGGCATTGTCTACAGCCACCACGGCGGCAAGCTGATGCATGCCCAGGGTGGTCCGCGCAAAGTCGCACAGCAACGCAAGGGCCTCGCTGCCATACCCCTTGCCGCGGTGACATTCGGCTATCGATATACCCACGAAACCGCGGCGGTCGCGGGCATCGAAGTCGCTTATGTCTATCGCCCCTACGGCCTCGCCGCTTTGCAGGTCGGCTATCATCAGGCGCAACTGCTTCTCGGCAAAGATATCAGCCTGATATTCTTCGATATATCGCCACAACATCTGCCTGCTCGCCGGGGCTGTGGTAAATGCGCTCTGTCGGCGGCCGGGGTCGTTCTCGAGCATGAACAAGAGGTCGAGGTCGGCGGGTTCGACGGCTCGCAGGTACACCTTGTCGCCTCGCAGTGATATAGCATCATTCATAGTTCAAACGGTATTCGTCCCGACAGCGAACGGGCCAGGGTTGCCTCGTCGGTATATTCGAGTTCGTTACCCACTGATACTCCGCGGGCTATCTGCGTCACCTTGACCGTAGGAGCATTGCGCTGCAACAGGCGGTAGATATAGAAATTGGTCGTATCGGCCTCGACTGTCGCGCCGGTAGCAAGGATTACCTCGTTGATTCCCCCTGCTGCCACACGGCTTACAAGCGATGAAATCTGCAACATATCAGGCCCTACGCCGTCGATAGGCGATATCAGACCGCCGAGCACATGGTACAGCCCATAGTACTGGCGGGTATTTTCGATAATCATCACATCCCTCACACTTTCAACAACACAAACCGTGTCGGCCTGGCGCTTGGGCGACGCGCAGATAGGGCAGATATCGGTCTCGCTGATATTGTGGCAAACCGAGCAGTACTTGATGCCCGTGCGCATGTTCGCAATTGCATCGGCAATGGTGATTGCCTCGGCAGGGTCGCGCCGCAATAGATGCAGCGCAAAGCGCAGCGCTGTCTTTCGCCCTACTCCGGGCAGACGAGACAGCGCCGAAACCGCATTCTCGAGCAAGGATGATGAAAATTCCTGTTCCATTCCACAAAAATAATCATAAAACACAAACCGTGCAAATCAAACACTTAACTTTGCCAAAGTCAATATACTTATTTTTAAAATAGTCTGTAGAAAATTTTGCCGGGTGCAAAAAAATTACTACTTTTGTGGGCTGAATTTCCGCAATAGGCTCGGTTAAGTAATCGAATTTAGTTGTAAATCGATTCGCCTCAGCGGGTTAACTTATATATTATCGTATAAATGTACGTAATCGTAGAAATCCAGGGACAGCAGTTCAAGGCCGAAAAAGACCGTTTCCTGTATGTACACTACCTTGGTGAAAATGTAAAAGAAGGCGACAGCGTTGAATTCGACCGCGTTCTTCTCGCCGACAACGACGGCAACATCAAAGTGGGCGCTCCCACTGTAGAAGGCGCTAAAGTCGTTTGCGAAGTTGAAAAATCTCTTGTTAAAGGCGACAAAGTTATCGTGTTCAAGAAAAAACGTCGCAAAGGCTACCGCCGTAAAAACGGACACCGCCAGTACTTCACCAAAGTTGTCATCAAAGACATCATTGCCTAACTATTCGTTCCACCTTACGCATTAGCGTCCAATAATCAAGACTTAACACTATGGCACATAAAAAAGGCGTCGGTAGTTCGAAGAACGGCCGTGAGTCAGAAAGCAAACGACTCGGCGTGAAGATTTTTGGCGGCCAGTTCGCCAAAGCCGGCAACATCATCAAACGTCAGCGCGGCACCGTGCATCACCCCGGTCTTAACGTTGGCATCGGCAAGGATCACACCCTGTATGCTCTTGTCAACGGCACTGTTGAATTCACCGAGGGTCGCAACGGCCGTAAGTTCATCAACATTGTTCCCGTAGCAGAAGCTTAAGCTTCATTAAACTCATTAGCGACAGCGGCGTCGCGCCATACCCGGCGCTTCGCCGCTGCGTCATTTGATAGCACACATTTGCACAATACTATTAACCTGAGGGGTGATTATCCAAAAGGACAGCAACGATAGGAGCTTGACTCTCCGAGTCAAGCCTCGGTTAGGCGATGCATATTCATTGATTATCAGCATCATACCCAACTCCACCCTCTCGTAGGGTCGCGGCATGCCGCGACCGGGTAGGCGATACTATCTCTTTGATAATCAACTACAAATGTTTTTGTCACCCGGTCGCGGGGGATGCTGATGCTCTTAAGTAAACAGCATTGGGTCGTTAGACGCACGATTAGGGAATCTAAAAAGTCGTCGGAGACGACGCAATCATGGTTAACCCCACGATTATTCGTGGGGTACTGAACCACCCCTTAAAGAGTGTCCTCGGAGAGGACGCCGTATGTTATCTACAGCGTCTCCGAGGACTTTTTTTTAGACAGCATTGTGCCTCTACCCAATGCTGTTTACTTAAGGGGTGATTATCCAAAAAGACAGCAACGATAGGAGCTTGGCTCTCCGAGACAAGCCTCGATTAGGCGCTGGCATTCAAAACATTAGCAATACTGGCTGAGGCTTGTCTCGGAGAGCCAAGCTCCTATCGCTGACACTCTTTCTCCCTAAGTAGACAGCATTATGCGCGACCCTACGATAGAACGATTAGATAGCGTGCCACCACTCGGTCCTCAAAAGCCATTACCTAAACCCTAAACCCAAACCTTAAACCGGGTTTTAACGTAAATTACGAAGTTTGCCCCCCCCCCTCTGCCGATCACCCATTCGACCCACACAGCAAATAATCACGCATTCCACATTCTCAATTAACACAAAATGAAAAAATACACCTTAATAATATACGCCATGCTCACAGCACTTCAGGCATTGGCCTGGAGCCAAAAAGGACACGACACTGTGGCATTCATCGCCGAGAACCACCTCACCCCCGCCACAGCCGATTCCGTAGCGGCACTACTCGACGGTCGCTCGCCTGTATACTGGGCCAACTGGCTCGACAACGCCAGCCACACACCCGAATACGAATACACCAAGACTTGGCACTACAAAAACATCGACGACGGAGTCGACTACGACCGCGCACCACTCAACCCCAAAGGCGACGTTGTGACTGCGATTCGAGAGCAAATACACATCTTATCCGACTCTCTCGCCACTCGCAACCAGAAAGTACTCGCCCTAAAAATACTCATCCACACCGTCGGCGACATGCACCAGCCAATGCACATGGGACACCTCTCCGACCTTGGCGGCAACAGGGTCCCCGTACAATTCTTTGGCCGCGATGCCAACCTCCACGGCATCTGGGACGGCAGCATCATGAACTCGGGCCACGCGTGGAGCTACACCGAATGGGCAAACCAACTCGACCGGCTCAACGACGAAGACCAAGCCTCCGAAACCGCAGGAAACATCGACGACTGGGCCAAGCAAACACACCAAATCGCCACACGCGTCTACAACCACTTCCCCAAGGGAACAAAAGTCAGCTACAACCAAGTGGCAAAATGGACACCGGTAATCGAGATACAAATACTACGTGGCGGTCTACGCCTCGCCCGCATCCTCAATGCAATCTTCGACCCCGCCAACACCGACGACGCTCGAAGTTTCTAAGCAAAACGCACACAAACAACCACACTCTACGCGCATTCGGCTCTGACGGATGCGCGTTTTTCATGCAAAGTGCTACTTTCATCTTGTTTCTCCACAAATTTCAGCCCCCAAAACACCCGTAATTGTTCATTCGGATGCATATTTACACTTTGTTCGTATCCTTTATGTTAAAATTCAAAATTTTTTCTTGCCAATTGTTTAGTAAATTGAAAAAATGTATTAACTTTGCAAAACAAACACCCTTATGCCGTCTTGGCGGCTAACCGGGGTGCATGATATAATTCGCTTAAGAATCAATCAATCAAACAAACATTTTATGTCTTATTAAATTAAAGTATGAAAAAGCTGTTATTTTTACTGGCGGTGATTGTTTCGACAACGCTGGGCGCGATCGCTCAGAACCGCACTGTCAGCGGAGTCGTACTCGATGCCGACACTGATGAGCCGCTGATTGGCGCATCAGTCAAACCTGTGGGAGGTGGTGCCGGTGTCGCTACCGATGTCAATGGACGATTCACAATCTCGATTCCGACCTCTGTTAAAGAACTTGAATTCTCTTATGTCGGCATGGAAACCAAGAAAGTTCCGGTTTCCGATAAAATGACTGTTCTTCTCTCTACCTCTTCTACTATGCTCGACCAGGTTATCGTTACCGGTTACGGCTCGGCCAAAAAACTCGGCTCTGTCGTTGGTTCGGTGGCCGTTGTTGGAGAGAAGCAGCTCGAGAACATCACCACTCCTTCGTTTGTGGATGCTCTCCAGGGCCAGGTATCAGGTCTTTCGATCGCTTCTGCTTCGGGTGACCCCTCGTCGACCGAAAACGATATCCGTATCCGCGGTCTCAACTCGCTCAACTCGTCGACAACTCCTCTGTTTATCCTCGACGGCGCTCCTGTAACCCAGACCGTGTTCTCTACCCTCAACCCCAACGATATCGAAAGCATCACCGTGCTCAAAGACGCTGCTTCTGTTGCTCTCTACGGTTCACGTGCTGCTAACGGCGTTATCGTTATTACCTCGAAGAAGAGTAAATTCGGCGAGCAGGCCAAGGTTAATATCCGTGCAAAATACGGCTGGTCACAAATGGCAACCGACAATATCGAGATGATGGACTCTTATCAGTACATCAAATACCGCGATATGATTGGCAGCCCTGTTTCTGATGCCGCCCGTTACGCTGTAGAAACACTCGGCATCAACACCGACTGGAAAAAAGAAATCTACAACAACCACGCACCCACATACTCTCTCGAGGGTTCAATCAGTGGCGGTACCGAGCATACCAAATACTATGTATCGCTCAACCACCTCGATCAGGAAGGTATCATCGACCAGTCTGGCATGCGTCGCGAAACTCTGCGCTTCAGCCTCGATACCCGCGCCAACAAATGGTTCTACTTCGGTCTTCAGGCCAACCTCGGTTACACCAAGTATCAGACCAACAACGAATCAGGCAACCAGTATGACTCTGGCAACTCAAGATATTATTCTACCAACCCCATGGCCTTCGCACTTAGCACACTGCCTTACGATTCGCCTTACTACTATACTATCAATGAAGATGGCACAGCAAACTGGCTTGGCAAAGCACAGTATCTGCACTACTCACAGATGCCCACTCCTGCTTACATCAATGAAAACCGTAAGGTTATCCGCAACCGCATAACTGCCAATGCTGCAATGTACGAGATGATTCGTCCTATCAAGGGCCTCACACTCCGTGCTCAGCAGTCTGTTGACGCTTACGATCAGCGAGTTAGCAACCAGGGCTTCCCCCAGGAAACTCTCTACACACCCATGGGTGACGTTTACGCTCACGGCACACGTCCCGGCACTCTTTCTGAAGGCTATGCTCAGCAGTCTTTCGGTCGTTACTATCAATTTACTTACACCAATACTGCTGAATACAAATTCAGCCTCAAGGATATCCATGATTTCAGCGTACTGCTTGGTCAGGAAACAATTCTTTCGAAGAGCCACTCATTCGGTCTTTTCGTAGACGGCTTCACTGATGTTCGTCAATTGCTTCTTTCACAGGGTACCACCGTATCTATTGATAATATAACAGAAAGCATTGGCGAACTCGTAATGAACTCTTGGTTTGCCAACCTCAACTACAGCTTCGACAACCGCTACTTCTTCGACTTCAACTTCCGTCGTGACGGTAGCTCTCGTTTTGCACCCGGTCACCGCTGGTCGAACTTCTTCTCTGTCGGCGGCATGTGGAATGTAAAGAACGAATCATTCCTTCAGAATATCGCCTGGATTGACAATGCCAAAGTGCGCATAAGCTACGGTACTACCGGTAACTCGTCGTTCGACAATTACGCATACCAGTCACTTCTTGGTTCAGGTCCTATCTACAACGGTGGTTCTTCTATCGGTATCTCTCAGGCTGCCAACCCCACCCTTTCTTGGGAAACCGTACACTCGTTCGACGTTGGTTTCAACGCCGGATTCCTAAATATGTTCAATGTTGACTTCGACTTCTACGTCAAGAATACCCACGATATGCTTATGAGCATACCTTACAGCTACACATCTGGTAGCTCAAGCGGCTGGGGCAACGTAGGTTCGATGCGCAACCTTGGTGTTGACCTCGATTTCCGCGCCGATCTTATCAAGACAAAAGACTGGTACTGGGCGCTCCGCTGCAACCTCAACTATAACAAGAATACCATCACAGGTCTCTACGACGGTCTCGACGAGCTCACCCTCGGTCTTTCGAAACTCGAGATTGGCCGTCCCGCATACGAATACTATATGGTACGCTATGCAGGTGTTGACCCCCGCGACGGTAAGCAGATGTGGTACACCAAAGAAGGCAACCTCACCAAAGAGTACAACCGCGACCGCGACGCTGTTCGTATCGAAGGCAAGACTCCCATGTCGCCTGTACACGGCGGTTTCGGCACCGACCTCCGCTGGAAAGGCCTCTCTCTCCGCGTTGACTTCAACTGGGCTGCTAACAAATGGATGCGCAATGCCGACCTCTTCTTCCTTACCGATAACAACAACGCTACATCAAGCAACCAGCGCACTTGCATGTTGAATGTTTGGACAACTCCCGGTCAGATTACCGACATCCCCAAAGTTGGCGAAACTATCCAGCAGGGCGATACTCGTTGGCTTGAAGACGCTTCTTATGTTCGTCTGAAAAACCTTACTCTTGCCTATAATTTCCCTCAGGAAATCGTAAGCAAAGCAGGCCTCAGCGGTCTTAGCGTACATTTCACCGGCCGCAACCTCCTTACTTTCACAGACTTCACCGGTTACGATCCCGAACCCGAAACACAGACTGTATTCTTCTACTACCCCAATACACGTCAGTATGAGTTTGGTCTTGGTGTGACATTCTAAAAAAGAGCTACAACAATGAAAAAAATTATATTTTCACTTCTTCTTGCTGCAGGCATCCTCTCCTCTTGCGATATGCAAAAGGATCCTGTAGGCACCCTAAATGGTGAAGAGCCTTTTGCAGGCATGAACGATGCAAGCCGCTATCGCAACTACATCTATGCAAACCTGCGTTCGGTTACAACAAGCGGCTACTTTACCGATCCTGAAATTCAAATGGATATGTTCCAGGCTACCAACCAGGTTGGTAACCGTGGCATACTATACGCAAGCGGCGACGTGCTTCCGACTTCTGGCGAAATTACCTCCTACTTTGGTTCATTAATTCTGCAAGTTGGCTCTGTCAACTACTTCATCAGCAAGATGCAACCGCTGCTGGAGTCTACTGACGACGAAGCTACTATCGCTGAGTACAAACGATTCATTGCAGAAGCACAGTTCACTCGTGCATACTACAACACCCTTCTCTTCGATCGTTTCTGCCCCGAATATACCGAAGCTAATGCCGACGCTCCTGCTCTTGGTATACCTGTATTTGAAACATACAACCCCACAGCAGACCGCACTACATACGTTGGCCGTTCGACAATGAACGAGAGCCTTGCATTTATCAACAAAGACCTTGATAATGCTCTCGCAACCTTGATCGAATATGAGAAAGCCAACCCCAAAACAGTAGTATCGATGTCTGCCTACGTTAACTCTAATGTAGTTAAAGCTCTTCAGGCTCGTCTCGCTCTGTGGACAAAAGACTATCAGACTGCTGTAACCAAGGCAAATGAGGTTATCGGAACTGGTAAATACGCACTTGTTTCGTATGCCAACTATTCTAAAATGTGGACACAGGACGAAGGCACTGAAATCATATTCCGTCCCTTCATGTCTGCTCCAAGCGAACTTTCAGGTTCTATCGGTCTCCGTTGGCTGTCGATGTACGACGACAAATCTGACTACGTACCCACTCAGACATGTCTTGACATGTACAGCCGTCGTACCGACGCACGCTATGGTGCATTCTTTGACACACGCGACCTCAATTTCGAAGGCGAATATGCTACAACATACTGCTTCAACAAATTCCCCGGCAACGTTGACCTCAAAGTTTCTTCTGAGAACAATGTAATGAACATGCCCAAACCCTTCCGCAGCAGCGAGCTTTATCTTATTGTTGCAGAAGCATCTTTCGAACTTCAGAAAGAAGGCGATGCTCTCAAAGCCCTCGAAGCAGTCCGTACAGCACGTATCCGCAACTATAAGAGTGTAACTTACACCGGTGAGGAACTTCGCGACGAAATCCGTCTCGAGCGTACAAAAGAGCTTATCGGTGAAGGCTTCCGCATGGGCGACCTCCGTCGTTGGCATCTTGGCATGAATCGTTCTAATCCTCAGGAAGATGTTGCTCCTTTCCTTTGGGGTTCAACTATCAACATGAGCTATCCCGCAAACAGCTACAAGTTCACATGGCCCATACCTCAGAGCGAAATGGAGGTTAACCCCCAGATGGCAGGCCAGCAGAACCCCGGCTATTAATACGGTAGTTAACGAATAAAGTAAAATTCCGAATTATGAAATATCTCAAAATATTCGCCATAGCAGTTGCCGCTCTTTCGGTAACCGCATGCTCCGACAACAACGACCCCGATTTCAACACCATGGGGGACGTGACCGTTGAGATGGGTCAGGGAGAATTCTCTACCAAAGAAGGTCGCGGTATAGTAAAAATTCCTGTTAACGTTAATGGTGAACGTAATGGCAACGTAGAAGTTACTTTTGCCATTAAGTCTGACTACGAAAACCCCGCAGTCAATGAGCAGAATATTTACATGACAACCAACACTATTGTCATTTTCCCCGAGGACAACACCTACAACCTCGAACTGACAATTGTTGACGACAAGGACATGAACGAAGCTCGCTACTGCGATGTAACAATCGTATCGGCTGAAGGTGCAACCGTTGGCTCGCAAAATTTCACAAAGGTTGAAATCAAGGACAATGACTCTGAACCTTACGACCGCTGCGCCGGTGATTGGTACCTTAACGTTATCGATGAAGAGGGTGCAGCATCGAAGATGTTGATCAACCTCACTTCATTTGACGAAGGTCACGGTGGTTATAAGAATTATTATGTTGTTAACAACTTCCTCTCCAATCGTGTAGGTGACGGTCTGTCGCTGCGTGCTTACTTTACATACGACGAGGAGACTAAGACTGGTACTGTAACCTTCCCTTATGGTTGGGCCATGGGCGAAGTCGAACTTGGCGGTAACTATGGCGTTCAATCCTTCACCTTCTATGAAGGTATCTTAGAAAATGGCAAATTCTATATTAACGACAAAGGAGGAACAGTGTTTGATTACAACGACACCTTTACCGCTATGACAGTACAGCCCAGCGATCAAACAGGTACCTACCCCTTATGGGCATTTATATTTGGAAACACAGTTGCAGATTATTTCTATGTATCAAGCATGGAACGTCCTGCTAACTAAGCAAAATCTCTAATCTCCTATATATAACGCCTCGGCCTCTCGCCGAGGCGTTTTTTTATATATACTCCTTCCATGCACACTTTTGAAACTCTAAAAAAATAATGCAACCGCTTAATTAAACCACCCCTCAAAGAATGTCCTCGGAGAGTCCATAACAATGCTATTAGCCTAAGGTTGATAATTCAAAAGACCGACAACGACAGGAGCTTGGCTCTCCGAGACAAGCCTCAGTTAGGCGATACTAACTTACAGATATTCAACGCCCTATAAAACCTTCCTTTCATAGGGTCGCGGCACAATGCCAATGCTGCTAACTTAAGGAAAAAGCACAAAAAATTACCCACCTCTCGTAGGGTCGCGGCATGCCGAGGCCACTGAAAAAGTCCATGTCGGTGGACAACATTTTTACCGATTACTCTCCGCGGGGCTGAAGTCACATTTACCGAGATGCTGATTCGGATGGCAAAAAGTTGTTTTTTTGTTTTAAAAAAAATTGGCCAACTCATTAATTACTAGTATCTTTGTATATGGTGCGACTACAGAAGACACTAATATTAAGCCCTTATATGGAGCTCTTCGATATTCTTATACCGAAGGATCATATAGTGCGCCGGCTCCACGATGATATTGATTACTCTTTCATATACGAAGAACTGACCGATAAGTACAGCCATAACATGGGTCGTGCAGCCATTGACCCTGTTCTGATGTTCAAATGCCTTATGCTGAAGGTTATTTCCGATCTTTCAGACGAAGACTTGATGGAGGAGGTCAGGATGAACATGGCATACAAGTTTTTTCTGGACATGGCTCCTGAGGATATGCCGCCGCATCCGAGTTCTTTGTGCGTTTTTCGCAAGCAGCGTCTTAAGGATAAGCACCTTATGGATCTGTTGTTGACCAAGACTATCGATCTGGCTTACGAAAAGGGGATTCTGAAAAAGAAAGACGATGGCAAGTATCATGTCAATGTGATTGTTGACGGAACGCATACAGTCAGCTGCGCCAACCTCTACCGACCGGTGCCGGCTCTGAAGGAGTACGCCAAAAGACTGCGTGCGCAGCTGTACAGGTGCGACGAGAGCCTGAGCGGAAAGGTCGAAAAGGACAACAGCATCGGGGCCACCGACCTGACCGGTGAGGTAGCCTATGGCTACCGGCTTGTAGGCTACGTTAAGGAAAATCTTTCCGAACTGCTCAAAATCGATGCGGTCAGAAAAATATTCAACCGTTTCAAAGAGCTACTTGACGACATCGTCGACCACTACAACGCCAGCGTTGATGATCCAGATGCCAGAGTCGGACATAAGACGGCAGACACTGAGTTCTTCGGTTATAAAACACAGATTCTCATGGACGAGGAAAGCAGACTCGTTCTGGGAGCGGAAGTGACCTCAGGCGAAGTCGGAGATGCGGTCGCGGCCAAGGATGCAATCAAGGACCTGGCAGACAAAGATGACTTCGCCATCGACGAGCTCATCGGTGACAGCGCTTACTCAGGACAGCCGATTCTTGAACTTGGAACCGAATATAAATTTTCTGTAATCGCACCGCCACATCCGAATCTTGGCTCCGGAATCGACGGCAGAGATGGATTTACCTTCAATAAAGACGCTGATATGTTCACATGTCCAAACGGACATCTGGCAATATCCAAACGAACCGTAACCTACAAAAATGACAACAGCCGAAAAGCGACAATCTATAAATTTGACAAAGAAAAGTGTGAGGTCTGCCCGCTGCGTAATACATGTCTTGGCGACGCAAAAGAAAAATCATTCTCGGTAACGGCACTGACAGAAGAACAGAAAGACATCCTTAAGAGAAAGCAGACAGACTATTTCAAAAAGCGACGACGACAGAGATACAAGATCGAAGCTAAAAACGCCCACATCAAGCAGGGCCTGGGTTTTGGAAAAACGATGGCAAAAGGTATCAACATGATGGAGCTTCAGGCTGCCGTCACATTCTTCGTGTCCAATTTAAAGATAATCTTCGCAAAAAAATAGAAAAAATGGACTTAGGAATCAGAATTATAAAAAATGGAACGACAATACACCTAAAAAGCAAATAGAGCCCCTTTGAGCCATCAAAATTTTTAAAATTGAAAATCGAGGTTCAAAACGAGGATCCGTGAGAACGCGTTTAAGACGCTATTTTTTCCGCGAATCCCCGTCCAAATTCCACAAATCAGCTACTTTTTCAGTGGCCTCGGCATGCCGCGACCGGGTAGGCGCGTTAGTCAATGGATTGAGTATCAATGAATAATAGCTTTTGAAATCCGGTCGCGGCATGCCGCGACCCTACGAGAGGGCGTGATGCTGAAACCCTTAAGTTAGTGACATTGCGGCACAATGCTGTTAACTTAAGGGTCGTTGATTATGCAAAAGGACCTGCAACGATAGGAGCTTGGCTCTCCGAGACAAGCCTCGATTAGGCGTTGGTATTCAAAATATTAGCGATACTGGCCGAGGCTTGTCTCGGAGAGCCAAGCTCCTATCTCAGACACTCTATTTCCTTAAGTTAGCAGCATTGCGGCATGCCGCGACCCTACGAGAGGGCGGTTAGATTGAATGTTGCATCTCATTCCATAATCATCCAAAAGCAAGTAACACGCTTGGTCGAAGTGACGAAGTGTCAAGATTTTTTTGTATCTTTGCACTTGTATGTACTATATCACCAAACGCATAGAGATTTCGGCTGCACACAGGCTGGATCTGCCTTATCAGAGCAAGTGCAGCGCCATACACGGTCATAATTGGATTATTACCGTGCATTGCCGTGCCAAGGCACTCAACGATGCCGGCATGGTCACTGATTTCACGCATGTAAAGCGCATGCTCGAAGAAAAAATGGACCACAAAGTCCTCAACGACGTTCTCCCCTTCAACCCGACTGCCGAGAATATAGCACGCTGGATTTGCGACAATGTCGACAACTGTTTCCGTGTCGACGTACAGGAAAGCGAAGGCAACACTGCATCTTATGAGCGAGACTAAGCTTTATATCGTCAACGAAATATTCTATTCCCTTCAGGGCGAGGGATATTACACCGGCACACCGGCAGTATTTCTCCGTTTTGCCGGGTGCAACCGCAATTGCAACTTCTGCGACACCGACCACAACCATGGCCGGGCGATGACCGCTGCCGAAATCGCCGACACCTGTGCCCAATACCCTACCCGCCACCTTGTTGCCACCGGTGGCGAGCCACTGCTCCAACTCGACAGCGACCTGCTCAGGCTCCTAAAAGCCAAGGGATTCTACGTACAGATCGAGACAAACGGCAGCCTGCCTGCGCCTCCTGAAGTAGACTGGGTGACATGCTCGCCAAAGGACGCTCCTTGGGGAATCGACCGTGTCGACGAACTCAAAATCGTATACCAAGGCCAAAACGTAGAGCAGACAGCGTCGGCATTCGACACCCCGCGCCGATTCTTGCAGCCATGCTCAGGACTGAATATCAGCGAAACGATAGCTTACATCCTCGAGCATCCCACCTGGAGGCTTTCGCTACAGACCCACAAACTCCTCGACATAAGATGAGGCGACTCGCTGTCATAATTACCGTACTTCTCAGCGCCATAGCGGCGACAGCATTCCCATGGTCATTGCCCGAGCGGCCCGACACTGCCATATGGTTTGTCAACATATACCCCGGTGCAGAGATATTCCAGCTCGAAGGTCACTCGGCTATTGCGGTTCAGATTCCCGGCAAGCCCGTAAAAGCCTACAACTACGGCGTTTTCGACTTCAACTCGCCCAACTTCATCGGCCGCTTCGTAATGGGCCGGACCGACTATGTCACCGTAGCATGGCCCTACGACCCCTTTATGGCCGAGTACTATAGCGAAGGTCGCCGCGCCGTAGCACACGAGCTCAACCTCGACCCGGACGCAAAACAACGCCTGGTAAGCCTCCTCGAATGGCAGGCATTGCCCGAAAACCGCACATACCGCTACAACTACGTCAAAGACAACTGCGCCACGCGCCCCCTCGCAGCAGTCGAGAAAGCCCTCGGCGACAGCATCATACTCTCCGCCGCCCCCTACGAGGCAAACTCATATCCACGCATGACATTTCGCAATATCATGCGCCATTACCATGCCCGATACCCATGGTACCAGTTCGGCATCGACCTCGCACTCGGCTCAGGCATCGACTACGAAATCAGCCGCCGCGAGGCAGCCTTTGCCCCCGCCGAACTCGACGGCATGCTCTCCAACGCCACATACTCAGGCCGCAAGCTCACCCTTGGCCCTACAGCCATAATCGACACCCCGGCCGACAATGCCCTCGAAGCCCCCACGCCTTGGTATCTCTCACCGATATTCGTATGCTGGCTGTTCTTCGGCATAACGCTCGCCATTACAGTGCGCGACATACGCCGCCGCAGGGTCTCTCGATGGTTCGACTGCGCATACTTCGCCATGCTCGGCCTCGCCGGATGCCTGCTGACATTCCTCATCTTCATATCGGTTCACGAAGCCACATCGCCCAACTATCTTTTCGCGTGGCTCAACCCCTTCTGCCTCATTCCTGCAATTTTTATATGGAAAAAAAATTGCAAGACCGCACTTTTTTGCTACCAAATTGTTAATTTTGCAGTGCTTTTGCTGCTGCTTGCCACCTGGCCCGTACTTCCGCAGAGCGCCAACGCCGCCTTTCTGCCTCTCGTACTGGCCGATATGCTACGCGCGGCAAACTATATATTCATCTACCGCAAAAAGTGAAACACCTCAAACGATACAAATTCGACGCTGCTATGTCGAGACTGCTCCTGGCCCTGGTTGCCTCAATGGCAACAATTTCTGCCGGAGCCGCCTCGCCCGAACAGGCACGACTGTTAGTGGGCATCATGGTCGACGGACTCGATGCCGACCAGCTCGACCTGCTGCGCGAACGTTTCGGACAAGGAGGCTTCAAGCTACTCGAGCAGCAAGGCGTTTCACTAACCGCCGATTACGGCACATACCTCGACCCGACAGCCTCTACTGCTACGATTTTCACCGGTGCGGCTCCCTCGACATCCGGCATCGGCAGCGACACTAATTTCGACCGCCGAACACTTCGCAAATCGCCCGCATACGCCGACAAGGACGTTTTAGGCAACTTCTCCTCGACCGGTTATTCGCCCAAATCACTCAGGGTGAGCAACCTCGCCGACGAAGCACGCATAGCATCCGGAGGAACAAACAATATATACTCTATCGCAGCCACACCGGGCCTGGCGATAAGCATGGCCGGGCACAACGCCTCAAGCGCTCTGTGGCTCGACCACAAGACAGGCAACTGGGCATCGTCAACAGCATATCCCGAGATGCCTATTGCCGTGGCCACTCGCAACAGAGCCGTGCCGCTCAACACCCGACTCGACACGATGAGCTGGACTCCCAGCCTCGCTCCGGCCGACTACCCCGCCCTGCCCGACCACCTCACCAGATACCCGTTCCGCTACGTATTCCCGCGAGCAAACAGCGAACGCCTCGACATGTTCGCTGCCTCGCCTATGTACAACCGCGAAGTAAGCTCTCTGGCAGGCGAACTGATTGTAAACCATAAACTCGGCAAAAACGAAGGCGTTACCGACGTTATAAACATAGCCTTCAACCTACAGCCCTTCAACTACGGCAAATCGACCGACAAGCGCGTTGAGCTACAGGATGCCTACATCAAACTCGACCGCAACCTCGAACAGCTATTCTCTACAATCAGCCGCCACGTAGGCCTCGACCATGCCGTGATAATGCTCGCATCAACGCCGCCGCGACCCAACCGCCGCCGCGACGACGAGCGTTTCAACCTGCCTTACGGCGAATTTTCTGCAAAAAAAGCAGCATCGCTGCTCAACCTATACCTCATCGCCCTCCACGGCAACGGAGCATATGTAAGCCACTTCACAAACGGCAACATATACCTCAACCACAAGTTGCTCGAGGAGATGAAACTCGACATCTCCGCCGTCCGCGCCGAAGCTGCCAAGCTCCTTGCAAGCATGACCGGCGTTGACCGCGTACACACCCTCGACGACATAATCGCAGGACGAGCCGGTGAAAATGCCGAAGCTCTGCGCCGCAACACTGTTGTCAGCGCTGCCGGCGACCTGCTCGTAGAGGTCGCTCCCGGTTTTGAAATTATCGAAGACTTCAACGAATCTTCGCCCACCGCCGGACATACCGGCATGGTGCAATGCACGGCTGCCGCTACGGCCCCCGTATTCATCCTCGCACCAAATGTAGCAGCACAGACTATAGGCACCCCCGTCGACGCCCGCTCGATTGCTCCGACCGTCGCACGGATATTGCGCATTCGCTCGCCAAACGGTGCTGCCGCTCCTGCCCTCGTCCTCACAAAAAAGTGAGCACCGGACAATATTATTTCCCTAATAATTCGTAACTTTGCATATCTACAGCCACGTCCTCGCGGACGCGGCGATAAACAGCATATATAAAACCCAACATAATGTCATTTGTAACCGTACTAAAAAAACTTTTCGGCGACAAGTCGACTCGCGACCTCAAGGCAATACAGCCCATCCTTGCTAAAATTAAGGAGCAGATTCCCGAGATTGAGAAGCTCGACAACGACGGCCTCCGCGACCGCATAAACCAGGTGCGTCGCGACATCGCAAACGCCACCGAAGCCGACAACCAGGCTATAGCCAAGCTGCGCAACGAAGTCGAAGGCCTGCCTTTCGACCAGCGTCAGCCTCTCTGGGACCAGATCGATGCCCATGAGAAAAAAATACTCGATATTATCGAAGACAAACTCAACGAGAACCTGCCCGTAGTTTTCGCCACTGTACGCGAAACTGCCAAACGATTCGCCCAAAACCCCACTATCGAAGTAACCGCAACCGAGTTCGACCGCGACCTCGCCGGTCAGGGACGCGAATTCGTATCAATCGAAGGCGACAAGGCAATCTGGAAAAACCACTGGATCGCAGGTGGCAACGAAGTTGTCTGGGACATGACCCACTACGACGTACAGCTCATCGGCGGTATCGTACTGCACCAGGGCAAGATTGCCGAAATGGCAACCGGCGAAGGTAAGACCCTCGTGGCAACCCTGCCCGTATTCCTCCGTTCGCTATCAGGCCGTGGCGTACACGTGGTAACCGTCAACGACTACCTATCCAAACGTGACTCCGAGTGGATGGGCCCGCTCTACATGTTCCACGGTGCTTCGGTCGACTGCATCGACAAACACCAGCCCAACACTCCACAACGCCGACGCGCTTACGAATGCGACATCACATACGGCACCAACAACGAATTTGGCTTCGACTACCTGCGCGACAACATGGCCATGGACCCCGACGACCTCGTGCAGCGCAAGCACTACTACGCTATTGTCGATGAGGTCGACTCAGTGCTTATCGACGATGCCCGTACACCTCTTATCATCTCCGGTCCTGTACCTCGCGGCGACGACCAGCTCTTCGACCAGTACAAGGCTAACGTAGAGAAAGTAGTCCGCGCTCAGCAGCGACTCGTTACCGGAATCCTCGCCGACGCCAAGACCAAACTTGCCAGCGACGACAAGGAAGTCAAGAAAGAAGGCGCCCTCCTGCTTTTCCGCGCATTCAAAGGCCTGCCCAAAAACAGCGCACTCATTCGCTTCCTCAGCCAGGACGGCATGAAAAATGTCCTGCTCGAAACCGAAGCACACTACCTGCAGGACAACGCCCGCGAAATGCCCGTCGTTACCGACCCGCTATACTTCGTTATCGATGAGAAAAACCGCTCGGTCGAACTAACCGACAAAGGCATCGACGAACTCACCGGCACCTCGCAGGACCCCCAGTTCTTCGTTCTCCCCGACATCGCAAGCCAGCTCAGCGAACTCGAGCACATCAGCGACCCCGCCGAGCGTCAGGAGAAGAAAGACGAACTCATGGCAAACTACGCCGTCAAGAGCGAGCGCGTACACACCGTGACACAGCTCCTCAAAGCCTACACCCTCTTCATGCGCGACCAGGAATATGTGGTCGACGACAACAAAGTAAAGATCGTCGATGAGCAGACAGGCCGTATCATGGAAGGCCGACGCTATTCCGACGGACTCCACCAGGCGATCGAGGCCAAGGAAGGTGTGAAAGTTGAAGCTGCAACCCAGACATTCGCCACTATCACACTGCAGAACTACTTCCGCATGTACCACAAACTCTCCGGTATGACAGGTACCGCCGAGACCGAGGCCGGTGAATTGTGGGATATCTACAAACTCGACGTCGTAACCATACCCACCAACCGTCCGATTGCGCGTATCGACATGAACGACCGCGTATACCGTACCAAGAAAGAAAAGTACAAAGCCGTTATCGCCGAAATCGTAAAAATGGTCGAGGCTGGCCGTCCCGTACTGGTTGGTACTACATCGGTTGAAATCTCCGAGTTGCTCAGCCGCATGCTCACCATGCAGAAAATCGAGCACCAGGTACTCAACGCCAAGCTACACCAGCGCGAGGCCGAGGTCGTAGCCCTCGCCGGTCGCAAAGGATGCGTCACTATCGCCACCAACATGGCAGGTCGTGGTACCGACATCAAGCTCACACCCGAGGTGCGCGATGCCGGCGGTCTGGCAATCATCGGTACCGAGCGCCACGAAAGCCGCCGCGTCGACCGTCAGCTCCGTGGTCGTGCAGGTCGTCAGGGCGACCCGGGTTCTTCGGTATTCTTCGTTTCGTTCGAAGACCAGCTGATGCGACTATTCGCTACCGACAACGTTGTCAAGATGCTCGACCGACTCGGACTTCAGGAAGACGAGATGATCGAACACAAGATCGTAAACAACGCTATCGAAAAAGCCCAGAAACGCGTCGAAGAAAACAACTTCGGCATCCGTAAGCGCCTCCTCGAGTTCGACGACGTGATGAACAAGCAGCGTACCTACATCTACGAGCGCCGCCGCCACGCCGTTCTCGGCGAACGAATCGGTGTTGACGTTATCAACATGCTCTACGACACTGTCGAAAACCTAATCGTCAACAACGAAGCCCCCGCCGATTACCCCGACCTCTGCACCGAAATCTTCCGCGTGCTTGCTATCGAGACTCCCTTCACCGAAGAAGAGTACGCCAACATGCAGCGCGAAGACAAAATCGAAACTCTCCACGAAGCCGCCGTACAAGGCCTCGGCCGAAAGAGCGACCGCATCCGCGAGGTTGCCCTGCCGGTGCTCCAGCAGATGAGCGCCGCAAACCCCGACTACGACGGCCCCGTACTCGTGCCCCTCACCGACGGCAAACGCATTTTCAACCTCCGTTGCGACCTCCGCACTGCAATCGCAACCGAAGGACGCTCAATCGTCAAGGAATGGCACAAAGCGCTCATGCTCGTCACTATCGACGAACTCTGGAAAGAGCATCTCCGCGAGCTCGACCAGCTGCGCCAGAGCGTTCAAAATGCCGCTTACGAGCAGAAAGACCCCCTCGTTATCTACAAGGTTGAGTCGTTCCACCTCTTCGAGACAATGCTTGCGAGCCTGAATTCGAAAGCCGTTGCCGCCCTCATGCGCGGACAGATTTTCATGCGCCAGCCCGCTCCCCAGCCCGTGCACGAAGACCCCGCTTCGCAAATGGAAAAACCCGCACCCAAGCAGCCCGATATCAAGGAGACCCACACCGAGCAGCGCCGTATCCAGCCAAACTACCGTGCTACTAAAGCCGATATTCCCGGCGCAGACGCACAGCGTCAGGCTGCATCTGCTCCTCAGGGTGAAAAAGAGAAACCCATGCCCGCCAAGGCCGGTCCTCGTGTAGGTCGCAACGACCCTTGCCCCTGCGGTTCAGGCAAAAAATACAAAAACTGCCACGGCAAAGGTCTGTAAATACTTAGGCAATGAGAATCAGCAACCGTGTCAAACGTAATGTATCATTTTCCATGATGATACTTGGGTGCTTGATCATACTTGCCCGGCTGTGTCAGGTAGTCTCAAGTCCTGATTCAGCAACAGCATGGATCAAGCTTGCCGGCATAACGCTTCTCACATATTTCTGCTTCGAAAGCTTCAACAATTACCGACGAAAGATTCGCAAAGGAATTCTCTTCGGCGATAAGTAAGCCGACGCTAAGCTCTATAAATACCCGGAAATACTTCTTCAAGTATCATTCCGGGTATTTTTTTGAAAAAAACACCCTTCACCCTGTAGCTTTTCACACCATCCCTGCGTCTAACATGCAGAAATAATCATTAATATGTGCAACAACGCTAAAGACTTCGAAAAATTAGTGCGACAGCAGACTGCCACAATATACTCCGTCTGCTACATGTTCGCCACATCAAAGCCCGAAGCCGACGACCTCTTTCAGGAAGTCCTTATAAACATCTGGAAAGGTTTCGACAAATTCCGAAACCAGAGCAACCCCGCAACGTGGGTCTACAGGGTCAGCCTCAACACCTGCATCAGCTACAAACGCAAGAAATCGATTTCTACATCGCCGCTCGAAATGGCAGGGGCCGAATCAGCTTACGATGAAATCGAGCGAAACCCGCGAAACCGACAGCTACACGACCGTATAAAGAAGCTCGAGCCCTTCGACCGTGCAATTGTACTCCTGTGGCTCGAAGACCTCTCATACGACGAAATAGGCGCTATTGTAGGCATTTCTGCAAAGGCCGTCGGAGTTAAATTAATCCGTATTCGTGAAAAACTTAAAAACCTACAATCATGACTGAAAACAACGAACTCGATATGATGCGTGCGCAAATGCACGAGCTGAAACAGGACATTAACCGCCACAATATGATTAACGAAAAACTCATGCGGCAGGTCATGGCATACAAATCGGCTTGGATAAGGCAATACAAGTCATTCGAACTCTTTTGTGTTCTGCCGTTTATCTACATATCCTTCATCTTAATCAAAATCTTCATCGGCACCTCGTGGTTATTCTACGCCTCTACAGTCATTTTATGCACCGTATCAGTGCTCGCAGACATATATATTGTCAGGCTCAACCACAACGACTATGCCTCCATGCCGCTGACCGAGCTCATGCTTTCATTGGAGAAACGTCGCCGCCAACGCCGCCTCCAGATGCTCATTAGTGCTCCGGCAGGCTTGCTGTGGATTGCATGGTACATCTTCGAATGTCATGGCTACGAACACTTCGAAGGCATTTGGATAGGCGCTCTGATCGGAGGCCTGATTGGCGGTGCAATAGGCATGATAATCAACAAACGCGCCCAACGCACCGACGCCGAGGCCATAAACGAAATCAAGCAGCTAATCGAAACCCGCGAAGAAAAAATCTGACATCAGTCCGCCGAGCTGCAAATGCGTAATAATTCAAAAGGACAGCAACGATAGGAGCTTGGCTCTCCAAGCCACGGAGACTTGCTCGAAGAGCATTACTTTATCGAACCCCGGCATTACGAAGTTTGCTGGGGGCTATATCTCCCCTCTGCTGATTAGTGTCGAAGACACTGCCCATTAGTGCGAGGACCACGGCTCACAGCGCTAACACACAGATTATCAGCACCATATCCAACCACCCTCTCGTAGGGTCGCGACCCAATGCTGTTTACTTAAGTGCTTCTCTCCCCCCACTCTCGTAGGGTCGCGGCATGCCGCGACCGGATAGAAGCGCATTTATTTATTTGATTATCAAGGAGAAAAATACTTTTAACACCCGGTCGCGGCATGCCGCGACCCAATGCTATTAACTTAAGGGGTGATTATTCAAAAGGACAGCAACGATAGGAGCTTGGCTCTCCNNCTCCGAGACAAGCCTCGATTAGGCATTGGCATTCAAGATATTAGCAACACTGACCGAGGCTTGTCTCGGAGAGCCAAGCTCCTATCGCTGACACTCTTTCTCCTTATGCACACAGCATCAGCTGCTAACGCTTCACCTCCTTGGCAAGTTCTATTACCTCGCAATCGCTGATATTGCCCTCGTCCAACACAAGGCGTATCAGCGTGCGCACTTTCTGCCAGCCCTGGTTTCCGGCCGCTCCGGGATTGACGTGAAGAAGACCAAGCTCTCTGTCATACATCACCTTGAGTATGTGCGAATGCCCGTCGACCATGAGCTGTATCCCATTCTCTCGCAGCAAGGTTTTCATCCCCGGCGACCAACGACCGGGATAGCCGCCAACATGTGTCAGCAACACCTTCACACCCTCTACCGTAAATATATCCAGCTCAGGGCATTTGCGACGCACCATGCCGGTATCTACATTCCCGGCCACGGCTCGCACGGTTACACCGCTCTGCGCAATACGCTCCAATATCGCATAATCACCAACATCTCCGGCGTGCCACACCTCGTCGCACTCCGCAAAATGTATCATATAGCGATCATCCCAAAGACCGTGCGTATCGCTTAATATACCTATGCGTTTCATGGATTGTAAAGATCCTTGTTAAAGAAATCCATTATCTCTCGGGCCTGCTCGAGGGCCGTCGATGCCGGGCCGGACGGTTCTAAGGCCGACGACCGTACATAGAGACTGATTGCCGCGCCGCGGTGGCCGCGCTTCCACTCTATACGCCCGAGCATATAGAGCGACCAGGCATCCTCGCGACTGCCAAGTAGCGCCTCGGCCTCGTCGAGGCGGTTGCTATCGTATAGTTGATTGATTTGTTCCTTATCCATATATACAAAGATAAAAAAAATACCGGAGATCCGCAACAGGGGTCTCCGGTATTCTATTTAGTTCAGGCTTTTATGCCTTGTGGGGATGATTAGTCGTTGTGAAGTTCCAAAGCATCGGCATTAACCTGAGTACGGGTATACTCTTCGATCATGTCGGCATTGTCGCTGCTGGTTACAACCAGATTGTCGTATTCGCGCATACCGGTACCGGCAGGTATCAGGTGACCGCAAATCACATTCTCCTTCATACCTTCAAGAGGATCGACCTTACCCTGGATAGCGGCCTCGTTGAGGACCTTGGTGGTCTCCTGGAACGATGCTGCCGAGATGAAGCTCGATGTCTGGAGGGCACTACGGGTAATACCCTGGAGAATCTGCTCGGATGTAGCAGGCTGTGCTTCGCGTACTACTACAAGCTTGAGGTCGCGCTGTTTGAGCAGCGAGTTCTCGTCGCGGAGCTTGCGGGCGGTGATGATCTGGCCTTCCTGAAGCGTCTCGCTATCGCCCGGATCTACCACATATTTCTTGCCCCAGATACGGTCGTTTTCGTCGATAAAGTCGCGCTTGTCTACAACCTGCTCGGGCAGGAAGTTGGTATCGCCTGCATCGAGGATTCGAACCTTGCGCATCATCTGACGCACGATTACTTCGAAGTGCTTGTCGTTGATCTTCACACCCTGCATACGGTATACATCCTGTACTTCGTTCACGATGTATTCCTGTACGGCTGTCGGGCCCATGATATTCAGGATGTCGGCAGGGGTGATTGCACCGTCCGAAATCTTGGTACCGGCACGAACTACGTCGTTCTCCTGTACAAGCAGCTGCTTCGACAGAGGTACAAGGTACTTCTTCGGGTCGCCGAACTTCGGTGTAATGGTGATCTCGCGGTTACCGCGTTTGATTTTGCCGAATGAAACCTGGCCGTCTACCTCCGCTACGATTGCAGGGTTCGACGGGTTGCGGGCCTCGAACAGCTCGGTTACTCGAGGGAGACCACCGGTAATATCACCGGCACCTTCGGTGGTGCGGGTAATCTTCGCAAAGGTATCACCTGCCTCGATTTCTTCGCCCTCTCGGTAAATGAGGTGAGCGCCTACAGGCAGTGAATATGTTGCAAGGATATTGCCGATTGAGTCAAGAATCTCGACTGACGGTACATGCTGACGGTCACGCGACTCGATAATTACGCGGTCCTCGGTGGCGGCGTGGCCTTCCGAGTCGTTGCGGAATGTTACGTTCTCGATCAGGTCGATGTAGTGAACCTTACCCGCAAACTCCGAAATAATTACGTTGTTGAAGGGGTCCCATTCGCAAACCACATCGCCCGGTTTGAGTTCTGAGCCGTTGCCGAAGTAGAGCTTCGAACCATAAGGTATCTGGGCGCTCATCAGCTGAAGGCCGGTATTCTTATCGTAGATACGCATTTCGGCAAGACGTCCGATTACTACTTCGTAGCCCTTGTCGGTCTTGACTGTGCGGATTTCTTCGAGTTCGAGTTTACCGTCGTACTTCGACACAAGTTTATTGGCGGCTGAGGTATTGGTTGCCACACCACCGACGTGGAATGTTCGGAGGGTAAGCTGGGTACCGGGCTCGCCGATAGACTGGGCGGCAATCACACCTACTGCCTCGCCCTTCTGAACCATTCGCAGGTTCGAGAGGTTGCGGCCATAGCACTTGGCGCAGACACCGCGCTTGCTTTCGCAGGTAAGTACCGAGCGGATTTCTACGCTTTCGATAGGTGATGCATCGATGATGTCGGCAGCATCGTCCTTGATTTCCTCGCCGGCTGCTACGATGAGTTCGCCGGTGATAGGATGAACGATATCGTGTACCGATACTCGGCCGAGAATACGCTCACCAAGCGATGCTACTACTTCGTCGCTCTTCTTGATTGCGGTGCATACGAGGCCGCGCAGGGTACCGCAGTCTTCCTCGTTGATAATAACGTCGTGTGCCACGTCTACCAGACGACGGGTCAGATAACCCGCGTCCGCGGTCTTTAGCGCGGTATCCGCAAGACCCTTACGCGCACCGTGTGTTGAGATAAAGTACTCGAGCACTGACAGACCTTCCTTGAAGTTCGCCAAAATCGGGTTCTCGATAATCTGACCGCCTTCGGCACCGGCTTTCTGGGGCTTGGCCATAAGACCACGCATACCGGCAAGCTGGCGAATCTGGTCCTTAGAACCACGGGCACCGGAGTCAAGCATCATGTAGATTGCGTTGAAGCCCTGGTTGGCCTCGCTCATCTGCTTCATCAGGATACCGGTCAGGCGGGTATTTACCTGTGTCCAGATATCGATGATCTGCTGGTAACGTTCCTTATCCGAGATAAAGCCCATCTGGAAGTTCTGCATTACCTCGTCTACCTGACGGTAACCTTCGGCAACGATTTCTTCCTTCTCGGCAGGGATAAGCACGTCACCGAGGTTGAACGACAGACCGCCCTTGAACGCCATGTAGTAACCAAGGTTCTTGATATCGTCAAGGAACTTGGCCGAACGGGGAATACCACATTTCTTGATTACACGGGCAATGATATCGCGAAGCGACTTCTTTGAAAGGATGGTATTGATATAACCGATTTCTTCGGGTACATACTGGTTCACGAGCACTCGGCCCACCGAGGTATTTTCTACCAGGTGACGGATCTTGTTGCCGTTGTCGTCTACATCGTCTACCATTATGGTGATAGGTGCGTGCAGGGTCACACGGCCTTCGTTGTAGGCTATCTGTGCCTCTTCCGGACCGTAGAAGATGTGACCTTCGCCCTTGTCGCCGGGACGGAGCTTGGTGATGTAGTAAAGACCGAGTACCATATCCTGCGAAGGCACGGTAATAGGTGCGCCGTTGGCAGGGTTGAGGATATTGTGAGAGCCAAGCATTAGCATCTGTGCCTCAAGGATAGCCTCGTTGCCAAGGGGAAGATGCACAGCCATCTGGTCACCGTCGAAGTCGGCATTGAACGCCGTACATGCAAGCGGGTGAAGCTGGATTGCCTTACCTTCGATTAGCTTGGGCTGGAATGCCTGGATACCAAGACGGTGAAGTGTCGGGGCTCGGTTGAGCAACACCGGATGACCCTTCATCACATATTCGAGGATATCCCATACTTCCGGATCCTTGCGGTCTACAATCTTTTTGGCGCTCTTTACGGTCTTCACCATGCCGCGCTCGATGAGCTTGCGGATAATGAAGGGCTTGTAAAGCTCGGCCGCCATGTTCTTGGGAAGACCGCACTCGTGCATCTTAAGTTCGGGACCTACAACGATTACCGAACGGGCTGAGTAGTCGACACGTTTACCGAGAAGGTTCTGACGGAAACGGCCCTGCTTACCTTTGAGTGAGTCAGAGAGTGACTTCAGCGGACGGTTGGCATCGCTCTTAACTGCCGACGACTTGCGAGAGTTATCAAGCAGCGAGTCTACGGCCTCCTGAAGCATACGTTTCTCATTGCGCAGAATCACCTCGGGTGCCTTGATTTCGATAAGGCGTTTGAGACGGTTGTTGCGGATGATTACGCGACGATAGAGGTCGTTGAGGTCGGAGGTCGCGAAGCGGCCGCCGTCGAGGGGCACGAGGGGACGGAGTTCCGGAGGAGTGACAGGCACTGCGTGGAGAATCATCCACTCGGGTTTGTTGCGGTGGCGCGATGCGCGGAAGGCCTCTACTACCTGTAGGCGTTTGAGGGCCTCGGTCTTGCGCTGCTGCGAGCCTTCGTTGTTGCTCTGGGTGCGGAGTTGGTTAGCGAGGGTATCGAGATCAAGCTCTTTGAGCAGGTCGTAGATAGCCTCGGCGCCCATTTTTGCAACGAATTTATCGGGGTCGCCGTCTTCGAGAAACTGGTTCTCGCGGGGAAGACGGTCGAGTACTTCGAAATATTCTTCTTCGGTGAGAAGCTCCATCTTGGCGATTTCGCGCTCCGGAGAGGTTCCGATTTTAATACCCTGCGCTGCACCGGCATTGATTACGATATAGCGCTCGTAGTAGATAATCGAATCAAGCTTCTTCGACGCAAGGTTGAGAAGGTAACCGATTTTGTTGGGGAGCGAACGGAAGTACCAGATGTGAGCTACAGGCACAACCAGACGGATGTGACCCATACGCTCGCGGCGTACTTTCTTTTCTGTTACCTCTACCGAGCAGCGGTCGCACACGATGCCTTTATAGCGGATGCGTTTGTACTTTCCGCAATGGCATTCGTAGTCCTTGACAGGACCGAATATGCGCTCACAGAACAGGCCGTCGCGCTCGGGCTTATAGGTGCGGTAGTTGATAGTTTCGGGCTTGAGGACTTCACCGCTCGACTTCTCGAAAATCTCCTCCGGCGATGCAAGGCCGATTGAGATTTTGGAGAAGACGTTCTTTGCTTTATTTTCTTTTCTAAAAGCCATATACTGGTGTTTGTGTCTTTAGAGATTTGGTGTTGGGAGAGATCAATTCTCCAAATTAATGCTCAGGCCGAGACCCTGGAGCTCATGGAGTAGAACGTTGAGCGATTCGGGAATGCCCGGTACCGGCATGGCCTCGCCTTTTACTATAGCCTCGTAGGCCTTGCTGCGGCCGTTCACGTCGTCACTCTTGATGGTGAGGATCTCCTGGAGGATGTGCGATGCGCCGAATGCTTCGAGCGCCCAAACCTCCATTTCACCGAATCGCTGGCCACCAAACTGTGCTTTACCACCAAGTGGCTGCTGGGTAATAAGTGAGTACGGGCCGATTGAGCGGGCATGCATCTTATCCTCGACCATGTGACCGAGCTTGAGCATGTAGATAACACCTACGGTCGCCGGCTGGTCGAAACGTTCACCGGTGCCACCGTCGTAGAGGTAGGTCTTACCGTAGCGGGGAAGGCCGGCTTTGTCTGTCCATGAGTTGATATCGTCCATTGATGCACCGTCGAAAATCGGCGTTGCGAATTTCTCGCCAAGTTCGCGGCCGGCCCAGCCGAGCACGGTCTCGAATACCTGGCCAAGGTTCATTCGCGAAGGCACACCCAGAGGGTTGAGCACGATGTCGACAGGGGTACCGTCGGCAAGGAAGGGCATGTCTTCCTGGCGTACGATACGCGACACGATACCTTTGTTACCGTGGCGGCCTGCCATCTTGTCACCTACGCTGATTTTACGTTTCTTGGCGATATATACTTTGGCTATCTGCATGATACCCGAGGGGAGTTCGTCGCCGATAGAGATGTCGAATTTCTTACGACGGAGCTCGGCGTCGATTTCCTTGTATTTCTGCAGGTAGTTGATAATAGTCTGGCGGATCAGCTCGTTCTTATGCTCGTCGGTGGTCCAGTTGCTTAGGCTCAGGGTATCGTAGTTGATGCCACGGAGTACTGATGCTGTGAACTTTGCGCCCTTGGGCAGGATTTCGCTGCCGAGGAAGTCGTGAACACCATTGCTGGTGAGACCGTCGGTGAGGACAAGAAGTTTGTCTACAAGCACATTGAGAAGTGCGTCGAGCTTGGCTTCATATTCTTCGTCGAGCTTCGGAAGGAGCGCGTTTGTGGTCTTGCTCTTCTTCTTTTTAGCTGCGCGTGAGAACAGGTTGGTACCGATTACCACACCCTTGAGCGAAGGTGATGCCTTGAGTGAGGCGTCCTTCACGTCTCCGGCCTTGTCACCGAAGATTGCACGAAGAAGTTTTTCTTCAGGGGTGGGATCTGACTCGCCCTTAGGTGTAATCTTACCGATCATGATATCGCCGGGTACTACGTGGGCACCAACACGGATGATACCGCGTTCGTCGAGGTCCTTGGTGGCATCCTCGCTCACGTTGGGGATATCGTTGGTAAGCTCTTCCATACCGCGCTTGGTCTCACGTACTTCGAGTGCGTACTCGTCTACGTGAACCGAGGTAAGGATATCATCACGTACTACACGCTCGTTGAGCACGATAGCATCCTCGTAGTTGTAACCCTTCCAGGGCATGAATGCCACCTTGAGGTTACGGCCAAGAGCGAGCTCGCCATTTTCGGTTGCGTAGCCCTCGGTGAGAATGTCGCCTTTGTGTACGCGCTGACCCTTGTTGCAGATCGGACGGAGGTCGATTGTGGTACTCTGGTTGGTCTTGCGCCACTTGGGTATACGGTATGTCTTGACAGGTTCGTCAAATGCTACGAACTGTTCTTCGTCGGTGCGGTCGTAGCGGATGCGGATAGAGGTTGCATCTACAAATTCTACCACGCCTTCGCCTTCGGCTGCAATCTGTGTACGGCTGTCGCGGGCAAGCTGTGCCTCGATACCGGTACCTACGATAGGTGCTTCGCTTCGCATCAGAGGCACGGCCTGGCGCATCATGTTCGATCCCATGAGCGCACGGTTAGCATCGTCGTGCTCAAGGAAGGGAATAAGTGATGCCGCAATCGATGCAATCTGGGCGGGCGATACGTCCATAAGTTCGATCTGGCTTGGGGGCACGACAGGGAAGTCGGCGTCGCGACGAGCCTTTACGGTCTTACGGATGAATGAACCGTCGTCGTTGAGAGGTGCGTTACCCTGCGCAATGGTCTTGCCTTCCTCGATTTCTGCGGTAAGGTATACCACTTCGTCGTTGGCCAGGTTTACCTTCGAATCCTCTACCTTGCGGTAAGGGGTCTCGATAAAGCCAAGGTCGTTGATTTTTGCATACACGCAAAGCGACGAAATAAGACCGATGTTAGGACCTTCAGGGGTCTCGATAGGACACAGACGGCCATAGTGGGTATAGTGTACGTCTCGTACCTCGAAACCGGCGCGTTCACGCGAAAGACCGCCGGGGCCGAGGGCCGACATACGGCGCTTGTGGGTAATCTCGGCCAGAGGGTTGGTCTGGTCCATGAACTGCGACAGTGCGTTGGTGCCGAAGAATGTATTGATTACCGACGAGATTGTCTTGGCGTTGATAAGATCGGTCGGGGTAAACACCTCGTTGTCACGTACGTTCATACGCTCGCGGATTGTGCGCGACATACGGTTGAGGCCCACGCCGAACTGATTCGAAAGCTGCTCGCCAACAGTGCGTACGCGGCGGTTCGACAGGTGGTCGATATCGTCCACGTCTGCGTGGCTGTTGATAAGCTCGATCAGATATTTGATAATGGCAATGATATCCTCCTTGGTCAGCACCTTCACGTCCATGCTGGTTGTGAGGCCGAGCTTGCGGTTGATGCGGTAGCGGCCTACATTGCCAAGGTCATAACGCTTCTCCGAGAAGAAGAGGTTGAAAATTACCTCGCGGGCACTAACCTCGTCGGGTGCTTCGGCATTGCGGAGCTGACGATAGATGTACTCGATAGCTTCTTTCTCTGAGTTCGAAGGGTCTTTCTGGAGGGTATTGAAGATAATCGAATAATCGCTGGTGTTGACATCTTCTTTATGCACGAGGATGTAGGGAACACCCGACTCGATAATCTTCTCTATATTTTCGGCATTGATTTCTTCCTCGCGCTCTACGATCATATCGTTACGCTCGAGGGTTGTAACCTCACCGGTATCCTGGTCTACGAAGTCCTCGACCCAAGATTTAAGCACGCTACCGGCAAGACGGCGGCCGATCATCTTCTTGAGATTGGTCTTATTGACCTTGATTTCCTCGGCAAGGCCGAAAATCTCGATGATGTCCTTATCGGTTTCGAGACCGATGGCACGCAGAAGTGTGGTAACGGGTAATTTTTTCTTTCGGTCGATGTAGGCGTACATCACATTGTTGATATCCGTGGCAAACTCAATCCATGAGCCGCGGAAGGGGATGATACGCGCCGAATAAAGTTTTGTACCGTTGGCATGGGTGCTTTGGCCGAAGAAAACACCGGGCGAACGGTGGAGCTGCGATACAACTACGCGCTCGGCACCATTGATAACAAAGGTGCCTTTCTCAGTCATATAGGGAATCTGGCCCAGGTATACATCCTGGATCTCTGTTGCGAAATCCTCATGCTCGGGGTCGGTACACGACAGCTTCAGTTTGGCCTTCAGGGGCACGCTGTACGAATATCCGCGCTCAAGACATTCTGCGATTGTATAGCGCGGGGGATCGATGTAGTAATCGAGGAATTCGAGTTGGAAGTTGTTGCGGGTATCCGAAATAGGGAAGTTTTCGGAGAAAACCCTGTAGAGGCCCTCGTTGGTACGCTTTTCAGGCGGAGTGTCGAGCTGGAAGAAGTCGCGGAACGACTTGAGCTGTACCTCCAGAAAGTCAGGATAAGGGAACGGGCTCTTTACAGTGGCAAAGTTAACGCGGGGTTTGTCGTTTTTAGATGACATTTAAGAAAAAAAATTTTGCCGTTATCAAAAGTATCATGCAGACATTAGCACCGCTGCAACGTAGCAGCTGCTGTCCGCATTATTGACAAATGTTGCATAGCGGGCTATGCAGATAGCAGGCGGTCGTCTCTATGGCAGCCCGGTGGCGCCGCGTGCGCTAACAAAACCGGGAAATGATAATCGATGCGAAATCGTCATGACGGCAGTTGCCGTACTGCCCGCCGGCACCACGGATAAAAGTGCCAATCGGTTGAAAGACTGCTGCCCGGGGGCAGACGAGTCGGCGGTAAGACGTCGCAGGAGTCGACCGTGCGTAAAGGGGTTGAAGGAGAGGGGTCTAACGACACAAAAGGTTAAGAATCACCCGGCAAGGGGATTCTTAACCCAAGTGTCTGATAGTCAGACTATATTATTTGAGTTCGACTTTAGCGCCTACCTCTTCGAGCTGAGCCTTCATAGCTTCAGCTTCAGCCTTAGCAAGACCTTCTTTGAGGGTGTTAGGAGCACCGTCTACGAGCTCTTTAGCTTCTTTCAGACCAAGACCGGTAAGTTCTTTAACGAGCTTAACGACTTTGAGTTTCTCACCACCTGCCTCAGCGAGTACTACGTCGAAGCTGGTTTTCTCTTCGGCAGCTGCACCGGCAGCGGCGGGGCCTGCTGCAACAGCAACAGCAGCAGCGGCGGGTTCGATGCCGTATTCTTCCTTGAGGATCTGGGCAAGTTCGTTTACTTCCTTGACAGTGAGGTTTACGAGTTGTTCAGCAAAAGCTTTTAAATCTGCCATTTTTGTATGGATTTTTGTTGGTTTTTATTCTTATTAATTTTCTTTTTTCGAAAGGGTTTCCAGGACACCGTGGATAGTTGTGACACCTGACTGAAGAGCGCTGACAACGTTCTTGGCGGGCGACTGCAGAAGTGCAATAACGTCGGCGATAAGTTCGTGTTTGCTCTTGATAGAAGCCAGTGCGTCGAGCTGGTCGGCACCGAGGTAAACGGTTTCTTCTACGTATGCGCCTTTGAGCAGGGGCAGTGTGTCGCCTTTCTTTACGAAGTCTTTGAGAAGCTTGGCGGGTGCGTTACCTACGTTGGTGCACATCAGTGAGGTTGACTCCTTAAGTGCGGGGTAGAGTTCGCTGAAATCACCGTCGAGGGTCTCGAGGGCTTTGTGAAGAAGGGTATTCTTTACAACGACGAGTTTGATGTCGGCGTTGAAGCATGCGCGGCGCAGAGCCGAAGTTTTCTCAGCATCAAGTCCGGCGGTCTCTACCAGGTAGAAACCACTGTACTGACGCAGGGTTTCGGCGATTTTATTAATGACGAGGGCTTTATCTTCCTTTTTCATGTTGTCGTGTAGTTGTGGGGTTAAGCATCAACAGATTTGGGGTCGATCTTGACACCCGGACTCATTGTGCTGGAAAGATAAATGCTCTTGATATATGTGCCTTTAGCGGTAGCAGGTTTGAGCTTAATCAGGGTATTGATAAACTCACGTGCATTGTCCTGCATAGCGTCGGTTGCGAAAGAAACTTTACCGATCGAGGTGTGAACGATACCGTTCTTGTCAACCTTGAAGTCGATCTTACCTTTCTTAACTTCTTCTACAGCCTTAGCAACATCTACGGTCACAGTACCGCTCTTGGGGTTAGGCATCAGACCGCGGGGACCGAGGATACGGCCCAGAGCACCGATCTTACCCATGATAGCGGGCTGAGTTATGATAACGTCGACGTCGGTCCAACCACCTTTGATCTTCTCGATGTACTCGTCGAGACCTACGTAGTCAGCACCGGCGGCTTTGGCGGCAGCTTCGGCGTCGGGGGCACAAAGCACAAGTACACGGATTTGTTTACCTGTGCCGTGGGGCAGTGTTACCACACCACGTACCATCTGATTGGCCTTACGGGGGTCAACGCCCAGACGGACGTCGATATCAAGCGAAGCGTCGAATTTGGTGAAGGTCATTTCCTTTACCAGCTCGCAAGCTTCTGCCAAGGTATAGCTCCTCCCAGCTTCAAGCTTCGATAAGGCTACTTTTTGATTTTTTGTAAGTTTGCTCATCTTGGTGAAGTTTTAGTTGTTAGAGGGGAATTGACCTTTGACGGTGATACCCATACTTCTGGCCGTACCGGCAACCATTCGCATAGCGGATTCTATGGTAAAGCAGTTGAGGTCGGGCATTTTGTCGGTGGCAATCTCACGTACCTGGTCCCAGGTGATCTCTGCTACCTTGGTGCGGTTAGGCTCTTTAGAGGCAGTTTTGATTTTTGCTGCTTCCTTGAGCTGTACTGCAACAGGAGGAGTCTTAACGATAAAGTCGAAAGATTTATCAGTGTAATAGGTGATTACAACAGGAAGAATCTTACCGGCTTTGTCCTGGGTGCGGGCATTGAATTGCTTGCAAAATTCCATGATGTTGATACCCTTCGAACCCAGCGCGGGGCCTACAGGAGGCGAAGGATTTGCAGCACCACCTTTAATCTGCAATTTGATTTGTCCAGCAATTTCTTTAGCCATGGTTTTTAACTTAATTATTGATTACATTGCGCAAAGAAAAACCCTTCGTGCCTTCGTAACAAAAGGCGTCGGGGTAAAATCATTCACGCTCTACTTGCGAATTCTCCAACTCGAGTGGTGTCTTGCGATCAAAGATCTTGATGCTAACCTTAAGTTTGCGTTTCTCGTGGTTCACCTCCTCGATAACGCCGTGGAAATCTTTGAACGGGCCTTCGATAACCTTGACCTGCTCGCCAACAATAAAGTCGGCTTCGGGCTCGGAAATTTCGTCGGCCGCACCGAGCATACGCAGTACCTCAGATTCGCGAAGACGCTCTGCGGGGCTGCCTTTCTGGCGTCCGCGGAGGAAATCAATCACGTTGGTAGTATTGCTCAGTTCGTATTCCACTTCACCGGTAAGAATAGCTTCGATGAACACATATCCGGAATAAAGGTTCTTTTCTTTGATAACCTTTTTACCGTTGCGAAGTGTCATCACACGCTCGGTGGGGATGAGCACCTGAAAAACGTACTTGCCAAGGTCAGAGTTTTTCATCGCACCTTCAATGATCTCTTTGACCTGGGCTTCTTTGCCGGAAATGGCACGCAAAACGTACCAACCCTTAGTCAGTTCTTTTTTGGTATCTTTTTCCACTGCGAGTGTAGTTAAAGCTTACAGGTTGTAAATAAAGTGCATCACATAATCGACTAATTGATCCATGACGAAAATTATCAAGGCGATAATCACGGAAGCAATCATCACGATAATAGCCGATTTAACCAGCTGCTTTTTAGAGGGCCAAGAGGTCTTATAACGAAGTTCGTCATAGGCCTCTTGAATATTCGTGAGTAGTTTTAAATTCTTCATTGGTTTTTCTTTTGGCACAGGTTGAGAGGCTCGAACTCCCGACACCTGGTTTTGGAGACCAGTGCTCTACCGACTGAGCTAAACCTGTGTATAGATAACGCCGGGCCGGATTGCCTTGGCGCACACGACGCCGGCGTTATGGGGTTATATCATTGCCCCGAGGGGCCGACTGATATTAGTCGAGGATTTCGGTGATCTGGCCCGAACCAACGGTGCGGCCACCTTCGCGGATAGCGAAACGAAGACCCTGATCGCAAGCTACGGGGTTGATGAGCTCAACGATGATTTCTACGTGGTCACCGGGCATTACCATTTCTACACCTTCGGGAAGAGTGATCTCACCGGTAACGTCGAGTGTACGGATGTAGAACTGGGGACGATAGTGGTTGTGGAACGGAGTGTGACGGCCACCTTCCTCTTTCTTGAGGATGTAGACAGAAGCTTTGAACTTGCTGTGGGGCTTAACAACACCGGGGTGGCAGATAACCATACCGCGTTTGATATCTTTCTTGTCGATACCGCGGAGAAGGAGACCTACGTTATCACCAGCTTCACCTTCGTCGAGAAGTTTGCGGAACATCTCAACACCGGTAACGGTTGATTTGAGGTTAGCGCCAAGACCCATGATCTGAACTTCGTCGCCAACTTTAACGATACCAGCTTCGATACGACCAGTAGCAACGGTACCACGACCGGTGATAGAGAATACGTCTTCGACAGGCATCAGGAAGGGTTTGTCAACAGCGCGGGGAGGCAGGGGAATCCATTCGTCAACTGCTGCCATGAGCTCCATAACCTTAGCTTCCCATTCGGGTTCGCCGTTGAGGGCGCCCAGAGCAGAGCCGCGGATGATGGGAGTTTCGTCGCCATCGTATTCATAAGACGAAAGAAGTTCGCGCATTTCCATTTCAACGAGGTCGAGGATTTCTGCGTCGTCAACCATGTCGCACTTGTTCAGGAACACAACGATACGNNAGAAGGATGTGCTCGCGAGTCTGGGGCATGGGACCGTCGGTAGCGGCAACCACGATGATGGCACCGTCCATCTGAGCGGCACCTGTTACCATGTTCTTCACATAGTCAGCGTGTCCGGGGCAGTCAACGTGAGCATAGTGACGGTTGGCAGTCTCATACTCTACGTGTGAAGTATTGATTGTAATACCACGTTCCTTCTCCTCGGGAGCGTTGTCGATCGAGTCAAATGAACGAAGCTCGGAAAGACCTTTCTTAGCCAATACGGTGGTGATGGCGGCAGTCAAGGTAGTTTTACCGTGGTCAACGTGACCAATGGTACCGATGTTAACATGCGGTTTGGTTCTTTCGAATTTCTCTTTAGCCATAACTTCTTGTTATTTTGATTAAATGATTTCCATTTTCACGAAACCGCCACGACAGTACAGTGACTACCGAGGCTGAAGTTTTCGATAATTAGAGCCGATGGCGGGATTTGAACCCGCGACCTCTTCCTTACCAAGGAAGTGCTCTACCCCTGAGCTACATTGGCAAAATTCCTTTTTAGAGCGGAAGACGAGGCTCAAACTCGCGACCCATAGCTTGGAAGGCTATTGCTCTATCAACTGAGCTACTTCCGCAAATAACGTGGGCGAAGATGGATTCGAACCACCGAAGGCATAAGCCAGCAGATTTACAGTCTGCCCCATTTGGCCACTCTGGTATTCGCCCGATGAAACCGAAGTTTCCGTTGAGCCTCTTGTCGGATTCGAACCAACGACCCCGAGATTACAAATCACGTGCTCTGGCCAACTGAGCTAAAGAGGCATCTTTGCTTTTCCAACATTTCAGTGCTTTCAGACACCGCTATCGGTTGTCAAGCGAGTGCAAAGGTACAGCAACTTTTTGTAACAGCCAAATATTCCGACCTTATTTTTTCTCCATTTT
>LUJM01000118.1 GCA_001689415.1 Bacteroidales bacterium M2 | reverse complement strand
GCCTTGCTAAGATTACTCCTCGTTACGGATTTTCCGATTCCGAGGTGATAGACCTTGCCTGCATGCGCTTCCAGTGCGACGATGAGATCCCGAAGGCTCTCCCGATTGGAAAGCTGCCCGAACATCATCGTAAGTAATTGATTCCAACAAGTATAACTCTTGACATACTTGTCGCCATCATACTTCGCGACTATACGATTGAACTTACTCCTGTTCAAGAACTGGGCTAATTGGGAGAAAACGAAAGGGTCTTTATGCATAACGGTCTGATTATGACCGCAAATGTAATTTGAAATCCGTTCGCTCCCAAATCGCTTATAACAAATTGAATTTCAATAATTTCAAAGAACTCTTATGGTTTTTTAGTGGACACTAATGATATTAGTCCACTTATTCTGCAAACGGCAGAAACCGGTTTGGACAATTGTCGATATTTTAAACTGAGGCATTATGCAACTTATTCTCTTGACACTATTGCTTCTTGGAATACTCGGCCTTTTGGGTGCTGTGGTATTGTATGTTACCTCGCAAAAATTTCGAGTAGATGAAGACCCGCGCATCGAGCAGATAGTCGCGCTTCTTCCCGGTGCAAACTGCGGCGGATGCGGCTACAATGGCTGCCGCGATTTCGCCGGGGCTTCTGTTTCAAAAGGCAGTCTCAACGGCCTGTATTGCCCTGTCTCCGGTGCTGACGGAATGGGTAGGATTGCCGAGATTCTCGGCGTAGAAGCAGACGTACACGAACGCAATATTGCCGTACTGAAGTGTAACGGCAACTGCAAGGCTCGCGAAGTTCTATTTGAATACGACGGCGTCAAGTCGTGCAAAATCATGGACTCTGTTGCAGTCGGCACTCGTGGCTGCTCATTCGGATGCCTCGGTTGTGGCGACTGCACAGAGGTATGCTCATTCGGGGCTATATATATCGACAATGAAACCGCCTTACCGGTAATCGACCCTGAAAAGTGCACAGCATGTGGGGCATGCGTTGCCGAGTGTCCGCGCAATCTTATCGAATTAAGACCCGAAGGAAAGCGTGCGCGTCGTGTATGGATTGCATGTTCGAGCCACGACCGAGGTGCCATTGCCCGCAAATCATGCGCGAATGCATGCATCGGTTGTGGCAAATGCAAATCGACATGTCCGTTTGATGCAATCGATGTCACGGAGAATCTTGCATATATTTCTCCGGATAAGTGCAAGACTTGTGGCAAGTGCCTGCAGGTATGCCCTACCTCTGCAATTCAGGCAAGCTTTACACCAATTGCAAAAAACTAAACATCGGCAGCTATGACAAAAACATTTAGAATAGGAGGCGTACACCCCGATCCGAACAAGACAGCAAGCCGGGAGATAGAATTACTTCCACTGCCGAGAATTGCCTATGTGCCGCTCTTGCAACACAAGGGAGCACCTGCACAAGCTGTTGTAAGCCGAGGCGAGCACGTAGACCGGGGACAAATAATTGCAAAGAATGCGTCATTTGTCTCGGCCGGTATACACTCACCAATTACCGGTACTGTGAAGGCAATAGAAGCTGTAGTCATGCCCGACGGCAGACCTTCGACAGCCATAGTAATCGAGTCGACCGAACAAGAGCATCTTGCAGATTCCACATCACGCTCAGAATATTGGCAAGCTCTATCCAATAAAACAGAAACCTGTGCATCGGCCGGTGCAGAAGACATTCGTAAATCTATTATCGAAGCCGGTATCGTAGGTCTTGGCGGCGCCACTTTTCCATCGCACGTAAAACTTACAATCAAAGAAGGAGAAAGGCCAGAAGTATTGATTATAAACGGTTGCGAATGCGAGCCATACCTCATGGCCGACGATGTACTTATGACAAACTATCCCTCGCAGGTCATTGCAGGAGCCGAGCTGATGCTCAAAGCCGGAGGTATAGCCCGAGCCGTCATCGCTATTGAGGATAACAAGCCCGAAGCAATAGCCGCCATAAGGGCAAACCTCGGTTCAAACACAAACATATCTTTGCAAGTCGTAAAGACAAAGTATCCGCAAGGCGGCGAAAAACAACTTATAGAAGCTGTTACAGGCCGTCGTATCCCTTCAGGCGAATTACCCCTTGCAGTAGGAGTCACCGTTAATAACGTGGCAACTGCATTTGCCATATGGCAGGCTGTGGCTTGTGGCCAACCTCTTATCGAAAGGCTTATTACAGTAAGCGGCAATATACCGGAAACCGAACGGCGCAATTACATTGCAGCCATAGGCACGCGACTGTCCGCCATTCCGGCAACGCTTCCCGCCAGATCGCGCGTGGTAATTGGCGGACCGATGATGGGCAGGTCGGCAGTGACTCTTGAAGCCCCAATAGTAAAAGGCATGTCGGGTATGGTGGTACTGGAGGACAAGGCGAAGCGTCCGGCAATGGCTTGTGTACGCTGCGGAGCATGCATAGAAGCCTGCCCCATGGGGCTCGAGCCTTATTTGATTTCGACATACGGCAGACTGCGCATGTGGGACGAAGCTCGCGCAGCAGGCGTTGCCGATTGCATTGAATGTGGCTCGTGCAGCTGGTCGTGTCCGTCATCAAGGCCAATACTCGAATACATCAGTATCGCAAAAAAACGAATCAAAAAACTATCATGAACCAAGCCAAGCTCATATTTGAATCGGCACCGCACGTACACTCCGGGCGAACCACGACCGGAGCGATGTATCATGTGCTTATAGCATTGCTCCCGGCGATATGTTGTGCGATATATTTCTTTGGATTCCCGGCTGTAGGCGTGCTTGCAACATCAGTTGCAGCATGTGTTGCAACCGAGTGGGCAATCACCCGCTTTATGCTCGGAAGGCCAACAACAGTGTTTGACGGCTCTGCGATTCTGACCGGCGTGCTACTTGCCCTCAACCTGCCGTCGAATCTTCCGTTATGGATGGTCGTTTCGGGTGCTATAGTCGCTATCGGCATTGCAAAAATGGCTTTTGGCGGATTAGGATGCAACATATTCAATCCGGCATTGGTAGGACGCGTATTTTTGCTAATATCCTTCCCTGTGGCCATGACCTCGTGGCCGGTCCCGTTTGACACCGACGGTATCACAGGACCAACAATACTCGGATTGGAAAAATTAGGGCAATTAGACCCGGCGACGCTCGACATGACCCGTATGTTGCGCGGAGATATCGGAGGTTCAATGGGCGAAGTGAGTGCCATAGCTCTGATTATCGGGTTTGTGTACCTTCTGATAACCAAGGTAATCAAATGGCACATCCCTGTATGTGTCGTAGCCGGTCTCGCACTGGTCGATATATGCTGTGGCTGGCCACCGGTAGCCGATATACTGAGTGGCGGTCTTCTGCTTGGGGCAATCTTCATGGCTACCGATTACGTGTCATCGCCGGTAACTACAAAAGGTATGATTGTATACGGCCTTGCGATAGGCATTATCACGGCAGTGATACGTCGTTGGGGCATTTATCCCGAAGGCATGTCATTTGCCATACTGATTATGAATGGATTCACGCCGCTTATCAACCAATATATGAAACCGAAGCGTTTTTCGACACGCAGAAAGGAGCTTGCCGTATGAAATCATCACTTCGCAACATGCTGCTTTCGCTCACCGGGCTCACAGTTGTGGCCGGGCTTGCACTCGGCGCTGTAAACTATTTTACTACTGAACCGATAGCCAAAGCCCGCGAGGCTTCGCGGCGTGAAGCAATCGCCGCAGTATTGCCTGAATTCGACAACCTCGAAGACATAGAGTACCGTAGCCTTAAACTATATGAGGCAAGTCTGAACGGCAACACCATTGGAATTGCGGTTGAGACATACTCCGACAACGGTTTCAGCGGACGAATCGACATAATGGCCGGATTTGACTCCGAAGGGGCTCTTTACGGCTACCGTGTATTAAACCATGCCGAAACTGCAGGACTCGGGGCAAAAATGGGCGAATGGTTTCAAAACGACAATGTAATAGGCACTACAGCCACAATCGCAGTCAAGGCCGACGGTGGTGATGTGGATGCCATAACCGGCGCAACAATAACTTCGAGAGCTTTTACCGACGCTATAAACCGAGCCCGAGAGGCATATGAAAATTACAGCCATGACAGCAAGTAAAGTACTACTCGACGGAATAATCAAACGCAACCCAACATTTGTGTTATTATTAGGAATGTGCCCCACCCTGGGCACAACATCATCGGCATTGACAGGCATGTCGATGGGCCTCGCCACAATGGCGGTACTCACCTGCTCCAACGCGGCAATATCGTCGATCAAGAACCTTGTACCTGCAATGGTGCGTATTCCGGCATTCATCGTCGTTATCGCATCATTTGTGACAATACTCCAAATGGTGATGCAGGCATGGACTCCGGGGCTATACTCTAACCTTGGCATTTTCATACCCTTGATTGTAGTGAACTGCATACTATTGGGCAGAGCCGAAGCATTCGCATCAAAAAACAGTATATGGCTATCAATATGCGACGGTCTTGGCACCGGAGCCGGATTTACTATCGCCTTGACACTTATCGGGCTTGTACGTGAATTGTTAGGAGCCGGATCCGTATTTGATTTTCAAGTCTACGACTCCTCTTATGCCGCCCTGCTTTTTATCCTTGCACCAGGAGCCTTCATTGTATTGGGTTTATTAATCGCATTGTTTAACCGAATCACCAACAGCTGATGCTCGAATATCTCGCAATAATATTCTCGGCAATACTTGTCAACAACATAGTTTTCGCCCAATTTTTAGGAATATGCCCGTTTATCGGCGTGTCCAAGAATTTGTCGTCGGCCTTAGGCATGGGCGCGGCGGTAACGTTTGTAATGGCTGTATCAAGCGCCGTAACCTGGCTCTTGCAGCATTACGTGCTATTGCCTCTCGGGCTTGCATATGTACAGACAATAGCTTTTATACTCGTAATCGCAGTACTGGTGCAGATGCTCGAGATTATAATGAAAAAAACATCTCCGGGGCTTTATGCCGCCCTTGGTGTTTTTCTGCCATTGATTACCACAAACTGCGCAGTTCTCGGCGTGGCTATCATCATTGCACAGAAAGACTATGATTTTGTATATTCGATAGTATATGCAGTGGCAACAGCACTTGGATTTGCCCTCGCACTCATGATAATGGCCGGCATACGCACACAGCTCTCAATTACCGATGTGCCACAGCCGATGAGGGGTGTTCCTGTAGCACTGATTACGGCAGGAATTCTCGCAATGGCATTTATGGGATTTGCCGGAATTAAATTTTAGCCGCGCACACCATAAATATAACTAAAAATTCGCAAATCTGACCAAAGTTTTCCAAAAATTTTTACAAAACACTAATAATCAAACAACTATATTTTTCACAGACTCGAAAAGTTTTCCAATTCAAAAATTTTATCCACGCTTTAGGCCTCAAAAACTTGCCGGATTGAGATATTTGTATTAGTTTTGCAAGCCGAAAAACATACGAAAAAACTCAATCACCAATGATACAGACAGTCGTTAAACGCGATGGCCGAATAGTCGGCTACAACGAAGAAAAAATCAAAGCCGCAATCCGCAAAGCCATGCTCACCACCGAGCTTGGCGAGGACGAACCGCTTATTCAAAAAATATCGGACCGCATAGGGGCACACGGCACCGAGCGTATGACTGTCGAAGAAATCCAGGACATGGTTGAACTCGAGCTGATGAACAGCCCGCGCAAGGAAGTAGCCAAGCGATATATCGCCTACCGCGACCAGCGCAGCATCGCCCGCAAAGCCAAGACCCGCGACATCTTCCATGAAATCATTGAAGCAAAGAACAACGACATCACACGCGAGAACGCCAATATGAATACCGACTCACCAGCCGGTATGATGATGAAGTTCGCAAGCGAAACCACAAAGCCCTTTGTCGATGACTATCTGCTCACCGCCGAAGTTCGCGAAGCAGTACGTCACAACTACCTCCATATACACGACAAAGATTACTACCCCACCAAGAGTCTTACCTGCGTGCAGCACCCGCTCGACAACATACTTGAGCGCGGCTTCGTAGCCGGACATGGCGAATCGCGCCCGGCCAAACGCATCGAGACAGCAAGCATCATTGCCTGCATATCGCTCGAGACAGCCCAGAACGAAATGCACGGAGGCCAGGCCATACCGGCATTTGATTTCTATCTTGCACCGTTTGTGCGGTCATCGTATATCGAAGAAGTTGAAAACCTCGAAAAACTCACAGGTCACGAACTTCTCGCACTTCGAAATGCGGTCTTCAACGATTATATATCGCGCAGCCTCGAAGGGCTCGAAGGCGATGAGCGCCTGATACAACATGCCGTGAACCGTACCGTCAGCCGAGTACACCAGGCCATGGAAGCCTTTATCCACAACATGAACACTATCCATAGCCGAGGCGGCAACCAGGTAGTATTCAGCTCAATCAACTACGGAACAGACACCTCAGCCGAAGGACGATGCATTATCCGCGAGCTCCTCAACTCTACATATGAGGGCGTCGGCAATGGCGCCACCGCAATCTTCCCGATACAGATATGGAAGAAAAAACGCGGCGTAAGCTATCTGCCCGAAGACCGCAACTACGACCTATACAAACTCGCCTGCAAGGTAACAGCCCGCCGATTCTTCCCCAATTTCGTAAACCTCGACGCCACATTCAACCAACACGAAAAATGGCGTGCCGACGACCCGAAACGATACATGTACGAGGTTGCCACTATGGGCTGCCGCACAAGGGTATTTGAAAATCGCTACGGTGAAAAAACATCAATAGGCCGAGGCAACCTGTCATTCTCGACTATCAACCTGCCGCGCCTCGGTATTGAATGCATGGCCATTCAGGACCGACAGGAACGTATCGACACATTCTTCCACAAACTCGACGACATCCTCGAGATTACAGCGCGACAGCTCGACGACCGCTTCAACTTCCAGAAAACAGCATTTGCCAAGCAATTTCCCCTGCTGATGTCGAAGCTATGGATCGGCGGAGAAAACCTCAAAGCCAACGACTCTATAGAATCCGTTATCAATCAGGGCACTCTCGGCATCGGTTTTATCGGCCTTGCAGAATGCCTTATCGCACTTACCGGCAAACACCATGGCGAAAGCGAAGAGGCACAGGCACTCGGCATCAAAATCGTCAGCCACATGCGAAGCCGTGTCAACGACTTCTGCGAGCAGTACAAGCACAACTACTCGGTGCTTGCAACGCCTGCCGAAGGCCTTTCGGGTAAATTTACCGCCAAAGACCGTAAGTCTTACGGTATCATACCCGGTATTACCGATAAAATATATTACACCAACTCAAACCATGTGCCGGTGTATTACCACTGCTCACCAAGACATAAAGCAGAAGTGGAAGCGCCCTACCATGCACTGACCGGCGGCGGCCATATCTTCTATGTAGAGATTGACGGAGATGCCACACACAACCCCGAAGCAATTGCAGCTATCGTAGACCTTATGGACCAGTACAACATCGGCTACAGCTCGGTTAACCACAACCGTAACCGCTGTATGGACTGCGGCTATGAAGACGCGACAAGCAACCTGGAAGTATGCCCGGTATGCGGTAGCAAGGCAATCGACAAACTGCAGCGCATCACAGGCTACCTCGTAGGCACTACTGACCGCTGGAACAACGCAAAACTCGCCGAACTCAACGACCGTATCGTACATGAATAAAAATATGCTGCAGGTTGTAGACATAGTAGAAGGCACAAGCGTAGACGGCCCCGGACTTCGCACTTCGATCTACTTTGCAGGATGCGAACACCACTGCCCCGGATGTCACAATCCGGGCACGTGGTCATTCGACGCCGGCCGGCAAATGGATATCGACGAGATTGTCGGAATTATAGATTATAATAATTTTGATGTCACCTTTTCCGGCGGCGACCCGATGTATAATGCAAAATCCCTGCTGCCACTGGCAAGACGCATTAAAGAAAGTGGCCGCAACATATGGTGCTATACAGGCTTTTCGTACGAGCAGGTGATACAGAATGAGGACATGCGTGCGCTGCTTGACTATATCGACGTGCTTGTAGACGGTCCGTACATCGAGTCACGCCGAAACACCGAACTTTTATTCCGTGGCAGCGATAACCAGCGTCTAATCAAGGTAAAAGACTCGCTCGAAACCGGCAATATCGAGTACTGGCATAGAGAAGAATAAAAATTTTTACAAAAAAAGTTGCCAAAAAATTTGCACAATTAATAAAAAGTGCCTAACTTTGCACCGCAATTGGGAAACAACCCTAAGCAATCGACTTCGTAGCTCAGTTGGTAGAGCAACTGACTCTTAATCAGTGGGTCGAGGGTTCGAGCCCCTCCGAGGTCACCAAAGCGCTGAAAATCGAATGATTTTCGGCGCTTTTCTTTATTCGCCAAGCATGTATGGCTGCGCCGGAAAAATGGCAATAGAAAAGAATATACCACTTTTCAGGTGGTACATTGCGATTTTGGTGGTATGAATATTGTCCTTCCATTTTATTTATACATCTTTTAAGGTGGTATATTTGCTTTTCGGTGGTATATTTTATATCTTTGCGCTAAATAATAGATATGGCGCAACTCGATAAACTTTACAGACAGTGGTTAGCCCTTCAGCCCCTTTCAGCAGATGACGAAAAACGGTTGAAGCTGAAGTTTATGCTTGATTTCAATTATAACAGTAACCACATTGAGGGCAACACTCTCACTTACGGTCAAACAGAGGTGCTTCTTCTTCTCGGAGAAGTAATAGGCACTGCCAAGATGAAAGACCTTGAGGAGATGAAAGCACATAATATCTGCCTAAATATGGTCGAGCAGGAAGCTGATACAGATGAACCTTTGACTGAAACATTTATTCGACAGGTTCATCAGGTGATGCTACGTGAAGATTATAAGGTCTATCGTCAGCTGCCCGGTGGTGAAACCACAAGTTACACTGTTCATGCCGTACGATACAAAACTCGGCCTAATTCCGTTATTACCCCGACAGGAGAGCGGTTTGAATATGCTTCACCGGAAGAAACGCCTGCTTTAATGGCTGATTTAGTGCAGTGGTATAATAATGCCGTACCGGAAGGCTCTCTAAGTCCTATTCAGCTTGCTGCACTATTCCATTATCGTTATATTCGTATTCACCCGTTTGAGGATGGTAACGGCCGTATAGCACGACTGATGGTTAATTTCATCTTGCGCCGTCACAACTGGCCAATGATGGTTATCCGCAGCAAGAATAAGAAAGCATATCTCAACGCGTTGGGGCTTGCCGATGCCGCAGTCGGTCCCATTCCAGCAGATGGTGCACACGCTTCTTTGAAGTCTATAGCTCCATTCGTGGAATATATGGAATCGGCATTAACTGCCGACATTTCGTCAATGCTTGAATTTTTGTCAGGCGACCGAGAAACTATGTGGTGGCACGAGGGTGAAATTATACGCTTTTCTACGACAACCCCCGGACGTATTCTCCGTGTCCTTCAATCTGACCCCAACGCCTCACTCTCGACAATTTCAACAACTCTCGGCATAAGTCGCTCCGCTATCCAAAAACAAGTTGACAACCTCGCAGAAAAAGGTTATATCACTCGACCCGAAGGGAAAAAACGAGGTTGGATAGTTAATGTTAAAGCATGACAAAAATAAAATATTATATGAAATGGTTCTTTCTGAAGATAATTAACATAATCAAAGAAAGAAAATTTATTAAACACATTGAAATCTGCATTCTAAATACTCTCTATATCTTCTCGTCTGGCTTTCGGTCCTACCTTTTCTTTAAAAGCTCGTAGTCAATGCCTTCTTTTTACTGAGATAATCGCATAGAGACAAAACTATATCGAAAAAATACTTGTTTATAAAAACAAGCAATTAACTTTGCGGTTAAAATACAGTTTTTCTATAATGTCAAGATCAAAGAAAACCAAGATAAAAATTGTACCTAATAATAAAATCTCGCGTCTTGAATTCTGCGCAACTCATTTCAATGCAGAGCAGTTCCCAAGCGATATGTTTTATGTAGGTCTTGCAAACAGGATATATCCCACTATTCAAAAGTTTTTCTCCAAACAGCCAGGGTTTACCAATGAAGTAAGCAGGCGCATGGCAATCATACTTACATGCTACGTAGAAGACCTCGTGTCCGGGTCCGGAGTATGGGCTGCATTTACTTCATTGTACAAGAAGAAATACGGCAACAGCTTCCCATTTTACAAAATTAAAGAGCAGACTTTAATCTATCCCTACAGCGATGAATTTCCATCGTTTCATGCCGTGTTGTTCTTGCTTTGGTATGTAGCTAACGAGTTCACCCCCGGGACGATTCTGAATCCCAATAATCCGGGACTTCGCATGCTGGCTATAGCATTGATGCCAGATCTTGCAAAAGCTTACGAAGATGCACCAGACACTCCTGCACGCCCTATGCTTATGCCCGAGGAAGAAATTGGCGAGCCTCTCTTCTATCAGATTCGCAGTCTGTGCGCATGGCTATGTGACCGCTGCTATCTGACACATATCAACGACAAGAAAAAAGCGACAAATGATGTTGAGGACTTGATTAAGCATCTCTTCCAATCTATCGGGCGCAACGACAAGAGTGCGGAAGAGTATGCACTCGAATCGTTTTTGCCGATGAACGCCCTGATTGGACCTTTGGCTATCCCGGCATACGAATGGTTAGCAGAAATAGTGAATCTGTACCATGAACCGGAGGAAGAATGCTATATACCAATCCTATCGGAGTTGAAATCTCGTCCATATAAATATTACAGGTATGTAACCGTAGGTGAAAGCGAACTTGTGCTCGAAGACACCAATGGAGAAAAGCTCACTCTTTCGGCATCTACTATGCCCGGTGAGAGATTTGCCCCTGAAGTTGCTCCCGGTAAATCTGCTTTGGTTTCTCTTGTGTTTTTAGATGGCGTGTGGCTTATGAATGGACTTGGCCTTCATAGCCTGCCGTCCGAGATCTACGAAAATTGCCACAAAGCTCACTGTGAAAAAGAGAAACAGCGTAATGAGGTGTATAAATTTCACTTAAAGGCATTTGGCAATCAGCGTATAGGTGTGTGTGGCTCATATGAAGAGTATATAAGTCTTGCTTACGGTGACAAAGCGCCCAATGCCAATGTAAGTCCTAAACTACTTGCCGATATCCGTGATACCGGAAACCTGCTTTACTTCCTCAACTCGGATGGCACTGTTGCCATCTTGCCGGGATGGGCCTCCTGTGTTAAAATCAAGAACAATCCTTACTATGACAAGGAAGATGCATCGCATGCCGGGCTTTCTCTAATATTTGACCATTCATTATCAACACCGGAGATGCGTGAATATATCATTAAGAACAGGCTTATACCTGATGCTGCATTAAATTCGGCAATATCGGTCGAGACCGGTCGAAAATTATTCCAAAATAATATCCGCTTCTTCAACGATTACTCCGGTCGGGACACTGTGCCTTTTGTGGCAGAGGCATAGTTTATGGCAGGTCATTTCGGGTGCTTACACCTGTGCCGTGCCAATGTCTGCAAGTGAGTAAACGACGTCAACTGAAACAAATATATTTCACTCAAATACATGGTAATTGTAATAAAAATGCCACTTTGAAGTTCTGAATTATGGTTTAAGGTTTACTCTTTATTCTTACACATACATGTGTTCAGGTGATCATCGATAAAACCGGTTGCCTGAAGAAATGAATAACAGATTGTAGACCCGAAAAACTTAAAGCCACGACGCTTCATATCTGCACTCATCGCATCTGAAATATCAGATGTAACAGGCAAGGACTCTTGGTTTGGGACATCATTGACTATGCGCCTACCGTCCGGAAAAAAGGACATCACATACGAATAAAAGGACCCAAACTCATCAACTATGTTCCCGAACAAGCGTGCATTGACAATCGCACTATGTATCTTAAGTCGGTTTTTAACGATTCCATCGAAACTCATAAGCCTCGCTTCATCATCAGCGGTCATCCTTGCCACAAGTCGATAATCGAAATCATAGAACGCCTTGCGGTAAGCCTCGCGCTTCCTCAGTATAGTAATCCAGGCAAGCCCAGCCTGCGCACTTTCAAGAATCAGGAACTCGAAAAGACTTCTGTCATCGTGCACTACCCGACCCCACTCCTTATCATGATATTCAACATACAAAGGGTCATCACCGCACCACTGACAACGTATTATAGTATCTTTATTCATATACTGCCATATTATTTATTCTACAAAAGTAATCAATGTAATCCAAATATCACTAATTCTACCATGCGAAGCTCTCCAAGCTTATGTTCGCAAGACGGAGCACACGCCGCATCATTCCTCGAAAAGCTACAGTATGAAATAAACCATATACCGAATACCGGCGCTTAGCTGAATGCAATATTTTGCCATATGGCAATTAATCCGTAATTTTGGTAAATCTTTCCACAATTTAGGCAATGAGCTTATTTTCTTATGCGATATCTTTGCATCGAGATATTGTGTACAATCTTTAAAACTCATCTTATCGTATGATTACGACCCGAATTGTTTTATTACTCACTTCGCTGACGGTTGCCAATATACTATATGCCCAAGATAGCCCCGACTCACTATACTCTCGCCAACTCGACGAGCTTGTCGTAACCGGCAGTAACAATCCGGTCGGCAGGGACCTCCTGCCATATACAGTAACAACCATAGGCAGTAGCCAACTCGAAGCTACCGGCAGCACCCAATTGCTTAGTGCCGTTTCCGGCATGGTACCGAGTCTTTTTGTTTCCGAACGGAATATATTTGGCTTCGGTGTCAGCAATGGCGGTTCAGGCCATATCAAAATACGCGGCGTAGGTGGCGACAAGGCCAGTGCGATATTAATGATGGTCGACGGACAGCCCCAGTTTGCCGGTATCTACTCTCACGGTATTTCGGATTTCTATGAAACCGAATACGTTGAGCGCGTAGAAATCCTCCGAGGTCCGGCATCTGTTCTGTACGGATCGAACGCAATGGGCGGCGTAATAAACGTAATCACAAAAAACGCAGCCAAAGACGGCACAAGAACCACGCTTAGCTCGCAGTACGGCTCTTACAACACATGGCTAAGCTCATTATCAAACACCTGCCGCTTCGGTAAATTTTCATCAGTCGTATCGCTCGGATATGACAGGACAGACGGCGTAAAGAAAAGCTTTGACTTCAAACAAGGCAATCTATACGCCAAGCTTGCCTACGACATCAACCATAATTGGAATATCCGGGCCGATTACACCTTTATGCAATTTACAGGCAACGACCCGGTGTACCCTACCCTATCGAATCCTGAATCTACCGACATCTATCATCAGCACATTATCCGAGGCGAAGGCTCGGTGAGCACAACGAACCATTACAAAAAAACAAATGGCGCATTGCGATTATACTATAGCTACGGCAATCACTATATCGACGACCCGCGTCATTTTCACAGCGTCGACGACCGCATTGGCGTAATCGTTTACCAGAATTTCGCGCCTTGGTCGGGAGCAAGTGCAACAGTCGGATTTGATTTCGACCGTTATACCGGCAAGATTCCAATGTCCGGAGGCAATGCCCATACCGAAGGTTCAATGTCGACCATGGCTCGAAAAGGTATAACCGAGTACTCGCCTTATATCACAATAGCTCAAAAGCTTTTGGGAGACAAAATCATCCTTAATGCCGGATCATTAGTGGTGAAACTTAATCATGC
>LUJM01000117.1:941-3841 GCA_001689415.1 Bacteroidales bacterium M2 | reverse complement strand
TGGCTCGGAGGGGCGGCGGAGCAGCTTGCAGGTCAGATTGCCTCGGCAAAAATACCTCTCTCCCGCATGATTTCGCCACAGCTCTATTGGGTGATGACAGGCAATGACTTCACCCTTGACATCAATAATCCGAAAGAGCCTAAGATTCTATGCGTCGGTAACAATCCCGACCGTCAGAATATCTATGGTGCGGCCCTCGGACTTTACAATTCGCGAATCGTGAAACTAATCAATAAGAAAGGGATGTTGAAGTCCGGTGTCATTATAGATGAGCTTCCCACGATATACTTCAAGGGCTTGGATAACCTAATTGCCACGGCCCGAAGTAATAAGGTTGCCGTGTGTCTCGGTTTTCAGGATTTCTCACAGTTGGAACGTGACTATGGGAAGCCGGAGGCTGCGGTCGTGATGAATACAGTCGGCAATATCTTCTCCGGGCAGGTGGTAGGTTCGACCGCCAAAACTTTGTCTGAACGCTTTGGTAAGGTGTTACAGAAGCGGCAGTCAATATCAATCAACCGTCAGGATGTAAGCCACTCATTCAACACTCAGATGGACTCGCTTATCCCGCCAAGCAAGATCTCAACGCTCACACAGGGAATATTTGTCGGAGCTGTTTCAGACAACATCGACCAACGCATTGACCAGAAGATTTTTCACGCAGAGATTGTCGTGGACAGTAAAAAGGTCGATGCAGAAATGAAAAAATATGTGCCGATTCCAATCCTGACCGATTTCAAAGATACCTCGGAGGATAAACACAAGATGAGAGCTGACATTCAGGCAAACTACGACAAAATAAAGCAGGACGTGCGGGATATAGTTGACAATGAGATTGCCCGCATAGATGCTGACCCTAAATTGCGACACCTTCTTCAGCAGAAGGGTTGAAACCATCAATTATAGATATATTGATGACTGATAACAATTTTGACAGCCGGGGTTATGACCTCGACTACTATAACCTCTTTCTTCGCCGATACCTTTCGGAGCATAGATTTCCGGAAGCGGAGGATGACCTTTTTATCGCCAGCCGTTCTGAACACGCATACGATGTTTTCGTTGAATCCCGCCTTGCCGGTGACGAGTGGTATATTTCCAATGAAAAAGCAATGGCGGCACTTTATGCCGGATTTGAAATGTCACCTTACGATTTCATCAGCGGTCTGTTGCTTGATGAGTTTCAAGACAATATTTCACTTGAAGATGAATCCATTGAGTTCTGGACTTACACATTTATTGATGAGTTGAAAGAGGAGTTCAAAGGAATTACTTTGGGCGAAGAATTTTTCAACACTTCCGACGGGGAAGTTTTCCGACTGACGGTTATTGGCCGTATTACCTTATTCTTTGAGGAGTATGGCTTATAACCGGTTACAAACCATGCGCGACAATATCGAGGCGATAAAGACTGCCTTTCGCCTCGGTGTCGAGAAGCGACCGCCTACCGCTGATGAGCGTGAGGCACTGGGCAAATATGCTGGATTCGGTGGGTTGAAGTGCATACTCAATGATGCCAATGAGCTTGCCGATGCCGCAAAGTGGAGCAAATCTGATATTGAGTTGTTTGCGCCTACCGTTGAACTGCGACGCTTGATTCACGATTACTCTAAGAATGATAAGGAGTTTGCCACCTATATGGACTCGCTGAAAGCGTCCGTCCTGACAGCATTCTACACACCTTCTCCTGTGATTGATGCCATCGCTGATTCGTTGAAGGCTAATGGTATTGAGGTAAAGAGTCTCCTTGAACCATCTGCCGGACAGGGAGCTTTTGTAGATTCGTTCCTACGACGCTATCCCGGTGCTGAGACATTGGCATTTGAGAAAGATTTGCTGACAGGCAAAATATTGGCTGCGCTCCATCCCTCAACCTCAACCGAGATAAAGGGCTTTGAGAAGATTGACCCAGATTTTGAGGGATATTTCGACGTGGCAGCGTCCAATATACCTTTCGGGGACTTTGCGGTTGCCGACCCCCGATATGCCACAAGCAAGGAGATTGCCTACCGTCAGTCAACAAGGGCTATACACAATTACTTCTTCTTGAAGTCGCTCGACTCCGTGCATGAGGGTGGAATTGTCGCTTTCATTGCCTCGCAGGGGGTGATGAATGCCGCGAGTCCCTTTGTGCGCATGGAGATGATGCGCCGTGCTGATTTGGTTGGTGCTTTCCGTCTGCCGAACAATACCTTTTCCGATAATGCCGGAACAGATGCCGGGTCTGATTTGATTATTCTTCAGAAGCACACCAATAAGAAAGCGTTGTCGGCAGATGAGGAATTTTTCATCCAGTCAATTGTTGACCGTGACACCAAGGCGCCGAATAACAAATATTTTGCTGCCTTTCCGCAAAATATTATCTGTACGGAGGCAAAGGTAGGTACTGACCAGTTTGGCAAACCGGCTATCATCTACAAGCATGGTGGTGGCGTTGAAGGTATTGCCAGCGATATGCGAAATGCTCTTGATGAGTCGCTGAAATTGCGCCTCAATCTGGGCTTCTATAATAATAGGAGTCTCACACCTCCGACCCCGGAACCTCCTAAGCCCGAACCGACAAAGAAGGTCACCGAAAATAAGGTGGAGAAGCCAAAACGCATAGCGGATACCCCGTTGATGCAGCAATATCGAGAAATGAAGAAGAAACACCCGGACGCGATATTGATATTCCGTGTAGGCGACTTCTATGAGATGATGGGGGAAGATGCTGTCAAGGCTTCGGAAATTCTCGGCATAACACTGACCAGACGACGCAACGGCAAAGCAGGGAGCATTGAACTTGCAGGTTTTCCCCACCATGCCCTTGACACCTATCTCCCCAAGCTCGTAAGGGCAGGTCAGCGTGTGGCTATCTGTGAACAGCTTGAAGATCCAAAGCAGAAACAAAAGGAGGAATA
>LUJM01000117.1:0-881 GCA_001689415.1 Bacteroidales bacterium M2 | reverse complement strand
GCTCCTGTTGAACCAGTAAAGGAGATTGAAACTGACGGTGGACCCGACTTCAACGACAATCCCGACCCGCGTCTGTTTGCCTACAATCTTTTCGGTGAGCTGGAGCCAATAGGCAAACCACAACGTCAACCAAAGCCGACCCAGCAGGAAGATAAGCCGAAGCCAAAGGTTACAATAACTGATACTCAGGCTAAGAAATTCCGTCCGCTCTCTGAAAAGGAGCTGGAATTTTACGGTTCTCTTGATTGGGAAACCAATCCGCCCATCAATGGATTCTACGAAACAATGATGTCGATTGCCCATCGTCAACTCGCAGAAATGGAGGCTGAACGTCAGGCAATGGAAGCGGCCAAGAAAGAGACAATCACCGAAGACGGCACTATCATCGAAGTTTCAAAAGGTGATTTTGTTCCGAAGCCAAGAGTGGCTGCGGAAGCACCCAAGGCTGCGGATCGTGATATGTCGCCCCGTCCTTTCTCGGAGGATATTCAGTTCTTCCACCACAATGGCAGCATGGTCGTGGACAAGGGTCAGGTAAGGTTTCTCTCGGAGGTTCGCAAGAATGGAGCGACATTCTCGCCGCTCACGCTCAAACCGGAACAGGAGAAACGAGCCATGCTCTATATCACCCTGTCGGAGACTTATCAGCAACTCTACCATTTTGAGGCTGAGACGCATGAAGAAGATGCCGATATGCGCGAACACCTCAACCAGTATTATGATGAGTTTGTGGTCAGATACGGCAACCTCAATGAGAAACAGAATGTAAAGTTCATTCTCATGGATGCCAACGGACGTGACGCACTCGCATTGGAGCGTGGCGAGAATAGTCACTTTGTCAAAGCTGACATCTTCGACCACCCGGTATCATTTGCCGTTGA
>LUJM01000116.1:21084-22084 GCA_001689415.1 Bacteroidales bacterium M2 | reverse complement strand
TGTGCATACTGCTACGCCAACACGTCCCCATTCTCCGCCCGTCAAAATTACCTTATGCATCAACATAACCTCGACAACGATTCAATTCTATGAAAAACAAAACAGCGCTTCATTATATCCCACGAATCAATGTCTCCCGATTATCGTTTGACGATATTCTGGAGTCAGTAAAACAACATATCAACTCACTTTCGGAGACTAAACAAACGAAACTGAAAGATGGATTGGAGAACGGACTCGCAATCCTTACTACTAAAGAGCAACTTGATATGTATATTTCATCATACGGAGAAATACACCGACAAAAGCTTCAGATCGCATATGACCAAATCCCACATAAGGTATGGTCAGAAGGGAGTATATCTGTCGTTGACTATGGTTGTGGCCAATGTATTGCAGAAATGGTGTTGTCTGACTTTCTTAAGAATCATTATATTGACAACGATAAAATATCAGATTTTACTGTAATTGAGCCAAGCAAAGCTTCACTGGCGCAAGGATTACAATACTTAGAAACGTTTTTTGAAAACTCTAAAATAACAGCATATAATGTCTCGGCCAGACATTTGACAGAAGACTATATCCGTCCACAATCTGATACGGTTATCCATATATTATCAAATGTATTGGACATTATTGAGTTTGAACGTCACAACATCGCCCGTATTTTAAATTCAGATATGGGTCATAATCATATTTTAGTTTGTGTCAGCCCATTTTATCAAGAAAATGGAAGAGGGGGACTTATGGATGAGTTTGGCGACATGTTACATGGAATGAGATGTGAATACAAGTTTGAGAAACATACAGATGAATGGAAGAACCCCTTCAGTTGCCAAATACGCATATTCGTGAGCAGCTATTATTAAAAACAGGTGAACAATTCAGTGGGTTAAATTGATTATAAAGACATGAAATTTTAATCCACTATTTGCTTATGAGAAATACGCCCCAGCGCTTGAGGAGCTATACTCCCCTACCCGGGACAAAATTTTTATCT
>LUJM01000116.1:0-21077 GCA_001689415.1 Bacteroidales bacterium M2 | reverse complement strand
CGCCACGCTGCCATTCACCGTTTTGGCACAGACCAATTTACCGGCAATGTACTATTTGCCGTTTTCTTTGTCCTCTCAATCGGTCTTTATTGCGGTTTCCAATCAGTAATCGAAGATGTGTTCAACCGCATTCAATCTCTTTTACGCCGCCGTGAAGTCATGGCTATTGCTGAGACTACCACCGGTGACCAGATTGCCATTCCCACCGTAGAAGAGCCGGAACCTTCCATTATGGAATGTTCTGCCCCAGCGCAAGACCTTGAAACTGAAATTTTTCCGGAGAATACTTTTCCGGTGGATTCCAATGAAGGAATCGAGGAAGATGTCGAATATCTTACACTTGAAGATGGCTCTATAATAAAAATCGGAGCCATAGATATTGATGATGTCGTTTTCGATAATCTTAAGGACAATATCACAGAGTATAGCAGCCTTCAAGAGCGGGATGAAGCTCGTGGCGAATATCCTTATTTTGAGGATTATATCGGCGGTTATGGACTTGAAGATGTGTTGGAATCGGACACGCTATACAATGAATGGGTAAGTCTCCAGCCCAAGCATATTAAGAAAGAGCTGGAACTCGGCATATATCGTGTCCGCGCATATCCCAAAAGTGATGATTCAATCGGTTGTTTTACCAAGACCGCAAAAGAAAACCGCATCAAGCAGGATGACGGCAAGATACGCATTGAGGAATGGGAGGAAGAAGCTTACATTGATGCAAACGGCGATGTCTATTATTCCGACCAGATTGAAGCCGCACTGAAAGCATTGAAATCAGACAAGGAACATTCTGAAATTCAGAAGCAATTGCTACGGCAACATGAACAGTGTAACGCCGCACATGCCGAACTCGCTGAGGAAGATATGAAATTCAGCCTAGCCCAGATAGAATTTATCTGTGCTTACATCACGTTCATGATGCAACCCTATCTCGAAGCCGATGAATTACAGAAACTACATTACAATGCCAAGATATGGACTGTCAATGCCATGCCGCCGTTCACACCGGTGAACCTCAGGAGCAATCATCTGACGAAAGAGGATTTGAAGCATCTGGGATATAATGTCGGCAAATTTCTTCGGCTGCAAGGCGGAGTTATCGCCCGATTCGTGAAGAAAGTGTTTGAGAAACCTTTCGAGAATACCCACATCCGCACAATCGAGCAGAAACTGCGAGAAAAGAAGTCCAACAAGGAACGTATTCCCATCCACACCAACGACCAGATGGATAAGCTTTTCAAGCACTTCCAGCGTAACGACAACATCAACCTCGACATTCTCAATAGAGCATAATAAGCTCACTCGCAATACTAAAGCGAATAACAATGGCTAACGCCTGAGTTATTCGTTTAGTGACAGTTATCAAATTGATCTTCAATATATTCAAATAATTCAGGATTATTACACATGGGATGTTGAAGACTTCGGCCACCTTTGAAACCGTGCTTCTTCAATGAATCTTCATCCAAGGTATCCCCTGTAAATTCCTGAATCGCCTCCAATCGCCAAGTTATATCTTTAGGCGCAGTTTCAACCCAAAATTTACTATCAGATCTTTCCTCAATAGCGGTTACTACTGTCTTGAAAATAATCTTACGTTCTGCGGAACTAAACACATATACAATATCTCCGGTAGCAAAATTATTTCTTGCCTTTTTCCAACTAATGAATCCGGTTTCCACTAAGGAAGCATAATGATTACATCGTTTTGCGTTTGCAAAAACAAGCCAGTGTCTATTGATGTGTTTTTCTGATGATGTTTTCATAATGCAAAACTAATACTTTTCACGTACTTCTACATAATCAATCGACATCATAAGTTCGGTCAGGAGTGATAAGCATCAGATAACCGGAAAATCACTTCTTTTTCCATATTTTCACCATACAAATAATTTTATCTTTTTGATTCTGTTTTTCAGCGGGTTAACACTTGTCAAATGGTTATTTTGAGGTAGTGAGAATGGTTAAGTTGATAACCCCCAACTCACTCTTTTACTTTGCGTTAGAATTTCAAACGAAACCCAAAACCCAAAGTAAAATGAAAACTTCCAAAATCACCTTTGACCAGCTGCCACATGTGGTGAGCGGTCTCTCCGAGAAACTCGACCGTGTGCTTGACCTGCTTGAAAAGGCAGGCATAGCCGGCCACTCCAAACAGTCCAAGCCTTCACGCAGACTCGTGTATGCGAAAGAGGCTTGCCAGATAATAGGCAAGTCACTTTCTACCATCTGCTTGTTATTATGAGAATGAAATCTACGCGTGGCTCGAGGATGCTCCTATAATGTCATTTGCAAAGTTCTCGACCGAAACAAGAACCGTCAGTTCCAGTCGGCATCATCGTCACCACAACCGATGCGACAGCAACCTAAACAGGAACCGAGTGCCGCAACAAAAATCATCGAAGCCGGAGCCGATATGGTCGAAGGACTTGGCAACGCACTCGGCGGCATCTTCCAAGTCGGACCTGCCTACGACCCGGAAGAGGAGGAATTCATCAATGAAATGAAACGCCGCCAAAAGAGAAAAAGAGGCAGAAGTCTTTAATTCCAAAAACTGAAAAACACAAAAGAAAATTTTGAACTATCTGAAGAATGCGGTAAATGATCTTCGTTACGAAGTTAACCGCATAATCAGCGGCCACTGGTGGCTGGTAATGCCTAAATGGGCAAAAATCACGGCTATCGTTTCGGTTCTCGCAGCCATAAGATTTGCTATCGGATTCTTCTACATGGTATCAGAAAATCAGAAATACCAGAAGGTTGAATGGCTTTATCGTTACGAGCGCATGAGCTACAATGCAGAAGGTATCCAGGATATGATGCTCCGCGAAGAAGCGATGATGGTTGGCTCCAAGCAGGAACAGGACAGCATCAAAGCGTTGACCGTCCAGCTTGAACGCCGCAAACACGCCGAGCGTACCCACGTCTATTTCCGTCCCTCCGATTCATGGACACCGGAATCAAAATCAATCTGGTAAGCATGAAAGTTAACCGACTTTTGAATCTCGCAATCGAGGCAACTGCTTCAAAAAATGCGCCTGATTCTAACAATGTTTCACTCTCAATAAACGAAAAAAAATGACAGCACTCAACAACCTCAACTAGCTCCTCTCGTGTAAAAAACATCTTCAGCCGCAAGGCTTCACCCGCAGCTAATGCTGCAACAAGCACAGAACCGACCACCGACATCTCCGTCGTATGCGACCCTCGGCTGGAAGCAGCCCTCGCCGACATCGAGAAATATCTCCGCGATAACTTCGGTACTCCGACTGCTAAGCTCCGCTATAAGGACTACACCAACGGCACAAGTCTTACCACAGAAGATGCAACCTTTGCCGTGTCGCTCGTAATCCTGACGACCGCTGGCAGAGCCGCCCATCTCCCCGACAACGTGCTGCTGCTCGGCGGAGTCACCTCGACCAACGATGTAAAATGGCTCGCCGCCGAAATGAGAAAGTTCACCAACTTCCTCATGCAGCTCTGCCCCAAGCACCGCATCCAGCACCTCGCCTTCGACAAGACCGAGAGTGACGATCCCCATATCGTCAAAGAAGCCGACGTCACCTGCCTCCGCCTCTACTAAGAGGTAATCCCACCAAACGCCCCGACAAGACTCACCATCTTGTCGGGGCGTTATGTTATATATAGGAATCGCCCATTTCTCCTTTTAATTGCATGGGACCATGAGTATTAAATGACTGTTATTACACATAGTATCCTATGTTAATTTTAATATCCCATTATGGCTTTACGCACACTTTCGTAATCCCAAGTTATAGTACCCCACGAATCTCTTTTTTTCATTGCAACGTGAGTGCCAACATCTTTTAGTTGAGTAGGACATAAAGACTTGGCCACATATGTTTTATTATATAGAACGATAATCTTAAGACCATCTCGTAGAGCCTTATCACATTCGTACTCAATATAACTTTTCATGCTTATGCTGTTCCAATTATTACATCTTGGTCCTCCAAGATAACTTGGAACATAGTTTCTACAGTTTACGCAGTTCCCTTTTGTAACTTTTGTGGTAGAGTCACCAACAATCAAAACAAAAGTCTTTGACCGATTAAGCCTATCACATAGTGAGGATTTAATCGAACAATAAAGACTTGAATCAGACGATTGTGTAAGATCATGAGCGTCTGTAAAATCGAGCGACCAATAGTTGCTGTTTTTCCATTTATATAATTGGTCAATTGCATCTTTATCACCAGTCCAGTCACCAGCAATGTAAGTCTTTGTTCTATATGCCATGTTATTTTGATTTTAGTTCATAAATATTTATATCATTTATAGTCTCTTCCGTAAGACAAATCGTAATTGGTTGCTTCAAGTGAATTCCGCTTATTTTTAGTGTACACAATAAACATTTTGCAAGAGACAAGTTATCTTTATGTGGAGTATCAGTAAATCGAGTTATTCCGGATCCAAGAAGAGGAATAAAAACTGGTTTGTTTGCATAAACTCGATTTATTTCTTGCCACATTTTAATTAAACATTTCTCAAAGTCCGTATGGGAAAGATAGGCACTATTATTATCATCAAAATGTGTAAAAGCAAGTAGCAGATAATCGTCAAATTTTATTATTCGACCTAATGGATACTTGTTTCTTCCATTTACTAAACGAGAAGACGCACCTTTAACATCTGGAGCTCCTTTGATAACATTTTGCAAACGCTCGGAGTTGTCCACGTATTTATCTATGAAAACGCCATTAAGCGTATTATGCGCTATTATCACATCATCTACCTGTGTGTCAAAATACTCATTAAATGGAATAAGTCGCAGTCCGTTTTGTGTGAATAAATCAGCTTGCTTTATTCGCACTTCGTTATCACCAATACTAACACTTATTCCTTTAAGAGCAATCAAATTTTTTACGACAAATATAATAATTATAAGTATTGTAAAGATAATGGCAATGCATATTATTTTTTTCCACCAAACGGCATCTTTGACAACCTCTATATCAAAGAAGCCCATAATTTCAGCAATTGTTTGGATTACAGTCAAGAGCGCCAAACTCAAAGTTAGGCTATCTTTCCAACGCGTTTTACTTGAGGTCCAATGAAAATGCATATTGCTCTGAATTAATGATTGAAATATATTAAAAAACTACAAATTCTATGCCAGAGGCATCTGTCTGTCAGTATGACATGACAAATGCTTTGGCAGTATTGATTAGAACTCGTAGCCGAGCTTGATTGAGATACCCTCGCAGTCGAGTTTGCGTAGATTGCGAGTATAATTCATATTGTATCCGGGGTTCGTGAAGCGGTCAAATGTCTCAAACTCAAGTTTCTCATATGTATATCCGATAGAAAGAGAGATTGCCTGGTTCCCTTTCGTTATCATGCGACATCCGGCAGATACATTTCCATAGAATCCATCGTTGTTTGTGACGAAGTAGCCGAGTTTGAGGTCAACGAATGGCGCGAATTTACGTTTAGAGAATGTTCCACGGAAGTCAGCAAAGAGAGGAATACTCACCTTTGAATCTCGCTCGTCCAGAGCTATGTCCATACCCTTGGTCTTGTAAGACTGCATGAAATGGAATCCTACGCCACCGCCAACGAAGAAATATGGATTCACCTGATAGCCATGCGTGGTGCTGATTTCAAAACGACCAAAGTCGTAATCGCCTACACCGATTGTATAGCCAAGGTCCGCGAAACCATGATAACCCTTGCTACTCTGTGCAAAGCACGTAGTAACCGTAATTATCATAGTAAGAAGGAAGAAAATCTTTTTCATGTCTGTATATTTTATAAGTTAGTCCATGTTTTTGACATTGAGGCCCTCTTTTATTTGAGCCGGGTCAGTAACGTCTTTATATAGGAGCCAATGAAGTACATTCTGATTGCTTACAGTGACAACATACGCCTGAATGAATTTCCATCCGCGTTCACCCATGTAGTTCATGGCAGCAACCATACTGTTGAACTTGATGTCCTTACCATTCACATCAAGGAGTGTGTATGCTTTGGTTGCAGACTGAAATTGCCCCAAATCTACTGACACCTTCACATTCTTACTTATTGAGGTTTAGGAAGTTTGTGCCGGTGCCAAGCAACTCAGCATAGACTCTTTTTGTCGTTTCTTCTGCCGATGCCGTCGTGCTGATACTCAGCATCATGACGGACATAAATACGGCAAGTAAAATTTTTCTCATACTCTCTTGATTTTATCGTTTTACCGCACAAATATCCATACTTGATGATCCCATCGTTAGTGACAGTTCTGCATTCTTACCGCTCAGGCTTTTGACGTAGTAAGTACCGTAAAGTTCCCCATCAATATAGGTTTTGATAGTCTTTCCAGACACAGTGTAAGTGCCACCACCATTACCGAGTGCGCCACGACCATAGTAGCTGCCATCCTTATTAAAGGTGATGGAGAGTGCCATACTGGGGTAATTTGAAATGTCCACCCAGTCCGTATCGCTGAACTTGACCGACGTGGCATCCCATGTGCCGATGATTTGAGACTTGATGTCGTCCGGCTCGTCCTTATCGTCAGAACATGCCGGAAGAAACACCATGAGGGTTGCAAGGAGCAACATTAGTGAAAACACCTTTTTCATAGTTTAAGACGAGGGGGATTTTATCCTCGTGCTGCAAAAGTAGCCTCATTATGTTCACGGCATTTGAACATATTAATAATTTTTATTAATTTCGCGTATCTAAACAAGTCGAACATGCCTAATACCAAAAGCTCAGACATACGATACAAGGTTCTCGACCGCTGCTTGCGAAGAGGCGGTTATTCAACTGTAAGACTGATGGAAGCCGTCAGCACGGAACTGGAATTTCAGGGCTATGAACCGGTAACAGCACTGAATACAATAAGAAATGACTTACGGTATATCGACAGTACCTATCCGGATGTCCATATCGTTGAAACCAAAAGCGGGAGAAACAAGACATATGCATACGAGAATCCAGAGTCCTCTATCTATAAACTTCAGTTCAATGATGATGAATTAGGGCAACTATCACAATGTATGGCCATACTTTCTCAGTTTGAAGGTATGCCGCAGATGGAATGGCTTCAATCTTTTCTTGAACGATTTCGGTTATCGCTAAATATAGACCCCGATGGAAAGCGTGTGGTTGGTTTCGATGAAAATAAATATCTCGTAGGTCGAGAATATTTCTCACGCCTTTTATCCGCTATCAGTAATAAAGAAGTCCTTGACATATCTTACAAAAGTTTTAAGGATGATTCCGTAAAACATAAGATTGTGCATCCATATTATATTAAGGAGTACAATAATCGTTGGTTCCTATTGGGCAGAATGGAAGGCTATAATACAGTCTCTACTTTTGCATTTGACAGAATAGAAAACGTTGACAATGCCAAAGACATAGAATACATTCCTAACAATGAGATTGACTTTAACGATGACTACTTCACTGATATGGTAGGAGTCACACGTCCCACTGGGGCAGAGATGTCGTTTGTTGAATTATGGATTTCACCTCAATTAACGCCATATATTATCACTAAACCGATTCATGAATCTCAAAAGATAAAATCAAAAGATAAGATCGGTACAATAATTCAGTTGAAATTATATATCAACTATGAATTGAAACAATTGCTATTATCATATGGAGAAGGCATCAAGGTATTATCGCCCACCGATTTAAGCTCAGAAATAGCACAACGATTGAGCAAAACTTTAAGTCTCTATCAAAAGGTTCACAATGATTGAGCCTATCAATATTAACTTTGCATCAGAATCCAACGCCGGGTTCCTCTAAAACTCGAAAATATATGAGCACTCCGATTAACACCTTATTTGACGCAATGGATATTCTTCGCTCCTACGGTCATGATAGAGAGAGTTTAATATCAATATACTATGTGTTGTACTGCCTGCACAAAGGATATCGGGTGTATTTTACTTTCGATGATGAACGAAATGTAATAGATATTACCCTATTGAGCCAGGACAATAGCCACTTCAGTGATATTATAGTACAGGATTACCCCATTTCAAATATCAAAGGTGGATTCTTAGGGATGCCGGAGAAAAGTATCCAGAAATTTTTAGAGACTATTTCTTCTCTACATATAGGGAAGAAATATGTTGATATAATTGATGGTCTATCAAATGTCTTTGCAAACAATATCGGTCGTTCAACCGGAGAGTTTTATACTCCGGATAAAGTAGTACGCCTTATCACAAAGATTGGCTTAGGGTTAAATCCCAAAGGCTTCTTTAATCCATATTCAAAAGCCGGCGAAATTGTTTCTGCTCTCACTACAATTCATACGGTCGGATTGGAACAAAACCTCACCATTGCAACCATTGCAAGGATAAATATAGAGGCACATGGTGGTAATCCGAAACAAATCATATTGGGAAATCCTCTCACTCATAGCTATCCCTCGGATTGCAATTCATTGATCTCGATTCCACCTTTTATGACGAGATTACGAGATGATGAAAAAGAAGCGGTAGATATCCCTCATACTGTCCACACAGCTGAGGAGGTATTGTTGTGGCGTTTTCTTGAAGACGATAATTACAGATCTGCAGTAATCGTGTTGCCGGCTGGTATTGGATTCGGTCCGCAATATAGAGAGCTTCGAGCCGCATTGACAGAAGCAGATTGTATAGAGACTATTGTTTCTTTACCCGCTGGAATCTTTTACTCTACCGGTATATCCACCTTCCTTTTAGTCCTTAATAAGGATAAAAGTAACAAGACTATAAGAATTATTGATGGCAAGTCATGTTTTAAGAAGGAGCAAAAGCGAAACATTTTGGATTCTGAGACATTATTTCAAGATTATTTTAATTGTGATATATGTTCTGAATCTTCGTTCGATGTAGATATCCAACAGCTACGAGATTGTGACTATTCATTTGTGACTTCCATGTATTCTGGATATGAGGATACAATTCCAGAAGGATATTGTGCCTTCAATTTTAATGAGGTATTCAGAATCCCGCAAATGAGGATGTGTACTCCCTATGATGAAGGATATGTTCTTAAACCAGTTGACTTTTCTCGGAATCTATTGGAAATAATGGATTTTCAGAAAGCTAAAGAGACCGGTGCGACTTCAGCATATCGAAAAACTATGGAACCCGCCCAACTTGCCCTTTCGTTCTTGGGCGATGAAATGAGAATGGTAAGACTTGATGGGAACGCTAATGTTTTAGCAAATACCAACCAGATTCCACTCGTGTTCCAAGACGATTCACCTATTGTGCTTGAATACGCGATTTTATCCTTACTGAATAATTCACGCTTTAGTAACTTAGCCAATAATTATTCAGGAATGCAGTTGCGACGTGCCCGAGACCTTGTTAGATATCTGGATACGATAAAGTTGGTTGCGCCTTCATCTAAAAAAGAACAAGCTCGTCTCTTTGAGTTGGAACTCAGTTCTCAAAAAGCAGAAAAGGCCCAGTCTTTAAAAGATGAACTTGCCCGGCTTGGTACTCGAGAGACGGTGTCCGACCTCTCTCACATGATGAATACCCCATTCTCAAACATCGGTGATTTGCTCGGGGTGCTACCTGATGAAGAAATGTCGGATAACGCGAAAAAATGGATTGTCCAATTAAAGGATAATTTTGAATATCTAAAGCGATTGATAAAAACTGTTGGTGCTGACTTTTCAATTGATGCTTGTCCGATGGAGAATATTGAAATTCATTCATTCATGAATGAATATATCCAAAGCTGGACAAATATCAATCACCAATTCTTCAAGACCGAATTGATTTCAAATCTTTCGTATGATGATGTGTGTGTCAGGGGCAACGATACATTGCTCAGAATTGCTCTGGATTGCATATTCAAGAACGCTCAGCGTCACGGGTTCAAAAATAGATTCAGCGAAGAGAATAAAGTATCCATTTCCCTTTCTGAAGTCAACCATCTGGACAAACCATTTGTGTGTATCTCTATTGCAAATAATGGAGATCCATTTCCTGAATCATTCACGATAAAGGACTTCATCAAGAGAGGCAAAGTCGCAGGAGATAGAGGCAAAACCGGACTTGGCGGATACCATGTATATTCCATTATCAAAAGACTTGGAGGATTTCTCAATCTAACTAATGATGGAAATGGTGAAGTTATATTTGAATTGCTTATCCCTGCTCCGGGATTAAGCATCAAAAACATAAACACTTATAATAATGCAGAAGGTTGTTTATAATATAATATGGGTTGATGATGAAGTTCATCAACTGATGCGCGAGGAGCTTAAACAGAAGTTCCTTGCTGACAATCATATCAATGTTATTGCTGCTGTGACTACAGGTGATGAGTTCCGATTGAAATTTGAAGAGCTCAAACACCAAATCGATGCAGTAATCACTGATGCCAATTTCAATAAGCAGGAGCCTCTTACAAATGACGATAGAGATATGTCCGGCTTCACTATTGTCCGTCAGGTTTTCCATTCTGCGTCTTCATCCGATAGAGAAATACCATTTTTCCTCTATACTGGTAGAGGTCAGTTTATCGCCGAGAAATATACTGATGGAGAATTGGACTATTTCACTGAAACGGACCGAATATTTACGAAAGATAAGTTCAAACAACTTTGCGAACGTATTCCAAAAGATGTGGATGCGATTAATTCTCCGTCTCATAGGATTCGCAAAAAATACAGAGTCGCTTTGGATAAAGCTTCTATTCTTCCTGAGAATGAAAATACTCTGTTCCGGTTGATCTTAAGCCATGAAGGCGGGTGTATCCAAGAACTCCATGAAGCTAAAGATGATTTTAATGCTCTTCGTAAGATTGTTGAGTCTATTCTGGACGATGGAAAGACCAAAGGAGTTTTCCCGCCTCAGATTGATTCATTAAATACTTTGAAAAGAGCCTTGCCTACATTGGAATGGGATGGATTTGCTTGTCCACCGGCTCTTGCTTACGAAATTGGCTTTTTAATAGATTTATCACAAGATGGCTCTCATAAATATGAGGGGCTTAAGTTAAAAGCCGACCAGTATGTTTCTACAGTAGGTAATGACTATCTATTGATGTCTTTGACATTCATGGCAATGGATTTATGTATATGGTACTATGATCTGTTGCAATCTGCGGATGGGTTACCTACATGCAAAGAACGTGAAGTTGTAACTGGAACGGTTACTCGTAAAGGGCCCAAATTCTATTGCGGTTCAGCAGAAATTCAGACTTTAAGAGACGGAGACGAAATCGAAATCAGAAGAACTCGTCCGCATAGTCATCCATATCCAATTTATGACGAGACGACCAGAGAAACAAGAATGATTGATTCATTTTTAACTTTTAGTGACTATAAAGTTTTATCCTCGAAGAAGGATTCAACAGGTTCAACTTCAAAATAATTCAATTAGTTCACATAAGTTGAACATATTTTAGTAACTTTGCAATACAAACGACTTAAACCCCTTTCAAGATATGACTGAACAGGAACTTGCAGGAATGATTTGGGACATCAAGGAGATTATTCGTGGTGTTTATGACGATACCGAAGTGGAGAACGTAATTCTTCCGTTTACTCTTTTGAGGCGTCTGGACTGCGTATTGCAGGACCGGTACGATGAACTGTATCAGCAATACAAGGAATTTCCTGACGAGAAAAAAGATGTCATGCTTATGGCTTTGATGCGCCGTAACGGTCTGACATTCTTCAATACCTCCGGGCTTTCGCTCAATAAACTGTTGGCCCAGCCTAAGATGCTTGCCGATAATTTCAAGACATATCTTGACGGTTTCACACAGAATGTGCGCAACATTTTGTTGGCGTTCACTCAGGAGGATGGCGAGAATGGCGATATAAGCCGCATTTATTCGCGTCTTGATCGCAACGACTTGCTGTTCCAAGTCACAGAAAGTTTCGTTAACAATGCCGACCTGCATCCCGACCGTGTCGATAATGCCATGATGGGCACCATCTTCGAGATCATCATACGCAAGTCTAAGGAAACCACCAACACTAAGGCCGGTCAGTTCTATACTCCGCGTGAAGTCGTCCGGCTGTTAGTCTCTCTCGTTATGCACGGACGCGAGACCGAGGTAAATACACTCGGCAAACATTTCCAAATTTACGATCCCTGTTGCGGCACCGGCGGTATGTTGACAGAGGGTAAACGCTACCTACAGTCAATGACCGACCGTAACGACATGAAGGTATATCTATTTGGTCAGGAACTCAACGAAAAGACCTATGCCATCTGTAAATCCGACCTGCTTATAAAGGGAGACCTCGACAAAGACCGTAACATTGCTCTCGGCGACACTCTCGCCAATGACCAGTTCCCCGGAGAGCATTTCGGCTATATGCTTGCCAATCCACCTTTCGGCGTGGACTGGAAGAAGATTGAAGGTAAAGTCAAAGAAGATGCAGCCAAAAGTGACGGACGTTTTTCTGTAGGACTGCCATCGACATCCGACGGTTCATTGCTGTTCCTGCTCCACATGATCAGCAAGATGGATCCGACCGGTTCCCGCATCGGCATCGTGCTCAACGGTTCGCCGCTCTTCAACGGTGCCGCAGGCAGCGGATGGAGCGAGATCCGCAAGATGCTTATGGATAGAGATCTACTCGACGCCATCATAGCCTTGCCAAAGAACCTTTTCTATGGTACAGATATTTCAACCTATCTCTGGATTCTCGACAATAACAAACCGGCGGAACGCAAAGGGAAGGTGTTGATGGTGGATGCTACTCATTCTTGTTATGCCAAGTTGCTCCAGAGAAGCCTCGGTAAGAAACGGTATGAGATACCTGACGAAGCCATTCAACAAATTGTCGATATATATGGTGATTTCACTGACGCTTCCCTTCCGGGTAACGATGACATAAAAGTCGCACGACTGATGGATGTCGAGGATTTCCTCTACACCACAGTGACTATTTATCGTCCACTAAGACTCATCTATACAGACATTGCTAAGAAAGCAACTGAGGCAGCCAAAGGCGAGAAGGTAAAGAAAGCTGATAAGGAATCTCTCGAACATATTGCCGCGATTGGTTACCCCGAGGGGAAGATAACCGATGAGGAGATGTTTGCAATAATGCGCGAGCACTTCGGAAAGAAGCTCACACAAGGATTTGTGAAGCTCGTCCGCAATCTGGGCACAACCGACCCGGAAGCTCCTGCTGTGTTTGCGACACCCGGCAAACCGGATAGTGGTGTGGTAATAGATCCTGCTCTTACCGATACAGAGACGATACCGATGAAGGAGAATATTGATGAATATATCGCCCGTGAGGTATTACCTTTTGTTCCTGATGCATGGCGCGACCCAAGCAAAGACAAAGTAGGCTGTGAGTTCCCGCTGACGCGTCTTTTCTACCGCTACACGCCCTTGCGCGACAGTAGCGAGATACTTGCCGACCTCATGGTGCTTGAAGCCGATACAACTTCCGCACTCCAATCCCTAATTTCCGAAACCCGATGAAACAGCAATACGATTCTTACAAGCCATCCGGTATCGACTGGATTGGAGATATTCCGAGCTATTGGGTATGTATTAAGACGCTTCATGCTCTTGCTATGCCTATTACTGATGGTCCCCATGAAACACCTCAATTATACGATTGTGGTATTCCTTTTATTTCAGCCGAGGCTATTTCGTCAGGTGAAATAAGATTTGAGAATATGAGGGGCTATATTTCGGAAGAATTTTATAACCAATGTTGTAAGAAGTACATCCCACAAAGGAATGATATTTATATGACAAAATCGGGTGCTTCGACTGGAAGGGTCGCACTTGTAAATACAGATGAGGCATTCACAATTTGGTCTCCACTGGCAGCATTTAGAGCTAATAATGAAGTGACAGATTATAAATATTTATATTACGTTCTTCGGTCAGAATGTTATCAAAAGCAGGTAGAGAATGGTTGGTCATTTGGCACACAGCAAAATATTGGAATGCGGACTTTAGAAAGATTAAAAATTCCATTCCCTCCACTTAAAGAGCAGCTGTCCATCGCAAATTGGCTTGATGCGAAGTGTGGTAAGATAGATGCGGCGATAGTAAAGGTAGAGCGAGAAATTGAGCTGATTGACGAACTGAAACAGAGCGAGATTTCTCGTGTAGTTACCCGTGGTCTCAATCCCGAAGCTCCCATGCGACCCTCTGGTATTGACTGGATCGGTGACATCCCTGAACATTGGACTAAATGCAGATTAAAATTTATCGGTTCGGCTCGTAATGGCCTTACATATTCTCCTTCTGATGTTAAAGATTCTGGCAAATTAGTTATTCGTTCATCGAATATTCAAGATGCCAAGTTAAATTATGATGATTGTGTGTTTGTTGCCAATTATCCTGAAACATTGTCAGTAAATTCAGGTGATACAATTATCTGTTCCAGAAATGGAAGTATTAATTTAATAGGTAAATCTGTGTTTATAGAGGATGATATGGATGTTACTTTCGGAGCTTTTATGATGAGATTCCGCCCTTACGAACACCCTAAATATTCTCACTACTTACTATCAATAGCCATTTCACAATACAAAGGTCTATTTGCGACCACAACTATCAACCAGTTGACTGCAGACTCACTTGGAAAAATGGAAGCAGTAATGCCTCCATATATGGAACAAGTTCAAATAGCGGATTATCTTGATAAGAAGTGTGCAGAGATTGACGGATTGAAGGCGAATCTAACCAAGAAGCGCGAGACGCTAACAGAACTACGTCAATCAATCATCTCGGAAGTCGTGACTGGCAAACAAAAAGTAATTTAATCTCTCCAAAATCATTATCGCATGAATATCGACAACGAAACTAAATTTGAAGAACATATCGAGGCTGCCCTTTTAGCCTCGCCTCTTTATATCAAGCGGGATCCAAAAGATTTCGACATAAAGCGTCGTGTAGATACTGATATGCTATATCAGTTCCTGCGCTCCCAGACTGATGTATGGGCAAGGATGATAAAGCGCTTCAAAAGCGATGAAGCCGCTCTCGACGCAGTAGTCAAGGATTATAATTCTAAACTTGACAATGGACATTCGTTAGTGGATATTCTGCGCAAAGGATTGAAGATACAGGGTATTCCAATCAAGTTGATGCAGACTAAACCGACACTCGCCAGAGAAGACTCCGCTCTGCATGAGCTTTATCTTGCAAACCGTTTTGCTGTAGTGCGTCAGATGCGTTATTCACTTGACAAGGCTGACAAAGGGAATGAACTCGACCTTTGCATCCTTCTAAACGGTTTTCCTATCATCACCGCCGAACTGAAAAACGAAGGCACCGGGCAGAACTATACCAACGGCATCTGGCAATACCGCCACGACCGCGACCCAAAGAATCCGATGCTGCGCACGGCCTTGGTACATTTCGTCATTGACAACAACTATGCCTTCATGACAACGTTCCTCAACGGTGAGGACACCGCATTTCTGCCGTTCAATGTGGATTCAGTCAATCCTCAGGTGTCGGGCGATTATGCCACAAGTTATCTGTGGCGTGATATTTGGCAAGCTGATTCTCTTCTGAACATAATCGACCATTTTATCAAGAACGTGCAGAGCGACGGCAAGAGCGTTACCTACTTTCCACGCTACCATCAGTTGCGCGTGGTTCGCAACCTTATCAAATGGGTCGGCGAAGATGGTCCCGGTCATAACTACCTGATTGAGCACTCGGCAGGAAGCGGTAAAACAAAATCAATGGCATGGCTTGCACACCAACTGGTGAACCTTGTCAATCCCGATCAGACCCCAGTATTCGACTCCATTATCATGGTGACTGACCGCATTGTGCTCAATGCGAACATGGCGGATGATGTAAATGCTTTCGCTACTGAGGCTGGAGTGGTAAAGGATATACGCCGCGGCAGCAAGAAACTCGCCAAAGCTATCAATGAGGGTGGGCGCATTATAGTCAGCACAGTCCAGAAATTCAGTTATGCGCTAAGCGAACTGAAACGCGAGAAGCACCGCAACTATGCCGTGATCATAGACGAGGCGCATACCGCAATCGGTAATGAGAGTGCCAAGGACATAGTGGTCGCACTTTCAACAGAAGCAGATATTCAGCAGGCAATGGCTCAGGCTGATGCCGAGGGTTATGAAGACCAGATGGATGCTCTTATGGCATACATGCAGACCCAGCGCCAGCAGATGAGCCACATAAGTTATTTCGCATTCACCGCCACACCGAAAGACAAGACATACGCCCTTTTCGGAAAGAAAACACCGGAAGGATATATGGCGCATGACTACTACACGATGAAGCAGGCAATCGACGAGAAATTCATCCTCGACGTGCTCCGCAACTATACGACCTACAAAACGATGTTTGAATACATCGAGAAGAATACGGCACATCCCACGATGGCGATGACCACCGAAGGTGTAGCCAAAGAACCGGAAGAGTTGTATGGTGAGAAGAAATCGGTGGCATTGATTCTACGTAAACTGAACTCGGAACCGGAGAACATGACCCTGAAGGCCCGACTTGCCCTCAGCTACTTCATGCAGCATACCCGCAATAAAATCGGCGGTAAGGCTAAGGCGATGTTCGTCAGCGACAGTCGTGCATCGGCAGTGCGCTACAAAAAGATATTCGACAATCTGCTCGCTGAAGAATACGGCAGCGAGTTCAAGACTCTTGTCGCATTCTCAGGTGAGGTGGAACTGCCCGATGGCTCGAAATACACCGAGGACAAGATGAACGGATGGGGTATCAAGGATGACAAGATACGCGAGACATTCGACACTCCGGAGTACCGTATTCTGATTGTCGCTGATAAGTTTCAGACTGGTTTCGACCAGCCTCTGCTCCACACAATGTTTGTGGACAAGATGCTTGGCGGAATCCAATGTATCCAGACTCTTTCGCGTCTTAACCGCTGCTATGATAAGGGAGGCGTGAAGAAGGAGGACACAATGGTGATTGATTTCCGCAATGATGCCGATTCGGTGCAGAAAGCATTCCAGAAATATTATCAGACAACAATCCTGACCGGAGAGGTAGATACCCAGCGACTCTATACCCACCTTGATGACATCAAGGCATTCAAGCTTTACAATGACTCTGAGCGTGACCGGGTGGTAGAGTATATGACCAAACAGGATGTAGCCTCGGCTGTATCACTTTGCAACACCATTGTAAAGGAGCGCGAGACTCCGCTGAGCAACGATGACAAGGACAAATACCGCAAACTCGTGAATCGCTATATCCGTAGCTACGGATTTATGGCGCAGTTGCTCACATATTGCGACCCGGATCTGGAACGTGAATACATTTTCCTCCGCGCCTTATACCCACGTCTGCAATACACTCGTGAGACACTACCTATGGAGATTCTTGACCGTGTCGATCTCAACAAACTGCGGCTCCAGATGATAATGGAAGGCACAATCGCTCTTGAAGAAGAGGATGCCGAACTGAAATCATCACGGATCGGAGACGTAAAGGCACCGGCAGAAGATGAGAAACGTTCGCTTCGTGAAATCTTAGACATCGTGAACGAGCCGTATAAGGGTTTCTTGGATGACCATGACATAGTACTCCGTCCTTTGAATCATCTGATGTTGACAGATGTGAAAATCAACGAGGCAGTCAGAAGCGGTAATTCATACGGTGTATTGCGCGAACTGTTCTCGGAACGCGCTCAAGATCTTGTGCTTGATATGAGCGGCAAGGGTATAGACCTTTACGAAGAGTTTATCAACGATACACCATTTGCCCGCGAGTATATCCGTGGTATTCTCGATATGGCATTGCGCAACAATCAACAGAGCAGTATCGAGCTTGACCTACACCGTCTTGCAGAGAAGATTGTGGCTGAAATCCGTGAAGAGTTTATTGAACTGGCTCAGACTTCGCGTCGCCTTGATGAAGTGGCGGAGTATCTTATCAATGTGATTCAGAAGAGAGCTGCGAAACCGGGGTTGAACGGCGCAAATGACCTTCTTATCCATTCTTTCAACCAACTGCTTTGCAATGACCGGTTGAGCGAACTGGAACGTCGTGTGAATTTCAACACTCTTGTAGGTAAATTCGAGCCGTTCCTTAAGAAGCTTTACTATCTCATCAACAGCCGTGAACTGACTACACGTGAAGGCTCTGCCGATAGCACTACATTTGCGGATTGCATATTAGGACACGAGTCACTGAAACGACTGAAACACACGACAGACGCGCGTTACTACCGTTTCCGTGACTATCTGGAGAAAGTAAGAGGCTGGAGAAACGACGAGGCACACAGTGCTCCCGAGATTCCCGATACCGAATTACGTGAGGCAGTACATATCCTCGTGACGATGTACGCCTACGTCATATCCCGTAGTATCACTGATCTTGAAATGAACGGTTTCTAAAACAAGTTTGCAACGATGAATAAGGAACAGGAAATAACTTTTAGGACACGAGAAGACATTATTTCAGACATAAGAGATTTGATTAGCAAACCAGGCTATATCTATAGTCTGTGCCTAATTTTGTTTGAAGATTTTCACATGCCTTTGGAAAAGCTTGGTACCATTAATTATCGGGAGCGACTTAGTGTTAAAGAAGCAGCTTTTATTTTAGGCTTTTTAATTCAAAATAAAATTGACTGTACGTATCCTGAATCTGTAGAATCTTTAATACAGAATAAAGAACTCACTTATAAACTTCTAAGAGAACTTCATAATACATTTCTTTATCCTCAGAGAGAAATGATTCAAGATATGTTCTCAAGTCAACAAATGGGAAAATGTCCTGAGCCCACTTTCTCAAAATTCGATTTTTTTACTAAAGATGGTAGTATGCAAGAGGCCATCTTTTATTCCGGAGATGGAGTCTACGATTTTCAATACCTTGAGTATCTACCTTTGAAATACCGCTATGATGAAGAATGGCTTGAGAAGAATCGAGGTTATATTTTCAAACAAGTTATAAGTATTACACAATCAATTAAACGAATTCAACAAGAAAGGGCTAATAATGTCGGGCTTATTGATTTGCGAGACTATGAGTTTCGAAAAACATTAAAGAAAGACATAAAAGGCAAGGATAAAGATAAGAATTTGGAAGAAATTCTTACTCGAATGGAGTTTATGCAATTCTGTTCGCTGTTTCCTCCTGTGCCTGATGATTCCGGACTATCTGTACTTGAAAAAGAAGAATTATGGAAATCCTCTTGGAGTGTATTTTACGATAATCTATTAGATCTATTTATATTAGATAGTGATCGCTTGTCAAAAATAGAAGGCATCAATAATTATCTCAAAAACTTTGGCTCAGGGAATAAAGAAAGGAACGAAAATTTTAAGACAATCGGTGATTTTAACATTATAAACTCAAGACCTATCATCCAATTATCCGATGGTAAATGGTTTTTGCCGGTATTCTATCTTCTCGCAGAGGCTGTATATGAATCGCCATATTATTGGATGTGTGAGGATAATGAATATAAGTCGAAAGCTCTACACAATCGCGGTAAAGTTGGCGAGGAAATAGTATGCGACCTACTGCGTCCAGTATTTGGTTCCGATAATGTTTTCCCATCGGTAAAGATAAAGAAAACTAAAGAAAAAACAGTAACCGATATTGATGTTTTGTGCCTCCTTGGGAATAAGGCATTATGTGTACAGGTTAAGTCTAAAAAAATGACCATCGCAGCTCGTAGAGGAGAAGTAGACGCTTTAGTCAGAGATTTTAAGGGGGCATTTCAAAATGCATATGAACAGGGGCTTACGTGTCGTAATTATCTTAAATCAAAGGAATGTATATTTCTTGATGAGAATGGAAATAAGTTAACAATTCCTGAATATATTAATGATGTTTACATTCTCGGTATAACTACAGAAAATTACCCAGCTATACCATACTGCTCATTCGTTTTATTAGACAAAAAAGAGACAAATCCCAATCCGTTATTCTTATCGGTTTTTGATTTAGAATTATTAGCCCATTATCTCACCAAGCCGTATGATTTTTTGTATTACATAAAACAACGGACTATCTTAATGGACTATTTTTGGGCAGATGAAGAGATTATTTTTCTTGGCTATCATCTTCTTCATAAACTTTGGCGAGATCCGAAATATGACAGGATGTCATTAGATACGGACTTTGGTAGCGCCATAGACCGTAATTACTATCCTTATAAACTTGGGCTATTAGACAAATTGTCGATTGATACTGATGGAATTGCAAACGCATGGCATAATGCTGAATTTGAGCAATTGTGTGATGAGATTTCATCGCAAAATATTCCTGGGGCTATAGATATAGTATTTTCGTTATTTGACCTTAGTGGCGAATCTAGAGACGACCTACTAAAATACATCAAGAAGACAAAGCAAAAGACTCAAGATGACATAGGAATTCATTCGTTTGCAATGCCAATTGACAAGCAGCTTGGAATAAGTTTTGTCTCATCAAACTCTATGTCAAAAGAAGATTTAGAAGGCCGTACAACGGCATACGCACATATACGAAAGTATATAAGCAAAGCTGATAAATGGATTGGTCTTGGTTCTTATCTTCATAGTCCTAACATAGTTGATTGCATTTATTACGATTCCAATCCATGGGAATATAATGAGCAAGATGAAGAGATTTGCTCGGAATTTAAGCAGAGACATAGCACTACAATGTGTTCATTAAATAGTAACAAAAGAAAGGTAGGCCGAAATGACCTTTGCCCATGCGGAAGTGGTAAGAAATACAAAAAATGCTGTGGACGATGATGTTGTCATAAATAAGATATCGGCAACTCATAAGAAATGAAGAATGATACCATACGAAGATAGATATAGGGCGTTTGAGCAGTATCTTGCTTCCGGGGAACCGGGAGTGGAGGAGCGTGCGCGTAACTGGTCAATGGCTATCGGTTTGCAGGATGTTGACCGATTGAAGCCGTCGGAGTTTCTGCTTGAACAGGCTAAAGCCAATATCGAGGGGCGAATTTCAAGCGAGGAGGTCGGCAAGCGACTTGAGGAGTATTATAGTCAGAAATCGGTCAGAGAGAAAGCGGAGGCCGACGGAACCTTTGAGGCGGACCGAGTGGCAGACCGAATCAATCTTCTTTTGGAGGAAAAGGCTTTTACTTTTTCCCCTATGGAGTTGTCGCGCATACATGG
>LUJM01000115.1 GCA_001689415.1 Bacteroidales bacterium M2 | reverse complement strand
CCGATGCAGAAGTTGCTAAATATATTTTGGAGGATTTCGGGGGTGGTGATGGTGCCGGTTATGGTGGAGAGGGTGTAGATTGCTTGGCGGAGGTCTTGGGCCGCAAGATCTGTCGGAATGCCATCGCGCAATGCTGTGGAGAGTGACTTGAGCGATTCTGCCGCGTCATTCAGTGCTTGTGCGTGTCGTGCATTTGCCACAATTATATCTGTATTTGCCGTATTCTCCGATAACTCATTGCTGATTACAACTTTGAGTTCTTCAATGCCTTGATTGAGGAGGGCAGAGCAGTGCGCGATTTTAGCTTCCGGGAACACTTTTCGCCATTCGTCATCGTTAAAAGCATTCTTCAAATCGCTCTTGTTGGCAACTATTATAAGTGAAGATTGACTTAACTCTAATAGTTCGGAGCTAACACTATTAGGCTCGATGCTGCTACTTGAATCCACAACATATATTATCAGTTTTGCAGTATCCGCCGCCATTCGCGATCGTTCGATACCCATTCGTTCGATTGGGTCTTGAGTTTCTCGAATCCCGGCTGTGTCCTGGAATCTAACCAAATAATCGCCAATCAAGACCGTATCTTCTATCACATCGCGGGTAGTACCGTGTATATCTGATACAATAGCTCTGTCATCAGAAACAAGGGCATTGAGCAGCGATGATTTGCCGGCATTGGTATTGCCGATTATTGCTACGGGTATACCGTCTTTGATTGCCTGACCCGATTTAAAACTTGCTGCGGCTCGTGATAATTGTAACGATAGGTCTTCGGCAAGTTCAAGCAACCGGCTTCGAGAGGCGAATTCCACATCCTCTTCCGAAAAATCAAGTTCGAGCTCGAGCAGCGAGGCAAGCTGTAACAATTCATCGCGCATAGCATCAATTTTTCGAGAATATGTGCCTCTCATTTGAGATAATGCCAGTCGGTGTGAAGCTTTCGACGAAGAAGCTATCACATCTGCAACGGCTTCAGCCTGAGCAAGGTCGAATCTACCCGCAGCGAAAGCCCTGCGAGTGAATTCACCCGGCAAAGCCATTCTACATCCGGAAGCTATGAGGGATTGTATAAGTTGGGCTTGTATCCATTTGGAGCCATGCACCGACACTTCAACAACATCTTCGCCGGTAAACGATGCCGGATGCTTAAATACCGTAGCCACACACTCGTCGAGTATTTCCCCGTCGGCATCAAGCACTTTTCCAAGATGTGCCGTATGGCCCTCAACCGTCTCAAGGTCTCGACCCTTCCATATCTTTTTCACATTCGCAATCGCTTCCGGTCCGCTCACGCGTATTACCGCGATGCCGCCGATTCCGGGGGCTGTAGATATGGCGCATATTGTATCGCCGTTATTATATATCAATGAATCTTGTATCATTTTCTGCGATTTTGTTTATTCCAAACACGGTAGTTTACTGAACTTTCGATCTCGTTTTCGATATCATCGGGCAGGCATTGAAAAAAATCAAAACCGGTGATAGCTTCGATATTATCGACAGTTGTAGCCATGGCCTCAAGGCCGTCGTCGGTTGGGTGATTTGGCATTATAAAGCCTATAGCGCGGGGCGGATTGGCATACGGTGCAAGGATGACTTTAAAAAAACGCTCGGGCACGGATACCTGGTTTCGTCCGATTGCCTTTGTCATTACATCGCTTAGCACAGGTCCGCAGATAATTATTAGCGCACTATCTCGTTCGGCCCACTGCCTGCATTTCTTCTCGAGTGTCGACCAGCGACCGCCATTGATTGTATGGTCCTGAGGACATATATTAGTTAGATAGTGCGAATCTTCCATTGCTTGTGAATCCCATTTCATATCACCGGCCGGAGCCATGTGTCCGCGATCATAGCCGGAGCGTCGGTAGTCGTCGAGCGTCGCACATCCATACACATTCTTATCCTGTTTGAATTTCGAGTTTCTAACTTCAGTCCCTTTTGTTTCTTCTCCGGTCAGTTCCCATGCGGCATAGTTTGGTTGATGATGAACCGAATTAAATGAAATCCTGAAACCGGTATAATCAATTATCTCTTCATTGACATCATCCGGCAAAACTACCCTGGTCAGACAATCAGTAGCAATCTCGGCATTCAAACCGGCAGGTGTCTCGCCGAATGCTCTCGACACAAAAAAGAGCACGCCGAAAACAGCCACAGTCATTAATACTGTAGATACTACAACTTTTGTCAATCTATTCGGGCGTCGCGGTCTTTTAGCTCTGCGACTACGATATATACCTGATTTATTCATCTCTGTAATTTCTGATAGCTTCTCCGAGGGCTTCGATATTTTCCATAGTTAGTGCTGCCGAAAGACTGAGCCGTAGTCGGTCTGTTCCAGGAGGCACTGTCGGTGTGCGGATAGGCAAGACATCAAAACCTTGACGTTTGAGCTCTGCCGACATCTTCACGGCAGCCTTGGGATTTCCGAGCATATATGGCTGTATATGGCTTTCACTTCCGTTATTCAGGAGGTTGCCAAGTCTACGGCCAAGTGCTTTCAAGTGGCTGCGCTCGCTATCCATCTCCAGTGATTTCTGAAAGACATACCTACCCCAAAGCATATTAACCGGCGGCAAAGCTGTCGAAAAAATAAAGCTCCTGGCCTTGTTGATTGCCCAGCTTCGTAATGTCGAATTAGTCATCGCATAAGCACCTGCCGACCCGAGAGCCTTGCCAAGCGTGCCAACAATAATGTCTACATCATCGGCTTTATTGCCAAGAGCCATTGTCAATCCGAGTCCGCTCGGACCTTCTACACCCACGGCATGCGCTTCATCTACATATAGTAGGGCATCGTTGTATCGGCGTTTTATATCCACTATATCTTCAAGGGGCGAGCTGTCCCCGTCCATGCTATATACGCTTTCTACGATGATAAGTACTTTCCGGCCTTGTGAATTTGCTTTATTGGCGAGTCTCGCAAGGTGGTTTAAATCATTATGTCGGAATCGCTCATAAGGTACACCGGCAAGTTTTATGCCGTCGATAATACTCGCATGCACGAGTTTGTCGGCGATTATTGTATAATCGTTATTTGCCAGCGCAGGCACAAGACCGGTATTGGCATGATAGCCGCTATTAAAGATCAGAGCCTTTCGCCCATATGCTGCGCTGAGTGATTCCTCAAAATCTTCAAAGGCATTTTGTGTCCTTGCGAGCAATCTGCTTGCCGATGCCGACATCAGAAGTTCTTCGGGTGAGTATAATTCAAAAAACTCCTTTTGCAAATCGCTCCTTGATGCGATACCAAGATAATCGTTGCTACTGAAGTCAATTCGTCCCGACCCGGTGGCATCTTCCGGTATCTGCCGCAGATTTCCACTTTCGGCGAGCGTGGCAAGGCCTTGTTCAATAATTTTCGTCATCGTTTACAAGTGTTATCAACGCTCTGCAGAGTTTTCGCAGTTGTGTCTCCTCTATAATATAAGGTGGCATAATGTAGCAATTATGTCCGAACGGACGGATCCAAACGCCCATTTCTACGCACTTGCGCTGGAATTTACCAACATCTACACATCCCTTAGTTTCAATCACGCCAATCGAACCGAGAATACGCACGTCTGCCACTTTATCAAGCCCGCGAGCTGCTGCGAGCTCCTCTTTCATCACGCGCTCTATTCTGCCGACAATCGACTCCATATCCTGTTCTTGCAGCATCTTGAGAGATTCAACTGCAATCGCGCAACTGAGCGGATTTGCCATAAATGTAGGCCCGTGCATCAATACACCGGCTTCTCCTTTAGATATAGTATCGGCGACCGTGCGTGTATTCATAACTGCACTCATAGTCAAATAACCTGCTGTCAGGCCCTTGCCTATCGTCATAATATCAGGCTCAACACCGGCATGTTCCCATGCAAAGAATTTACCTGTTCGCCAAAATCCTGTAGCAATTTCATCAAAGATGAGCAACACATCATAGCGATTGCAGAGCTCACGAGCTTTACGAAGATACTCCGGATGATAGAACCACATACCGCCTGCGCCCTGAACCAACGGCTCAAGTATCAGAGCTGCGATTTCCTCATGTTTCTCTTCCAATATATTTGCCAACGGCTCGATGTCGGCTTCATTCCACTCTCCGTCAAACCTTGATTCCGGTTGTGGAATAAAGAAACGTATCGGCAGGGCAGATCCAAATGCACTATGCATACCGGTTACAGGATCGCATACACTCATTGCATTCCATGTATCGCCATGATATCCTCGGCGGATAGTTACAAAATTGGTCTTTTCGTGGCTTCCTGATTTTGAGATTGCTGCCTGTACAGCCATTTTCATCGCAACTTCTACTGCTACCGACCCCGAGTCGGCATAGAAAACATTATGCATCGACGGTGGTGCTACTTCAAGCAAAGCTTTGCCAAGGTCAATTGCAGGCTGGTGGGTAAATCCTCCAAACATCACGTGGCTCATCTTGTCAAGCTGCTTTCTCGCAGCTTCATTTATTCTATGGTTGTTATAACCATGAATAACACACCACCACGACGACATTCCGTCGATTAGTTCTGTGCCATCAGCAAGACGAATTATTGCGCCCGATGCGGAATCTACCTTATATGTTGGCAGAGGATTTATTGTAGATGTATATGGATGCCATAGATGCTCGCGATCCCACGAGTCATGGAGTATATTTGCTTGTTCCATTGCGTTAGATTTTATGCAAATTTAGTAATTATAGGTGGTGTATGCAAACCATAATAGTGCGAATACTTCAACGTCGGTATGCATTCTTGGCTTAATCCGATTAACACTTCATACATGTCATACAAAACTTTCTAAATTATACTATCTATCGTCCGCAGCAACTGTGGCCTTAATCGCATATGGCTCCAGTTACTATTCATGTGCTCGTATTTATCCCGGGTTGTCGCAAATTGATTGGCTTTATTTTGTAATTTTGCATACGTATTTCGTCTGCATCATTAAATCAATGCATTCGAATATCGTTAAATTACCAATATTAAACGTTCTGAAATAGTCAAAGCATGGAGATTCACAATTTAAAAGGAATAGACTTCGACACATTGTTTGCAGCCTTTGAAATGGCTTTTTCTGACTATGATATACATTTCGAGAAAGAAGAGGTCCGTTCTATGTTACAAAGGCGAGGTTTCGACCCCCTATTGTCGTTTGCAGCTTTCGACCAAGGGAGTATTGTGGCATTTACCTTTAATGGTATAGGTAACTTCAATGGCGCACTGACAGCGTATGACACCGGTACAGGTACCGTAAAAGAATACAGAGGGCAGGGTATTGCCGGGGAAATTTTTACCTATTCAATACCATTTCTAAAAGATGCTGGAGTAAACCGGTATCTGCTTGAGGTACTACATAACAACCAAAAAGCTATTTCAGTATATCGACGGATGAATTTTGACCGGACTCGTCAGTTAGACTGCTTCCATCAATCAATAAAGTTCATAAATAATCCTGTTGACACGGATATTGTTTCCAATTATCAAATAATACCTGTCGATATAGATTTTATAATCCAATCGCAGTGTAATTGCGACTGCACTCCTTCGTGGCAAAATAGTATTGACTCGATAGTTCGTGGTAAGTCTAATCTCAAATGTCTTGGCGCATTTTTAGGCCGACAGCCTGTTGGCCACTGTGTGTTTGATCCAGGTACCGGCGACTTGACCCAGATAGCTGTCACTGCCGATAGCCGGCGAAAGGGAATAGCTTCGGCATTACTTTCTCAAGCTATTGCGCAAATGAAAACAGACTTTGTAAAAGTCTTGAACATTGATGCCGACGATCAATTAATACATGCATTCCTCAAAAGCAAAAACATTCCATTAGCAAGCACACAGTATGAAATGATGCTGCAGCTTTGAGTGTGAATATTCAGAGCTTGCTTATATTTAGTGTTTATGAATCGTAAATGTCATCGTGTCTATTGGCGGGTTATATGCCTGTTGGTATTCTGTGCTGTGGCGCAAATATCAACGGCGATCTCATTTAATCCTGATTCTATTGCAAAATTAGGACGCTTCCCTGATTTCTGTGTCAGGACATATTATTGGGCTGACAAGTTTTTCAACGGTGTCGATACTGCGTTCGTACAGTCAACCGGATACAAGATGAACGTAAAGCTCAAATCCGGAAACTGGACTGATATTAATGAGTTTTACTTCGACGGCGATCATCGCATGAAAATGAAGTCTCCATATTGCAGTTCGATTGGCTTCGATGTGCAATACCTTGCTGTAGCACTTGGCTACGATATTAATATCAATAAACTTTTTGGCGGCGAAGATCGGTCGAAATCAAGGTTTAATTTTGAGTTTTCGAGTGCGCTGCTTTCGGGTCGGCTCTATTCGATTAAGAACAACGACGGTATGACAATCTACCGCTTTGGCGATAAGCGAAATCTTGACCTGAAATTCGACGGCATGTCGACATCTCTGTGGGGCATCGATGTCACATATTATTTCAATCATAATAGATACTCAAATTCTGCAGCATTCTCTTTTGGAAAAATCCAAAAACAGAGTCAGGGGTCTTTTATGCTGTCTCTGGCATATCAGTCTCAAAAAATGGAATTTGATTTTATGCAATTGCCCGAGGAGGTAAAACTATGGCTACCCGAGCAATGGAAAAACATGCTTTATTCTTCCAATGGTTATAATATAGGTATTGGCGGTGGTTATGGTTTCAACTGGGTGCCTCGTAAAAATATTACTATTGGGTTAATGGCACAGATAATACCAAGCCTGAATTATGGATATCTCAACAGCCATGAAAAAGATTTTTCTTTTCGTATGAATTACCGCGGAGGGTTGGCTGTCGTTTGGAATCGTGACCGCTGGTTTATTGGGGCGACAGCAAAGGCTGATGCCGGCTTTATTTATTCAAGCTCTTCTACTTTGACAAATGCGTTTGTCAACTTCGATGTCAAAGTAGGCTGGAGATTTAATCTCTTTTAATCCTCAGCCTATCCGGATTTGTTTTGTAACATGCGCTATGAGAATGGCGCATGCTGTCATAATTTGCTACTTTTCATATACATAATTTCGTTTTTTCGATAATTCTTAGTAGCTTTGCGTATCTATCTCATTTTTCACAATTAATAAACAATCTTATGAAAAAGCGAGCTAAATTCATTCTAATGGCGGCGGTCCTTATAACTACCGCAGGCGTCGCTGCGACAAATGAGATTCGGTCATATTTGCTTGAAGCAGATGCCTTGGTCGAATCCGCACTTGCGGTCTCCGGTCTTACTGCTACTCCGGATCCCGACGGACTCAAAGTTGTAGACCTGTCTTTCAAGACCCCTGCTGTCAAACTCTCATCGATTACGATTGCACGCGACGGCGAACAGGTTAAAACAATCAATAATCCTCAGTCATCCACATCAATGACCTTTGTGGATGAAAACGTGCCTAATGGCAGCCATACCTACACTGTAACATCATACGATGCTGCTGGTAATAGTGCCTCTGCTGAAACCTCATGCTTCATTGGAGTAAACCGTCCTGCTGTTGTTACCGGCGTAAGTGTACGCGAAAGCAACAAACCACAGGAAGTAATTATTTCTTGGAATGCTGTAGATAAGGATATCGACGGCAAAGACCTCCCCCAGACATACCTGACCTACCAAATTTATTCTAAAGACGATTGGGGAGATTACAGCCTTGTTGCAAAAGAGATTAAATCCACATCATACACTTGCGAGGTAAATCCCGGTTTTGTCAATTATTGTGTAGTTGCCCACAACGACGAGGGCTTGTCGGATTACAGCGAAGTATTCTACACCTATGTAGGAGAGGGGGCGGATATGCCATATAAAGAATCGGGTACTCACGACCATGATATGTTCATCGTCAGCGAAGATCCGTATTTTACTTGGGGCATTGCCGATTATTACAATGACCGCCTTATTTCAATCGACAACGACGACCGTTTCTTCAGCTTCAAGACCAGCGAATATGGCGAGGATGTAGTCCCCGGTGCGTGTGATGCCATAATGCTTGATAAAATCAATATCAGTTCGGCCGATGCGGCTCTTTCATTCTATGTATACCGCCACGAAGGTAATGCAAACGAGCTCCGAGTCTACGTTATTTCAGAAGGTAAGAAAGTACTCCTCGAAACCGTAAAAATCGACGAACTAACCATTGTCAAAGACTGGAACAGGGTTATTCTTCCGTTGGCCAACTATAATGGCAAGTCTATTATTCCTGTCTTCGAAGGCTTGTGCAACAATGCTCCTATGGTAGCTCTCGACTGTATTGAGGTTCTTCCGTTATTTGATTGTAATCTGTCGGCAACACATATCGCAGTGCCTAAACGTGTTGTTCCAGGCGACAAGTTCACTGTGTCTGCAAGGATAGAAAACAACGGCCTCAAACCCGTGAAAGGCTGGAAAGCTCAACTTCTTTATAATGATAAGCTGGCAGATGAGGTTGACGGAATCGAACTTGGCGCCGGGCAGGTTGCTCTTGCCGAATTCGACTGCACACTATCTGTTGCGTCCCCTGAAAAAAACGAGTATAGCGTAAGGGTTATTTGCGAGGACGACAAGAATCCGGCAGACAACACAAGCGAAACCGTACCGGTCATCCTCGACATGCCGTTGCATCCTGTAGCTACAGGCCTTATCGCAAACTCTTATGAAACTACAGTGACTCTGTCGTGGACAGCGCCTGATCCTACCGATACTTTCGCAGATCCGATTACCGATGATGTTGAGTCGTATCAGTCCTTTGCTGAAAATGGTGTCGGTGGCTGGACTATGGTTGATGCCGACAAAGGCCCGATGGCCGGATTCTATGATAGGGAGATTCCGGGTATCGCCAACGATACTCCGCATTCTTTCTTTGTTTTCGATAGTTCGCACGAGGTGTTCAACGATGAATATCATGAGTCGTTTGAGGCTCATTCCGGCTCGAAATATTTCGCTGCCATGTACAATAGCGATTACTCTGCGGTTGACGATTGGCTGATTTCACCGCCGCTTGCCGGCTGTGCTCAGACCGTGACGCTGTGGTTGAGAAGCTATGATTATTCATACCTTGAGGAAGCTGAGATTCTATTCACTGAATCTACACCCGAAAATATCGAAGCATATAAGCTTATCGGTAAAGTAACCGATATTCCGCAGGAGGAATGGTCTATGCTTTCGTTTGACCTTCCGGAAGGAGCCACCCATTTTGCGGTCCGTTGTACTTCTCCTATGGGCTATATGCTGCTTGTCGACGACATCACATACAGGCCTGCCGGAAAGGGTGCTCCGCTCGAAATTAAAGGATACAATATATATCGCGACGGCGTTAAGATCAACAATACGCCCATTAGTTCAACCACCTTCAACGACACCGTAATGCAGGAGGGCGAATATTCATATGCCATATCTACCGTCTATGACAAGGGCGAATCAAAGCTATCTCAACCGGTGACTGTTGTCGTTACTAAATCTGGCCTTTCTGAAGTCGTCTCCGAATGCCTTATTAAGGTCGAAGGAAACCATGTTTCGATACTTGCTGATGCCGACATTGAAATCTTCAGCATCGACGGCAAATGCCTTATCTCCGGCAATGGGTCGCTATCTACCACTTTGTCGACAGGTCTGTATATCGTTAAGGTTGGAGGAACCTCTCGAAAGATTATGGTGAAGTGATGACATTTTAAATAGTAACTCGCCTCTTACTTTTTCGAGTTACTAGGTATTCATAAAAAGCCCTGTGGCAAGTTCGGAAATCCGAGTTTTACCACAGGGCTTTTTATGTCCTTAATATTCTGCTATTATTTAGTAGGCTTAAAGGTTTCAAAACTGCCGTCGGTGTATAACACGATAATCGACGATATCTTTTTAGCTTCATCCATGTTCAACCCTTGAGGCATCTGAGGCAGAGTGGGGGAGTCTTGCTCTCGCGGAGCGGTATAGGGCTCTCGTGGGCTGTTAAGATTGTCTGAAATCGATGACGCAACCATATTTTCAGGCATAAAGTACGGTTCTGCTCTATTTTCGATTGAAAACAGATTGGTCGATATGTCGGTTTCTGATTTTTCAAAAACCTCGTTTAGAGCTTGTTGCTCGGTTTTGGGAATGTTATTTTCTGAATTTTGAGCCTCTGACGTTTCAATATTTCCATTCTCCAACATATTACCGGTGCCAAATAGAAGCCACAGGATATTTAGATTTGGAAATGCTGCATTTAGTTTTGCAAGTACCTGGTTGTTGACCGATTTATTGCGACCGTGCAACATTTGAGACAGACTTGGCCGTGGTATGCCGGTTGTATCCGCAAATTGCGAACTACTGAGTCCTGTAGAATTCATAAATTGAACCAAACGGTCTAAAACCGGGCTTTTTTCGCTGTCTTCCATCTGTTTTGATTTTGAAATTCACTTTGCAAATGTAAAAACAATATTTGTAAATTGCAAATTTTGTATTGTTTATTTTGCAATTTAAGATTGTAAATAGATATATAATTGTAAAATTCTCATTCGCAAACAGCGATTATATCCCATAAACCCGGCTCTATCCTATGAAAAATCACTCCTAAAGTAGCCGTTTAACTATAGTAGTATAACGTAGTTGTAATAAACATTATACACATACGACAACTATTACAAAATAGCATCCTTATAATAGGCTGCATAATTTAAACATAAGGTTTAGCTTTTAGTTATAATATATTGGGTATTAGAATGTACAACGATTAGTTAAAAATAGTAATAGTCGTATATTGGACTGAATGTTTAGCTTTGTAAACCTATAAAGATTTGTGGGATTGTAAATTTTAAACTGTTTGTGTTGCAATTTGCATAATCTGTCGTGTTGGTTTTGTAAATAATTCGGCGTTGCGTTTGCAAATTCCAACTCGCAATTGCAGTAAAATAGCTGTTTCAATGTTCAAATTGTCGGTTTGGTGTTGTAAATTATTGCAGATGCAGTAACAACATTCCTCTAAACAGAGCGAAAATTTAAAATTTCACCACTGATTACTCGATTATTTACATTTATAACATTTTCAGACGGTCTTAGGTTTTTTATTTACACATATTATCAGCACTTTAACACTAATTATACTAACAATTTTCACAGATAAATCTGTAACATATCACAGCCAATGCCGATTTATTACGACTATGCATGCCCTCTTTCAGCTAAATCTGTGCATAGCATATAAGCTTATAGTTTATTTGGCTTCGTGTGTAGTCCTACTTTCTTTTAATGTATGCAATACGCGCTTAAATATTTTAGATTTTTTCTTTGTTTTACCATGAAAACCGCGCAAATAATCCGAAATATTTCACCATAATGCTCAATTTGAGTGGTAATAACCCTGCATATTGGAAAAGAGTTATTTGCATACCTGTGTCACTCTCAAAAAAAATGAAAATTATTTTGAAATAAATTTGATTATTCCGATTTTTTGTTGCTATCTTTGCCGTAGATAACATAAATCATATACCCGAAAAACTAAAAAACACCTTTTAATTTATACGCTTATGGATATTAATAGTATCATGGCCGGGCTTGAAGCCAAACACCCCGGTGAAAAAGAATACTTGCAGGCTGTTCGCGAAGTCCTCATGTCTGTAGAAGATATCTACAACCAGCATCCAGAGTTCGAACGCAACAAGATTATCGAGCGCATGGTTGAGCCCGATCGCATCGTTACATTCCGTGTAACCTGGATCGACGACAAAGGCGAGGTGCAGAACAATCTCGGTTATCGCGTTCAATTCAATAATGCCATTGGCCCGTACAAGGGTGGCATCCGTTTCCATGCATCAGTTAACCTCTCTATATTAAAATTCCTCGGTTTCGAGCAAACCTTTAAAAACGCTCTCACCACTCTTCCTATGGGCGGTGCTAAAGGCGGTTCTGACTTCTCACCCCGTGGCAAGAGCGACCGCGAAATCATGCGTTTCTGCCAGGCTTTCATGCTCGGCTTGTGGAAGAACCTCGGTCCTGACCGCGACGTTCCCGCCGGCGATATCGGCGTAGGCGGCCGCGAAGTTGGTTACATGTATGGAATGTACAAACGTCTGGTCAACCAGCACGACGGTACATTCACCGGCAAAGCGCTCGAATTCGGCGGCAGCCGTATTCGTCCCGAGGCTACCGGTTTTGGCGCTCTGTATTTTGTACAGAATATGCTCAAACAGCGCAACGACTCTATCGAAGGTAAGACAATCGCTATTTCCGGTTTCGGCAACGTTGCTTGGGGTGCTGCTCTTAAAGCTACCGAACTCGGCGCTAAAGTTGTTACGATTTCAGGTCCTGACGGATACATTTACGACCCCGCAGGTCTCGATGCTGACAAGATCAACTACATGCTTGAGCTCCGTGCTTCCGGCAACGACGTTGTTGCTCCATATGCCGAGAAGTTTGCAGGTTCTACATTCTTCGCCGGCCGCAAACCCTGGGAGCAGAAGGTTGACATCGCTCTTCCCTGTGCTACTCAGAACGAACTCAACGGCGACGACGCAAAGGCCCTTATCGCAAACGGCGTAGGCATGGTAGCCGAAGTATCAAACATGGGCTGCACTCCCGAAGCTATCGATGCCTTCATCGAGTCACGCACAATCTATGCACCCGGTAAGGCTGTAAACGCCGGCGGTGTTGCAACTTCGGGTCTCGAAATGAGCCAGAACGCTATGCACCTGCAGTGGTCGGCTGAGGAAGTTGACGAGAAACTCCACACTATCATGACCGACATCCACGAGCAGTGCCTCCGTTATGGCGTAGAAGCCGACGGTTACATCAACTACATGAAGGGTGCTAATATCGCCGGCTTCATGAAAGTTGCTCACGCTATGATGGGTCTCGGCGTCTGCTGATAGCCATTGTTTATTTCGACATACTCCCCGACATCTGATTTGATGTCGGGGTTTTATAAGTTTCAATAATATATAGTATATAACATGAACGTAGATTTTATCACGGCAATCAAACTATTCTTTGCCAACTATGTCAATTTCAGAGGACGTTCTACTCGCGCCGAGTACTGGTTCGCGGTATTGTTTGTCTTTATCGTATCAATGCTCCTGACAATGTTAGGCATGAGTATACTTGCCAACCTCTTTACACTTGCAGTCTTCCTGCCAAATATGGCTATATGCTTCCGTCGCTTTCATGATACAGGACGCAGCGGCTGGTGGGTTATCGCACTTGTCGTTTTATCTTTGATTGGCGCGGGTGTTATGTATGTTCCCATGATTCCTTCTATCATCCAGTTTGCAAATAATCCGCTCGGTCTTCAACAGGCACTTGCCTCTTACATTACTTCGCATATTGGCACAGTATGCACCGGCGGCATTATCGTTATGGCTGCTTTCGTTTGGCAGCTCATCATACTTGTTAAACCGAGTGCGCCCGATAATAAATATGGCCCCAACCCATACGGAGAAAACGAATGAGAAAAACTCTTACCATATGGGCGATGCTTTGCGGCGTCGCCCTTTGTTCTTGTAATAAGGCTGCTGATTTCTCTTACGAGGATATCGAAAATGCCGACACTTTGACTCATCACGCAAAATATCTCACTATCGCTGACTGTGGGGCCGGTGTTGTAAGGGTTGATATTGCCAATCCTTGGCGCGAGAACCATATCCTTGCAAGTTATGCCCTTGTCGACCGCGACTCGCTTGTACCCGAACATTTAGCCCCGGATATTCGTGTGATTCGGACCCCGGTCGATCGCGCTGCCGTCTTTTCGTCTGTTCATACACATGCGCTGCAAGAATTGGGAGCACTGCCTTCGGTGGTGGCCATAGCCGATCGAGAGTTCTTCACTCCGTCCGACACGGTGAGCAAGTTGATTGCCCAAGGACAAATTATAGACCTCGGACCTATTTCTTCGCCTTCAGTCGAACTAATGGCTGCAAGCGGGGTTACCACCGTGCTTCGCTCTCCTCAGGGGGGTGTTGTGGCTACATATCCGGGAAATGTTGTTGCAGTTGAATGCGCCGACTATATGGAACCGACTCCAATCGGACGTGCTGAATGGATATTGCTTCTTGGAGAACTTTCCGGCCAAAGGGATGAGGCTCGTAAGATTTTCGAAGAAGTAATCGACAACTATTCTGCCCTTGCTTTTAAAGCACGCAGCGCTGAGTCTCCCAAGCCTAAATTGCTTGCCGAAACCGAGTACTCGGGCGTATGGTATGTTCCCCAGGGAGGAAGCTACATGGCACGCATGTATGCCGATGCCGGCGCAGAATGGCCTTGGGCTGACACCACTGGCACAGGTTCTCTATCCCTCTCTCTCGAAGAAGTTGCAGCAAAGGCTATCGATGCCGATTTGTGGCTCGTGCGCTCGTATGGCTACGACACAACTACAGCGACACTTAAGGCTTTGAATCCACGCTATACGGCTTTTAAAGCGTGGAAAAACGGCAATATCTATAGTTGCAATTCCAAGGAAAAGAATATTTTCAACGATGTTGCATTTCACCCCGACAGGGTGTTGGCTGAATATATCGCCATTTTCCACCCGGAGGTAATGCCCGATTATAAATTGCGATATTTTACTCTCACACGATGAATTCTCGGCGTCCGACAATCGTTTCCCTCATTATTTTATCACTGATAGTAGTTTGTCTGCCTGCCGGGCTCCTGTTCGGCAGCGTAGACCTTAGTGCATCCGAAATAATAGATGCACTTTGTGGCAATGGCAGCGACATGACTCGCTTTGTTGTTGTCGAAACCCGCCTTCCGGCACTTATTACATCTCTCCTTGCCGGGGCTGCGCTTGCCGTGGCCGGATTACTCATGCAGACTTGCTTCGACAACCCGCTTGCAGGCCCATCGATTATGGGTATATCATCCGGTGCGAGCCTTGGCGTGGCTGTTGTGATGATGCTTGGGGCTTCGTATGTCGGTATCTGGGGCAATTTTGCGATTGTTGCAGGGGCTTTCGCCGGAGCATTGGCAGTGCTGCTGATATTGATGTTGTTTTCAGCTGTTGTAAGGTCTGCCGAGATGCTCCTTATTATTGGTATTTTGGTTGGTTATCTCACATCTTCAGTTATTTCCTTGCTCAATTATTTCGCACCCGAACGAGCTGTTCACAGTTTCGTATTATGGGGTATGGGTAATTTCAACAGCGTTGACCTATCGGTGCTACCGTATTTCGCGATGTTGTGTATGCTGTTCATCGCGATGTCATTTCCGTATATCCGCAGCCTCAACGCGCTCCTTTTTGGCGTAGAGTATGCTCGCAGCACCGGTATTAATGTCTCTGTCATTCGCACAGGCTTAATCCTGATTTCCGGCGCTCTTACAGCTACAGTAACTGCATGGTGCGGCCCAATAGGCTTTATCGGCCTTGTGATTCCTCACATTGCTCGTATGGCCCTTGTTTCATCAAACCATCGCACGGTGCTGCCGGTTACTGTCCTTGCCGGGGCATTAGTCGGACTGTTGTGCCAGATTCTTTCTGTTGCTCCGTCAATGTTCATGTCCGGCTCAATTCCGGTAAATGCAATTACCCCGATAATCGGTGTTCCGGTAATAGTATATGTTTTGTTAAACCGCCGCAAGCTCCTTTACTTTAACTGATGAAGGCCGTTGAATGTAAAAACCTATCCGTAGGATATGGTGATAAAGTCGTTTTAAGCAACATCAACTTCGAACTTGAGTCCGGAGTATTAGCAGTGCTTATTGGCGCAAATGGAAGCGGTAAATCCACCTTATTACGCACTCTGGCAGGTTTACAATTGCCATTATCCGGGTCTGTCAGCCTCGGAGGTATGGATATCGCGAAAACAAGCCAACGAGCTCTTGCAGAAACAAGGGCGATAGTCGACACAGCCCGTCATGGAGGCGGCGCCCTCACTGTTGTAGAAGCTGTGGCGGTAGGCCGAAACAAATCACTGTCATTGTTTGGCCGTATGTCTAAATCTGATAAGGAAGCGGTAGCTGCTGCCATGGCAGCAGTCGGCATTAGCGACTTTGCCGACCGTTATCTTGCAAACCTTAGCGACGGCGAGCGTCAGAAAGTTATGATTGCACGTGCCATAGCCCAGGATACACCTGTTATTTTTTTAGACGAACCGACCGCTTTCCTCGACGTTGCCGCTCGTATTGAAACTATGAAAATGCTCGGCAGGCTTTCAAGCCAAGGTAAGACAATCATATTATCTACCCACGATATTGCTCCCGCAATAGCCCGGGCCGACAGGCTGATTGTTGTTGATCGCGACCGACACAGTGTCGCTGTCGGCACTCGTGAATCAATGATTGAGTCCGGTGCGCTTGATGCAGCTTTCCGACGAGACAACGTGCACTTCGACGCCTCAATCCTCGATTACCGATAGGCGTCCATTGGCATCAATGATATAGTTGCCGCTTATACCGAGGTCTTTGCTTTGTGGTAAGGCCAGATACAACAAGGCTCCGGCGGCAGCCTTGGCAAATACCATATCCGTACAGTCAGCATCAGAAGATATTGTACTCCTAAGGCCCATGATGTCGACATCTACACGGCCATTGATTTCTTTCACAACAACATCTATCGCGCCAAATGCCTCTTGTGCCTTTTTGATTGTAGAATTCACTGTTTCATCATCACAGTTATCTACCGGATAGTATTGCAGTCCCAATGATTGCGACATAGTATTGCCGCTTTTACGATCTGTACAGCAAAAAGCTGTCCTGCAAGAAGTCGACCTTAAAGCCGCAGCACAGGCCTTTAAAGCTTCCGATAGCGATTCGCCACCAATGATAAAAGCCCCGCGCAGAGCACAGGGCATTATAGCTGTATTGGGTTTGTTTCCGCTTGGCGAACGGTATGGAGATACACGGCGTTGTGATTGCCTGTGTTCTTCCATCTTTTTCTCAAGATAATTATCTGCCATTTCGATTTTTTATTCGTTGAGTATGCAGTGTACTTTGCCAACCGGCAATTTACCCTCGAGTCGCAGGGGTACTCGCGTGTTGTCGGCTGCTATCCATGCGTCCATATCGTCGGAAGTCTTAACACCTCCGCCGGAGGTAAACTTAAACGTTATATGATAGGCTGGCCGCGTAACACCGTTGACAGATATGTCAACCTTGCCACTGTAAACTATCGAAAGTAATTCTTTCCGCTTACCCGAAAAAATATCCACCGATTCCACATGCCCGGGTTTCCATTTTTCGAATGGGAGAGTACGCATATAGTAGAACGACGTTAGCATGTCGAGAGCTTTGCCGTTCGACGACATTTGTCGGCTTTCATCTATTTTCAGTTCGCCTTTCTTATACACCTTTCGCGTACAGTTGGCCTGCACGCGCGACGGATTACTATAATCATAGCGAACAACGTCGTGCTTATGCTCGTTGCCTTCATGAGCGATTTTCTCATAATACAATGGAGTAAAATCGCTATAGGTCATATGACCATTGAGAGTGTCGCGCACTCTGAATATACGGTCGGCCCACGGCTCGGATTTCGCAGAAAGCTTAGCCTGGTAGTTCTTGGCCTTATGTGTAAGGGTAAGCGTAGCCGATCCGGCCTGCTTGTTGATTAGCCCCCACTTGTACATTACACGGTATTGCAGCGTCTCAGGTTCAAGGCGCTGATGCTCCGTGCTCTTGTTTCTGCCGTATGCTATTCCGGTACCGGCGATAACCGCAAGAAGACCTATTAATAAATGTTTGACTCTAAGCATGATGCAATTTAATCTGTTTAGGTTTAGAGTTCTAAACCAATGGGTATTAGGCCTCGAACTCTAAACCAAGAATCGGTTATACAATCGTGCCGGAGTAAACATAAGTGTCACACTACAGGCACTTTAACTACAAGCTTGCGATGGTTGCCAAGACCGATGTTGGGGGCATGGCCATCTTCGGGGAAGAATATAGCCATCTGTCCGTATTTCACCTGTACGACGCACTGGGCTGCATCACCGTAGAATGTGACGTCTTTCACCTCGTTATAACCGTCACGTTCGTGCTTGAGCGATTCAGTAGGCGCCCAGCCCATACCTTCTGTGCCTTTGAGCGGTATCTGTATATCGATAAAACGCTTGTGAGCCTCCATGGTAGCTTTTTCGGCGGGGAGCAGGGCAGGCTCGGCGCATTTTACGGTCATGCTGGTGCCGTCAGGACATTCAATGCTATATACACCTTTAACAAATTCGTCGTTAAAATGTTCTATGATCCAGTCGATTGCTGTATCAAGATAGACCGAAATGCCCTTGTATGTTGTGGCATCCTTTACTGTTGTTAGTATCATATGAATATGGTTAAGTGGGTTATTATTAGTTATTTAATATGGCTTCGCATCCTTCTTGTTCATCTTCGAACTCAAGGGGGAGTACTGATTTTTGAGCCTGTTCGATACGCTTGTTTCGCCAGCATTTACGGCAAACGGCCACATAGCGGTCATCACCGCCTATTTCAACCTGATCGCCTTCTTCCACGATATTACCTGCTGCATCGATACGCGCGTTCACAATCGTCTTATGGCCGCAATTGCAAGTCGATTTAATCTCATCGATAGTATCGGCGATTTCAAACAGTCGGCGAGAGCCTTCAAACAAATGTGTCTGAAAGTCAGTTCGAAGACCATAGCATATCACATTACTGCCAAGGTCATCTACAACGCGAGCGAGCTGATCAACCTGTGCCGCGGTCAGGAACTGCGCTTCATCAATCAAGAACCAATCTACAATCCGGCCTTCCTTTTTATACAGGTCCTTTGCAAATTGATATAGATTGGTGTTGTTGTAAATCCAGTGGCATTCGCGTTCGATACCTATTCGGCTACGGATAACATTTCGCTGTTCGCGAGTATCGATAACCGGCTTCATGCACATATAGTCCATATGGCGTTCCTCGAAGTTGTATGCCGTGGTAAGCAACAGGGCAGTCTTTGCCGACCCCATAGTTCCATAGCGAAAATATAGTTTTCCTTTGCGGTACATTATTCCAGGTTTTAAAATCAAATACAAATTTACGCAAATTCTCCAATATCACCGAATCTTTACCCGTATATTTCAAAAGAGAGTACTCTTGAGATATATTATTTAACATAATATAGATTATCAAACAAACCTTTTTAACTGTAACTTATATGATGAATTTGAATTTGATATTTTAAAGATAATTGAGCAATATATTGATAAATTATCACCTCTTTGCACTTTTGAACATTATAAAAACTTAACATTTGCAAAATTCAATTATTATTCACAATTAAAAATACCGCCTTATAACGGTACACAAATTCGTAAATTAACAGATATAAAAATACGTTCTGATTTGCATTATGCTGATTATAACATGGTGCATTCTGAATTTAATACTATATGCTAAAATGGCTACATATCACGATTTTAACGTTACACCTCATTTTAAACTAAGTGAGTTCTATAACACCCAGCAGGACAAATTTTTTGTCCCTAATCGCGGTTCATTTTTCCTAAATCCTATCTTTATAGCTAGAGCCGTAAAGATTTCCATGCGTCTTGAGATTATCCGCGCTTTGTTTGGTAAGTGCATTCGTATAACAAGCGGATATCGTAATACAGACTTAAATACGGCTGTTCATGGTGCTAAGTATTCTGACCATTTAAAAATGTGTGCTGTCGATATTGCTCCTCTCGATATTGATGACATGTTAGACCTTGTTCAGGCAGTTAAAGAATATCAGGATATCGAGCCTTTTGAAATCCGCTATAAAGAGATACATTCTAATTATATTCATTTGAGTTTTGATAATTTACAAGTTTATGGATAAACTAATTAAAATTCTTGCATTCCTCGCTTTTCTATTCGAAAGTGTTGTAAACTTTTTTAAATCAAATAAAAATTAATTATGGGAGTATATTCTAAAAGTGAGGCTTACGTACCCGATCTAAAGCGTAACGCCTACGACGGTAGTTTTCAAAATAACCTTACTGGCCGTCTTGGTTATCTTATACCCTGCCTTTGTAAAGAAGTTTTGCCGGGTGATACTTTTCGCATAAATGCAGCTTACGGCTTGCGCTTTATGCCTACGGCATTTCCTATTCAAACGAAACTAAAAGCCCATGTAGATTTTTTCTATGTGCGTAATCGTAATCTTTGGTCCGGTTGGAAGAATTATATAACTGGAGTTGGACCTCATGACGGTTTTCCTGTTCTTTCTCGTGAAGAAAAATTGAAACAAATCCAAACTGGTTCGCTTGGTGATTATCTTGGATTGCCTTCAACAATCGTTGGAGACGGTACTGTCATTGGTCATGGTATTATGGCCTATCCCGGTCCGTATGATAACTCTTCTGTTTTTAATTTCAGAGTTAAAGTTGGTAGTCGCAGTATTTCAAACCTTAATGGGTTTAACTTGATGTGCTTAGTTCAACCTGAAATATTAACAAGTAATCCTATGTCTTATACCTATAATGATATAAGCAATTTCCCCAAGGATATCACTACCGACGGCCGTGAATTACCTTACATTCCTTTTGTACCTAACAATTTTGAACAATTTTATAATCTTATCCAAAATGGTTATAGCTCAAATGGTGTAGACTATAATTTGGTGACTGTCTTTTGTCGTCTTAATAATCTTACTGCAATTAGTGGTATAGATACTTTCGATATGTCATATTCTGACGAAGTCTTCGCAAAAGATTTATTCTTACTCGATAAAGGACGTTTATTTATTATTCCGGATAAAATTCCCACTGCTGCACACGAACAATCTTGCCTGTTGTGCTTTTATTTAATGGATAATACTTCTTCTAAATTCCATAGTTTCCCATATCATTCTGGTAATTTTGGTTCTTTACCTCGTTATAAAAACAAAAATGGTTTTTATTTCGAATATTCTCCTGAAGAGCCTCAATATTTTCTTCAGACTGCAGTCGATAATCAAGTTTACGAGGCTACACAATTGCTTGATGATATTCCTTTTGATATCTCGGCTTTGCCTTTTAGGGCGTATGAGCAAATTTATAACTCTTTCTATCGTGATTCTCGAAACAATCCTTTGTATGTAGACGGAGTTTTTGACCCTAATAGATTCTTACCTAACGAAAAAGGCGGTACTGACAACATAGCCTATAGACTCTATAAACGTAATTGGGAGCAAGATTTTCTTACCACTGCTCTAACCTCACCTCAATATGGACCCGCTCCTTTGGTAGGCTTGACTTCATCCGGTGTTGCTACCTTCATGGATGTTGACGGCAATACTGTTACATCTAAATTAAGTGTTGATTCCGACGGTGATACTGTTATAGGTTTCTCAACTACTCGTGACAGTAATGTTAATCAAACTCTTGTTAAACTCGCTTCAAGTGGTATATCTATTAATGACCTTCGCGGAGTTAATTCCTTGCAACGTTATCTTGAGGCTAAGTATCGTATAGGATTGCGTTATAAAGACCAAATTAAAGCGCATACTGGTGTTACAATTGCTGAAGATGTTTTAGACATGCCCGAATTTATAGGCTCTATTACTCAGACCGTAGATGTTTCTCAAATAAATCAGACTACTCCTTCTGCTGATGACCCTCTTGGTTCTTATGCCGGGCAGCTTTCTTGTGTTGGTGGTCGTAAGCATGGTTTTCAAAAATACTGTGATGAAAACGGGTATATTATCGGTATTCTTTCCGTAGTTCCCGTTCCTTGCTACTCTCAATTACTACCAAAGCATTTTCTTAAGACCTACGAGAATCTTGATTACTTTACACCCGAATTCAACCACCTCGGTTTTCAGCCTATTAAATATAATGAGGTATGTCCTTTACAAGCTTTGAATCAAGGTGTAAATCTTAATTCTACTTTTGGTTATCAACGTGCCTGGTACGATTATTTGCAATTTACTGATGAAGTTCACGGTCAATTTCGTACTACTTTAAATAATTTCCTCATGTGCCGAGTATTTAATACTGTACCTTCTATTAATCCAGACTTTTTAACCGTTGACCCGGATAGTTTGAATGATGTTTTTACAGTTAATGAAGTTAACGGTGAACCCGTAGATACTTTCCTTGGTCAGATTCATTTTGACATAACAATGATGCGTCAAATATCTCGCTTCGGTACTCCTCGACTTGAGTAATATTTTAAATATAACATTATGAATTCTACATTACGTAAATTTTCACGCCGTACTCGTGCTTATAATGTCACACGTACCGTTGTCCAAGATGGCCTCGCTGCAACTCCTTCAGATATGCAACGTTCTTGTAATATGGGCGTTCCTATTTCTTCGCAATTGCTTTCTGAATCCAATTTTGATGACGGTGAAATATCACAAATTACTGATGTTCCTTTTCTTTTCCGTCGTGGTGTCGATGTAGGTGATATTATAGCTTACGAAGAACAATGTAAAGGAAATATCTCAGAAGCTTATGGCCGAATCGCAAAAACAAGCTAAAATGGATTTATCTTGGATTGGTGGCGCTGCTGGTGGCCTTTTAAGTTCTATCAGCAGTGCTATATCAGCAAATAAACAGATTAAGGCACAGAAAGAAGAAAACGCCTTAAATCGTCAATTTAATGCTGATGAAGCGCAAAAAAGCCGTGATTTTGAATTGGATATGTTTAATCGTACTAATTCATATAATGACCCTAAGCAAGTTGTAGATAGGTTGTCTAAAGCTGGCTTAAATCCTGCTTTGGCCTTTGGCGGTTTTCAGAATGCTGCTTTTGGTGGTAATTCTGCAGCAGCTTTTTCTAATAATGGTGTTGGCACTCCTCTACCCGACTTCACTGGTATGTCTTCCGCCGGCCAATCTTATTTGAATGCTCGACTTATTGAATCTCAAGCTCGTAAAAATGATGCTGAAGCTGAAAAAACGCTTACCGAAATTCCTTGGGTAGATAAATTAGCCCAATTAGGTATTGATGTTGGCAACCAACAAATTAAAGTTGATGCTGCACAAGAACAGGAAATTAATAAGCGTATCGATGTTATGTCAGATAGCCAAAAAGAAATACAAGCCCGTGTTAAGCAGATCGATCAACAGACTGATTATCTTATAAAAGAGAATACTTTTTATGAATTGAAGCAATCTACCAACATAATGAAGGATGTTGCAACGATTCAGGATATATTTTCTTCTGCTCATCTAAAAGATGTTGAGGCTTATCGCTTGTCTTTTTTGCTAAATTCTGAGAAAAATTTTTTAGATGCTGGCACTAATGAACGTAATAGCCAAGCTGCTAAAAATCATAGTGATATTGAAGTAAACGAGCATGTAAAAAATAATTTAGATTCTCAAACTGCTTTAAATCATTCCAAAACTGACTTAAATAATTTTCAAAATGCTCTAAATGATGATAAATTACGTCAATACGGTTTATCTCATTTATCTAAGCAGCAAGTAGAAGCTATTGAAGAATCTATCTCTAAAATGAAATCTGATACACGTTCAACAAATGCTCATATTCTTATTGACGGTTTGGATACATATAGTAATCTTCTTAAAGCACAAGCAAGTCTAATTGGCGCTGTATTACCCTGGTAATAACGGCCTTTTAGGCGTATCGACCGGGCGTAACGTCGGCCCATTTTAGTACTGTTATTTTTTTACAACTTGGATTTCAAATTATGCAACTTCGTTTCTAATGGAGTTGCATTTTTTATTCTTCTACGTAAAAGTGCAATTTAGCTATAGATGCGTAGGGGGTTCCCCCCGGGCTCCTTACATAGCTTAGGGGGGGCCCCCTTTGCATCGATGCTACATTGCACGCCCTCAGCTAACTACTCTATAAACTCTTTTATCGCATTTATAGTCTATAACACACACTATTATACTTTTTTATTCTCAACCCTATTTTATAGTGTGTAGCAGGCGTAGACCTGCGTAATAATTTGCGGTATATGCAAATTGGTTTGGGGTTCGGTCGATTTTTGTGAAAAATCCCGAGAAATTCTCGTCTTATCTTGTTTAACTGACACAATTGTACTATCTTTGTGGCACGTTAATACAAAAACTTTATTTATTATGTGTTCCGAACCCACATTGATTGTATCGCAATCATCTCTCATTCATTCTAATGAGAGAGTTAAGATTGTTTTTTATAGTGAGTTCACAGAATACACTCGTTTGAAAGATTTTCTTTTACATTCAGATGATCACAAGTATCTAATCTCTTCTTATCGTGAACTACCTACTGATTGTCTTGCTGATATTGTTGCTCTAAGCTATTTTATCTATAACGGTGTTAAACATCCTTTATATTGTTTACTTCCTTGTGGTAAATGTAAATATTGTAAATTTGATTACCGTGAAGAAATTAGATCCCGGTCTATAATTCATGCTGCCAATTCCGGCTCAGTAGTTTTTTATACTCTCACATATTCAGATAAATATTTACCTTCTGACGGATTACATAAAGAACATGTCTCGCAAGCCTTTAAAAGACTTCGTACTTATATCTCTCGCTATATTGATAGTAGGATTACCTTTACTAATCTTTATATTGGCGAATATGGTACTGATGTTCGGTACTCTCTTCGGCCTCATTATCACGGAATATTATTCTTTGACTGCACTCTTACAAACGATGAATTAGTACAGATTAAAGATTTGTTCATGCCGAAACTCGAGCAACTTAATGACGCCATTTTATCTTGTCACAATCCTAATGGATTGATATACAAAATTAAAAAGCTTGATATATATCCAAGTGATTTATATTGTAATCAACCTCGTTTGAAAGGATTTTGGCCCCATGGCGTTTTATTTGATTTTCAAGTTGCTAAAAATCCTATTGCTCTCGCCACTTATGTTACTAAGTATATTACTAAAAACATAATTTGCGATGATCATAATGATTTCATCATTAATAAAGAGCGCCATAACGGTCATTATAATCCTTTCTTTATCCAGATGCCTAAAAAAGTAGGCTTGGCAGTTCCTTTTATTGACTTATACAAAGATTTCATTTTAAATTCTTCCGAGTCTACTATTCAAGTTAAGTATAAAAATCTTGATGACTCTATTGGTATTCAAAAAGTACGAATTCCACGTATCTATCTACAAAAGCTTTTACCTACTGTAGGTCGTATCTGCCCTGCTCTTGTATTTAATGCTCATGTAGTGAATAGACTTCTTAATGAGTGTGTTACAGATTGTAAATTAAATATTGAGAAGTCCGATTTAGAATTGTTACAATCCAAATTTGTGCCTTATGAATATTTAACACGATTATCACTAAAGCGTAAAGAGAAGTTAAAATTAGATATAATTGGCTGTATTACAGGCCCTTATCATAATATAGATTATCGAAAATAAATAATCTTGATTTTTGGCTGATATTTCAATGCAGTCGCCAAATATGCGATTCTCGCACGGTATACACATTGGGAATAATCTGAGGAATTCGATTATCGCTACATTATAATAATGTATATGTATCCAGAATTTGTCGGTTGTCGAATTAGTGCGCCTACAAATTTTTGGTCAATCCAAAAAAAACAAGTATCTTTGTGCCTGGATTCGGCTATGCCGTATCTCGTACAGGTAAATATCCTTTAATTACAATTATAATGGTAAGTTATAAAGAACTCGGCCTTGTCAACACCCGCGAGATGTTCTCGAAGGCTATCAAAGGCGGTTATGCAATCCCCGCTTTCAACTTCAACAACATGGAGCAGCTTCAGGCTATCATCAAAGCCGCAAGCGCAGAAAAATCACCCGTAATACTTCAGGTTTCCAAAGGTGCCCGCAACTACGCCAACGCTACCCTTCTCCGCTACATGGCTCAGGGTGCTGTAGAATACGCAAAAGAACTTGGCTGGGAGAATCCCCAGATCGTTCTGCACCTCGACCACGGCGACAGCTTCGAACTCTGCAAAAGCTGCATCGACCTCGGTTTCTCTTCGGTTATGATCGACGGTAGCCACCTTCCCTACGAAGAAAACGTTGCTCTGACCAAGCAGGTAGTAGATTATGCTCACCAGTTCGACGTAACTGTCGAAGGTGAACTCGGTGTTCTCGCAGGCGTAGAAGACGAAGTATCTTCAGACCACCACACATACACTGATCCTGAGGAAGTTATCGACTTCGCAACCCGTACCGGCTGCGACTCGCTGGCTATTTCGATCGGTACATCTCACGGTGCCTACAAGTTCACTCCCGAACAGTGCACCCGCAATGCCGAAGGCAAGCTCGTTCCCCCGCCCCTGGCATTCGACGTACTCGACGCAGTTATGGAGAAACTTCCCGGATTCCCCATCGTTCTCCACGGTTCGTCTTCTGTACCCCAGGAAGAGGTTGATACAATCAACATGTTCGGTGGCAAACTTCCCGACGCAATCGGTATTCCCGAAGACCAGCTCCGCAAAGCCGCCAAGAGCGCCGTTTGCAAGATCAATATCGACTCTGACAGCCGTTTGGCAATGACTGCTGCCGTTCGTCGTGTATTCGCTGAAAAACCCGGTGAATTTGACCCCCGCAAATACCTCGGTCCGGCTCGCGACAACATGGAAAAACTCTACCGTCACAAAATCGTCAACGTGCTCGGTAGCGCTGGCAAAGCTGAATAATATATATACCTTATAATATACAGGAGCGCGATTTTGTAAGTCTCGCTCCTGTTTTTTATAGCGTGTTATAAGCGCAAAAAACGTATCCGTCCGAAATAGGCCGGGT
>LUJM01000114.1 GCA_001689415.1 Bacteroidales bacterium M2 | reverse complement strand
GGATTCTTCGACCAAAATACTATGAATTTTGTGTTGGCAAAGGTTACATATGAATCCTGGCCGTTGTAGGGGTTGCGCCATCTGACGTAACCTTTGGCGAGACGCTTGAAAAACCAATTGCAGTAGAAGGCCGGGATGTCGGTGGCGCGGCTTGCGGATACAATTAGCGGATCCTGGGCATCGACAATATTACAGTCGTCTAATGTCAGTTTTATCTTTTCATTCTTCATGCTGCAAATTTAATATCAGATATGAGCAAGGATAAGGCACAACAATGTTAATAAATATTATATAGATTAAAAAGACTGTTGGGTTATGATGGCAACTTAATTGTTTTGAATGCGTAGATATTCCTCTATTTCATTTTTTGCCTGGACTATATCAGGATTTGAGAGTATCGGAATCAATTTATCAACCTCTTCAATGGGTCGGTTCCACCATTGTAGACGCTCCAGCAAGTCTATCATTTCATTGTCAAATCTGCGGCGTATGACTTTTGCCGGATTTCCCACGGCTATCGAAAAAGAAGGAATGTCGGAGGCTACTGTTGCATTTGTGCCGATTATGGCTCCGTCGCCTATATGTGCGCCGGGCATGATTGTAACGTTCTGCCCAATCCATACATCATTGCCGATGACAGTGTCATCTTTGAGCGGCAATTCATCCATTACAGGAGCAATCGCACCTCCCCAATCTCCTCCCATTATGTAGAAAGGATAGGTCGAGGCGCAGTCCATCCGATGGTTGGCACCGTTCATGACAAAGGTAACCCCCCTTGGCAATAGCGCAGAAGTTTCCGATTATCAGCCTGTCACCGATGAACTCATAGAAATGTGTGACATGCTCCTCAAATCTGTCGGCTCCGTCAACATCATCATAATATGTATAATCGCCAATGGTTATTCTCGGATTCTTCACCACATTTTTTATGTAGCAAAGGCTCGGAATCGCCGGGTTGGGAAATGCCTTGTTCTTGTCAGGATATATTCTCATGGTTATTGAAGTCTTTATACGGATTGAAGAATTCGAGTAGTTGGCCAAATAGGTTTACTCTTGCTATATCTACCATTCTGATTCCTCGATATTAGGTTGTGAGTTGGTCTTGTTGTTACCACTTGCGCGTTTGCGCTGCTTCTTCTTGATTGCTTCGACAAACTCGAAATATTCATTGGGACTCATCTCATCTTCCTTAATGAGTGACGAGAACACATCCAGTTCGCCAAGTATGCGTAGCAAGCGCATCAAGGAATCGAAATAGCTTATATCGCCTTTCTCGATTCTCTTTAATGTCGTCAATGAGACTTGCGCCTGTTCTGCGAGTGATGCCTGAGTGAAGTTCTGCCGGAGTCGCAGATGTCTTATTTTTTGTCCCATCCGACGGCGGATTTCACTGTCAGGCAACATGTATATATTCTCTTCCATAGTCGTACTTGCGTCTATTAGACCGCAAATAAAGTAATAATAGTTCAAACTACGACTATTCTTGCAGCTTTTTTGAGTCAGACTGAAATTTATTGTCGATTTATAAGATTGTCAGAGATACACGTCTGCTCGCGTTTTTCCTGCGTAGACAGGTTATGATGATTCCAAACAAATCGGTGTTTTTGTGGTAAAACAATTGGTATTTTTGCGGTGTCGCTTTGAGCAATCATTTGAGTGAAATTGAGTTGGCGACGTCACGCTTTTTCTGATTTATGACCTCAGCGTAGATCTGAGTCGTGGCTACGTTTTTATGCGTAAGCATTTTGCTAACGGTGTAGATGTCAGAGCCGTTGGTTATCAGTAATGTAGCGTATGTGTGGCGCAACCCGTGAAAGGTGATTTTCTTCTTGATGCCGGCATCTTTGAGCCATTTCTTGAACGGTTCGCGGGTATGGGCGCGACTCAGTCCTTTGAATACCATGCCGCGACCTTGTTCACCGCAATACGACAGGGCTTCATCGCTCAATGGTAACGTCGCCTGCGTCTTGGTCTTCTGGGTACGGATGCGCATACAATACCCACCGTCGGGAGACAGCTCGATGTTCTCCCAACGCAGTTGCAGAATATCGCTGATGCGGAGTCCGGTCATACAGGCGAAGAGAGATGCTCGTTTGAGTACATCCACTTTGCAAGGAGTGGCAGCAAGGCGTTTCACCTCTTCGATTTCGAGATAGTTGATTTTTGGCTCCTCCCAGTCGATGCGGTCAAGGTAGTCATTGACGTTCTCACGGAGCCAGCCTTCCTTGTATGCCAACTTTAGCAGAGCGCGGAAGGTTGAGCAATATCCGGCGGCAGAGTTGCGTGATATGATATTGCCGGACTGTTTCACACGAATTTTGAGAATGTATGTGCGGAAGTCGTTGCACAGTCCGATGGTCACATCTTTCATCAGACATCTGCCATTGCAGAAGCGGTTAATTTATTGATATACAGATAGGTATAAATCTAATCCGTACAATTAACGTGAATTTTCTACGTTTGTAAGTGGTTAACCGTCTGCTGCTTAATTTCTTACAAGTCGCATTTGCCAAACCGACAACAGTGACTCAACGCAAAGATAACTATAATATCCCGATTATCAAAGGAATATAGTAACTTTAACTTTTGGCGACATACAGATGAGCGTACAAATCCATTGATTTTTACTCTGTTAATATGTCTGCCGCAGGCTTATCCATAGTGGAGTTTTATCCTGTTTATCGACTCAAATTTCAAGCTATATCCATGAAAAATGGTTTCAGATTGAGCCGATTTCCCCAATGTTTTAGCCGGATTTGAGCCGATAGGCTCTATTTCGGAGGGAACAGGATTTCAGCCAATCGGATTTTCTCATCGGCTGGAAGATTATAAATGTCCTGTTTTGTCAGGTCGGTATAGAGGTTCATATTGGGTCTGACGAATCGTCGATGACGCTGTCCGTCAATTATCACAACTACGTCATAATGCCCTTTGGAATTGACTGATATCGAAAAATCAGTGATAGTTCTTCCGTGCATATCGCACAAGGATTTTTCGATACCATCGTCTTTGGAGATATAACCGAAAGCGATAAGATTGTCGTTCAGTGTCTTTTGGATTATACCACGCCATGGTTGAGTGATATGGCACCGCTCGGCGTATTCGCCGAATTTTGAAATTACCTCTGCTACACGGTTTATGATTGCGTTGGCATTCTTTATATCATGCTGTTTTGCAAAATCGAGTAGGTCTGTCTTGGAAATCTCACTTATTTCTCCTCCAATACTCAATCTACGCTCGATATTGGGGCCTGTGCCTTTTGTGTTGAATATAAATGTCGTATCGTATGACGGTGACATCCGCCATTTCCCATCCTCTTCAAGTAGGAATGAGAAGTTTTTGTTATGGTCATCAGTATTGTTGGCCATGACATTAAAAACCATCCGTGCGAAGAGCTGCTCAATCTCAGACTCGGAGATTGACAGTTCGCGACAGGTCGCAACGAGGTCTTCATAGCTTCGTGCTTCGGGGTTTATGGCAGCCAAAGTCTGAACATGAACCTTTTGGCCGTTTTTCCTATCGAAACGTTTGGTGAGAAAATGATTGATGCCGTCTATGGGCAATAACCGACATTCCTCCATTTCGATTCCGGCTGCAACTGCCATGTTGTAATATGCAGTTTCAATTTCGGCAATAGGCATGGATTTGTCACCAAACTTCAAGATATAATATTCAAAACCTTCAAGCCCATCGGTCTGACCCGACCGGATTTCTCCGGTCGCTTTGTCAATGGCGATAATCGCCTTCATCTGGCGACCTCCGGCTGACGTACCCACGGCAAGCAATGCCTGCAACGTCAGTTCCTCGTTGGCATTCAGTACGATGTTGTCCCGGTCTTCAAAAATTTTGAGAGAAATATCGTATAGCGATTTGATGTCGATTGTGCGAGTATGGGTAAGGTCTGCAGCGTAAGGCTCATATTCCAAAGCTCCCATACCTCGTGTGCCAATGAACATCAGTTTGTACAGTGGCGTAACTTTATTGCGTGATATTTTATTGTCCTTTACCCATTTGTCAAATAGAGTGTTACCCCAGGAATCCGGCAACGAATCAGCTATAAACGGAGGAAGCCCCTGGTAAATAGGCCGATCATCTCCATATATAGGCAAAATAAAGTTCCGGTTCTTCGCAGGAGAAATTAGCGGAGCAATGTCAGGAATCCTGTCTTTCAGCTCAGGGTTATATGTAAAATATGTACGTCTCGTGGCTGAGTCCCACACGAGCCGTCCGATTTCCTGCCCCCATAGATTTACTTTCAAGTATTTCATGCCCGTAATTATTTTTTCGCGGAATGGCGAACACGTTGTGCCTTTTTCTCATTGTCGTTATACATATAAGGTGATTCGGGCAATTCGGGCAGCAGTGTATCCCAGTTCTCTTCAAGACCTATTGCCTTTAATAGTCTCAGAAGAGTACTGAACGAAATGTCGGTCATATTGCCGGACTCAAACCTATAGAGTGTGGTCATGCCGATAGATGCCGCTTCGGAAACCTCCTTACGGGTCATGCGCAACCGTAACCTGTAATCACGAAACCTCATGCCGAGATTCCTGATTACATCAGGCGTAGCTAATGATTTGTTCGTAAATGTCACCATGATGATATTTATACCTAATATATTAGTATAACACTCCACAGAATGATATTTACAAAGTTAGGCATAAAATTCCATACGACCAAATTTATTGCGCTTTATTGCGGATTTCCGGATTGATGGAGAGTGGTAAAATTGGTATATTTAAAGTTCATCCTAATGCACTGGCGATATGATTTGAACCGATGCATGACATTACAGACTATTCAATCCATTTGTCAAATCGGGGTGCGAACATGTCGATGTCGCGTTGGGAAAGTCCGAGTCTGCGGGCTTCTGTGCGCCATGACTTCATGGCTGTTTTTACCTCGGCGATGATGCTCTCGGCTTTGTCGGATGAAAGCATGTAATCTCCAGCGGATGCCAATAGGATATTAAGATCTGATTCGTTAGTGGAACGGTTAATCAGCAGGCTTTGATTGTCGGCGAGTGTTGGGTTGATGTCGTATGCCGGGGAAAGTTCCCAGCCTTTGCGAGTCAACAGAAAGCCGTGATTGCGGAAATGGTCGTCGGAGTTGCCGACAATGATGTAGAATGCCACACGACGATATAGTTCCTCTAAGTTTTGCTCAACATTGCTGCCGTGCTGAATAATGAAATCGACGATGTCGGTATAGCCATAGCCGGTTGATGCGTTGTCACCGTCGGTGAGTCCGAGCAGAGTCAACGCGGAGGCGAAATGTATTCGTCTGCCGTCACTATTTCTGTCGAATCGCTTTGAGAGTAGAATGTGATAATCTTCGCCGTCCATTGTTCGTGTCACGGCAAGATTCAGCCCGGCCTTGCGACCCATTATATGACAGAAATGTTCCCATTGTGCAACATCGTAATCATCTTTGCGCGAGGGGAATTTGGCAACCGTTAGACAGCCGTTCTCATCAATAACAGATGCTTTCGGTCTTGCACCACCGAGAGAAGTACCCGGATGCAGCAGTTGCGCTAGCCATTTTTTTGACGGCAGAAGATGTTTTTCCTCGCTAAGTTCAATCTCATGTGCTGCCTGCATCAATTCTCTGACATTCGCCAATGGCGGCACGCGGAGTCTTTCTTCACAATTAATGAAATTCCCGCCGGGAGTTTCGGCAAACCGAAATCCTCCCATGCGCGAAGCGTCATCAATTCCCATCAGATAATCGAAAGATGTCAATCGGCGTACAGCTCTTTTCTCATCAGTGGCTGCAATCTGTTCACGGCGATTCAATAATGTGCGTCCCCAACGGTCGGGTAGCGCATCGGAGAAACAGGCGAAAATATCGCGTTCCGGTCGGGTGTATTGGATGCCGGTATAGTTCTGCAAATCCTCACTGAGAAAAACATCCCCATATTTGGCAAGCCACTCTTTATCATACGAAAAGCCGTATGTCTCGCTGCCACGCACCGAGTCACAAGTAAGCTTGCCTATAAACTGGGGCGTTTCCAACCAATCAAAGTCGGCATATACAAAAAGTTTTTTCATGGCTTATTCCTTTTTAGATGCGCGTTGGCGGTGTTTCAGACTCAAATCTTGCAGATTGCGTCCGAGGGTATCCTCCTTGGCAATCAAAAGAAGATCGTCATCAAGTTGCAGAGTATAAAGAACACGGGCATAGATGCCTATTGAAACCGTTGGTGAGCCTTTCTCAATGCGATTCACAGTGAGAGGCGAACAGGTTGCACGTTCAGCAACCTGCGCAATCGAGAGGTTACGGCGCAGTCTGGCGAGTTTAATCTGCTCACCCATAAGAGCCATTTTCTGTTCCAATTTCCGGGGCAACTTAGTCCCCATAGTATTCTTTGCCATACTATTATTAATCTGAAATGTCACACGCTTTTTTTAGAATTGAAATCATTTCATTTTCATGCTCTTGGCATTTGGAGTCAATCCACACTTCATTGGATGAATTTTGTATTATGCCCCCCATTATACGAAGTTTCAAACTTCCTTTCTTGACCATTTTGCTATAAGACTTCATCTTTGACTCCGGTGAAAGGTTTGAAAACTTTGAATTGACGCTTCGAGAAATGATACATAGGTTTCCGAAGGTATCTCTGTCCTCCCATGAATCAAAAGAACCGTCAGATGGATTTTGTGGATACCAGTGTTCAACTGAGTTACGGAATTCAAATTCGAAATCGCTATATGTATTCTTATTGTTCTTCCATAACAAATAATCCAAGAAATTAAACACGATATGAGGAGTCGTTACGCCAAGCTTGTAGTCCTCTCCATCTAAGAAATTCTCCTTGGTTGCCTTTGCGGCTATGCCTTCTGCTTCGTTTGTTAATTCGGCTATTTTATTATCCTCAAACAGCCATAGGATAAGCTCTGTGATCCAGTGCATAACCTTGGGGGATGTGTATGATACACGAAGTGCAGACTGAATCATTAAGCATTCTTTATTGCGTGGAGCATATGTCTTCTCCCATTCATTTTCATACCTCAACTTTGTATTTGAATAGTATGCTTTCTTTTTAGATGCTTGTCCCGACGTGTGCACTTCCTTGAGACTCCATTCTCCTTCTTTGTCTTCACCTGTAAATTCACGCTTGATAATAAACATGTCAAATAGATAACGTGTTTGTAGCAGATGAATAATGAACCTTTTTGCAAAATTTTCTTTGTTATCCTTGATAGGTTCATCATCGATTGTTCCGTACTTAATCACGTTTTCAAAGTCAGCAATCAATTTCTTGTCATCAAGCAAGTCGCCCAAATCTTTTTTCAATGACACATCGTATAATTCTACAAAAACTCTGAGTGTATGAAGCAAGAAATGCGGGAATTCAATGATGCTTTCAAAGCGTATATGAGTATCATCGTCAAGTATGCCATCTACATTGTCAACTTTGAATCTTGGTTTAATGATTTCGCTTATGGTTGCATTGGTTTCCGAATCTTCCGTAATATCCAAACAATCACTATATTCATCCCATTCATCGGCAGGCCAGTCATTCCACTCGCCATTGAAAATTTTTTCTCTCTCTGTTCTTGAGAAGTGCATTTGGACATAGCCTGTCATATCGCTACAAGCATTCCATATTCGTGAAAATAGTTCTTGTTCCTTTCTATTGTTGAGAAATCTCATTAGCCGGGCTTTGAGGATATCATGCTGCTCCAATTGTTCTCCACGAGTGTTCATTATCTCAAAGTAACGGTTTAAGTCTGTATGTTCAGGTACTTCTATTCTGTAGAGTATCACATGTTGCAACCGAGAAACGAATTCATCCTTGTTTAATCCTTTGTCACTTGTAAACTTTTGACGAATTGCTTTTATGCCATTAAGGATAGACTGGTCTATACTTTCCTCTTGGTCGGCAGAAAGTTTTTTGTTTGTCAGTATTTGTTGGATATTAGAAAGGGTATATTTAGATTTAGAACGACAATCAAAAGTGAGTGTCTGGCCTATTTCTCCTTCTAAAGCTCCTTCTGAGACAAGATATTGCAACAAAAGAAAAAGTGTTGTAAGACGTTGCTGTCCATCAACGACCTCATAAGTTTCGGCTTTGCCTTGTATTTTGGAAACAACAAGTGAACCGATGTAATAATTCTCGGATGAGTCAATATCGTTAATATCATCAATTAACTGTACAATCTCTTTGTCCTCCCAAGCATAGGCTCGCTGATAGCGCGGAATTACATAGTGAGCATTTGTATCGAATATTGTTACTTCATCTAATATTTTTAATTCTTCTACCATATCAATTGTATCCATTAAGTTGACGAAGTTGGTTATATAAATTGTCCCAATTTTCACTGGCAGCTTTGTCTTCTTCTCTCATATCAAGTCTCATACTGGAGATTTCTGTATGCCTACGTGCATAAGCAATCATGGATATTACGGGTTTTGCATTACTATATTTGTCATTATCCCCTAAACCAATTGCATATCGGTTAATGGTATCGAAACCTAAATGCAGCATGTCAATCCTAATCATCATAGCCCATGTAAATAGTTTTTTCACGGCCATGACATCAAAGTTATGGAAGCGGTCGTAATAGCAAAGCAACGCACAGAAAAATAGATTTCGTGCATGGTTAAGTCCAACTGATGACGACTTGAAAGACTTATCTAATTCCTCTGCTGAATCCGCGTCTTTCCCATTTGTAAGAATCTGTTCGATATCATGAAATGCAGGGTTCGTTGCAATTTCTTCTTTTATATTATGCAACATCTGCATATAATGATCAACCATTTCAAAAAAATCACCTCCTGAAATGAATGGCTCTGTGAGTAGGAAGTAAGGCATGGCTTTGTTGGCTCTGCGTGCATAGGTGTAGCCATACTTCTCTTCAATACCTTTATATATGTCTATATCAGCAGATGTGAAATTACCGCATTTTCGACATTTTGCCCAATTCCATATCGGGAAAAGGTACAGGTCGAATAGCTCACGGATAGCCTTTGGGTCTTTCGATTCCCATTTCACCACAGCATCTTGCATTTCATACTTGTCATGAATCTCTCTAAGATGATAGGCTTTAAGTAAATCATGCGGATATAGCGCACGACCACGAGTATTTTGGGAATCGAATAATTGGAATGCTTCGTCTATCTTGTCTACTGTAATTACGACAACTTCCAGAATGTTTTTAAGAGCATCGTTAAAAAGGGCTTTCTCTTCATCGTCAATAGAAGAAAACCACTCTCGAATAGTTGTGTAATTATCGTGTAGATTCTTTTGCGTAATCTTGTTTAAAAAGTTTGTTTTAAGTAAATTACATGAAAATTTAGAGTCCAGATATAATTTCAGCAAGAGGAATGATAGTATGCGTTGTTGGCCATCAACAATCTCATACTCTTTTTTCTCATTTCTATGAAGTATGACTGTGCCTATGCGATATTTGAAGTTCGCGTACGTCCGGCTTTCCTCGATACTTTTTTGAGTATCAAGAATGAGTTCTGTTATGTTTCTGTCAGTCCATTTATATGGTCGTTGATAATCAGGAATGATTAGATTCTTTCCTAATAACTTGTCAATAGACCATATGTGTGGTTTGCTATTCATTATTTAATAATATTATAGATGTTCGCTTTTTAACTCAAACTCTGCCCTCTGATTTACATCGGGCGAGCCCGAAGTCTGTGTTTGAGGCTTATATCCTGCAATGTACGACCGAGGGTATCCTCCTTGGCAATCAAAAGAAGATCGTCATCAGGTTGCAGAGCATAAAGAACACGGGCATAGATGTCTATTGAAACCGTCGGAGAACCTTTCTCGATGCGGTTAACAGTGAGAGGCGAACAGGTTGCACGTTCAGCAACCTGCGCAATCGAGAGGTTACGACGCAGGCGGGCGAGCTTAATCTGCTCACCCATAATAGCCATTTTCTGCTCCAGTTTCCGGGGCAACTTAGTCCCCATCGTGTTCTTTGCCATTGTTTATATTTTAAGGTGCAAAGCGGCTAAGCCGATGACTTCGCCATGCTCAATCTATCTTTTAATACTGCAAAGATAGTAAAAACTTTATTATATGATATGTTGAAGTGATGTATAATTGTGATTAACCAACATTATCTATGCTCAATGCTTGATTTCGGGATTGATGGATAGAAGATGTCGGATAAATTCCTCTTGACGCACAGGCGATATAATGAGTGGAATGGAGCTTTTGAGAATCTTCCGGTCGGTAAAGGTGATTGCCAAGCGGTGGGTCAACGAAGTTGCCGGCGACGAGAGTACACTTTTAGTCGGCTTGATTTCCTTAATCCTGTCAATGGGGTAGGCGGTAGGGATAAAGAAAGAATATACCACAAGCTTATCTCCGTCAATGCGGTAGTAGATGCTGAGGAATGTCACTAAGACAAACGCCAACATCACAATACAGATAATTGTCGGCCAGATTCCGTCATCCAAGAAACAAGGAACAACGCAGCACACCGCAACCAGTCCCAAGATGAACCATGTCGATCCATCCCACATCGAACTATATCTCGTACCTCCATAGTTTTCCATAATGATTTCGTGTTACTATACCTACAATGTTACCTTATACTGTAAAACTCGTCGGTTGAGATTGGCGATATGATGGCGGAGCATAACATCCTGTGCTATGGTAGAATCGTCATTCTCGCGGCTGTCAACTAACGATTGTATATATTCTCCCTTATCCTCTTTTCTGACGATAGAAGGAACAAGACCTAATTGTCGTTGAATCATATTCATCACCAGTCGGGTTGTTCGACCGTTGCCGTCAACCCACGGATGAATGGTCACGAGTCTAAAATGAGCTTCAAAGCTCAAGCGTTAGCAAGCTGCAATATCTTCCTTGTCAACTTTAGATATTTCTTCGTTGAGCCATGAGCAAAAATCTTCCACTGCTCGCGACACCTTATTATAATTATATGCCAGATAACTCCTTCCGCCTATGCCTGCGCTTACATTGCAGAGGCGGAACTCGCCTTTTGAGGAATCGAAATGTCTGGCAATAGTGGAGTATTCACATCCGGTGCGGCGCATAACCAGAGCAGACAGTTGCGGCAATAACTGTGGCGTATATGTGGGATTCTCAGCGGCAATTCTGAAAGCATGAAGATACGCGTCTTTCAGGTCTACGTTCATCATCTGCTCGGTCAAAGAGCGACCCTTGGCAGCAATGTCCTCATCGAAAAGAAGTTGGTTCTCTATTTCAGTGACAGTAGAACCCTCAATTGCGGTGGAATTGGTCGCAATGGAATAGAGGTAGAACTTTTGATAGTCTACCTGATCTTCAACTCCCGAAGCCCGATAAGCCTTCAGAGCCTCTTCTATCTGTATGTTAAGATTAGAGTCCAAAATTTATTAACCAAGTGGCGTTATTTTTAGCTCCTATGCGTGTCTGCAATCCTTTCTCTTTGAGTGCGCGGATTACGCGGTCGATTGTGCTTTTGGAGAGGCGGGTATTGGCTGCAATGGCTGTAATGGATATGTTTGGATTGTCCTGAATCTGTCGTATCACTGCCATTTCTTTCAGAGAAAGCTGAGCGGATAATGACGTTTTCAAAACGTCATTTTGACGTTTTGCGACTTCGCTTTGAGGTTTAGCTACATCCCAACGAATGTGCAAAGTGCGATTGCGGAGGTCTGCCGGAATACCGAACACCGCAAAATTCATAAATCGCTCCAATGGCTCGAAAGTCCGGTGGATACCTTTGGGGATATTTTC
>LUJM01000113.1:31517-31653 GCA_001689415.1 Bacteroidales bacterium M2 | reverse complement strand
AACACCTAATCTTGACATAATTTATTCTCTATTGTTTAATTTGTTCATAATGTCCGGCGGATAATCGACCTTGTGGGAAATTAATCCGCTTGTTATGCATTTATTCTTCCATATTGTTTGAGGTTTGTTCTAAAAA
>LUJM01000113.1:0-31409 GCA_001689415.1 Bacteroidales bacterium M2 | reverse complement strand
GGCTGCGGTGTCTTTTTGCCAACCTTGCCAGCGATAATCTGTATAAAAAGTATCTGTATCACCATGCAGACACCAATACACAAATTGCCCCAACTTAATGTCCATATCTTCCAGTTCCAAACAATCGGGAGCAAAATATCCAATATTGCCATTGTTCAAGCAAATGAATAATCCGCCCAATATATCCTCGCCGATTACTACCTCGTTGAATGGAAATAGGCTGTTCCTTGTAACGAAGTTCACTTCTCCTGCACCATATAACCTTATCCAATTATCTATGACAATCCCTCCGGTATTTTCAAGGATTGCCGCAAGCAGGCTTTCGCTATTTATCTTGTATTTAGCCTTTAATGCCTGCTTTGCGATATCGTTGCATGGCAAGACTTTTATTATTTTGGATGACCTTTTTATATCATCAAGTATTTTCTGAAACATATTATCCATTGTATTTTTATAGGTGTATAATGTTTTCTAAGCACGCCGGGCTTTTGTTACATGAAGATATCCGGTATGTAGTCTGCACCGTACGTTGTTTCTTGGTGTAGCACGATGCTTCCTCATTGTTTCTGAACCTTATCCATGTCGCTGAATTTTGCTTCATGCTCCAAAGATAAAACAAAAACGTCACATTTTGAACATACGTTCAAAAATAATAGTGGTTAAAAAAACAAAACTGTATCAGGCTTTAAGCAGCCGATAATAATTGTGAAGCAGAATGCTGTAAAGATGTCGGAGCCAACTACAATATCATCAAAAAGACGGAAATATACAGTGAGTACTCATCATAAATGTTGTATAATTACCTGGTGTTAAACAGAAATGAGTTCCAAAAGGGACTCATTTTTTACTATCTGTTGACTCTGATTGGGCCTTCTAAAGAATCATCAAACGTTTTTTCAAATAATGTGATTTATATCACAGATTTTGTGGATTTTTATTTGTAACTTTGCTCTACAACATATTGCATGTTCATGGAGAAACAACGGGCTAAGATAATAGGCATCGCACGGCATCGCCTTTCTACCGATGGCGATGGTGTCACTACGCTTGTCGCCTTTCATTGCTGTCCTCTCAGTTGTCGATATTGCCTGAATCCGCAGTCATTAGGCGACGGTGGGCGTTTCCGCGAGTATTCACCTGAGGAACTGTATGCCGAAACGCGCATCGACGAGCTTTATTTCATCGCCACAAACGGTGGTGTGACCTTCGGTGGCGGTGAGCCTTGCCTGCGTCCGCAGTTTATACGCGAGTTTCGCGAACTGTGTGGCTCCGCATGGCAGCTCAATCTTGAGACGTCGCTCAACGTGCCGTCGGCCAACATCGAGGCTCTACTTCCGGTGATCAATACCCTTATTATCGACATCAAGGATATGAACCCCGACATTTACCGCAGCTATACGGGGCAGTCAAACGACCTTGTTCTCGACAACCTGCGCCTAATAGCCGACTCCGTGCGACAACACGACTGTATAATCCGCATACCGCTGATACCCGACTATAACACCGACGCCGATCGAGAGAAAAGCCGCAAGGCACTCGAAGCTCTCGGCTTCACCCGATTCGATTTATTCACCTACGTAATCCGCAAACATTGACTATGATGAGTATGAAAAGGCTGTTCCTACTTGTTGTTTCTTTGATGATTAGTGTGGAAATATATGCTAATGGTGACCCAGTTGTCAGGTTATCTTCTATCAATCGAGTTGCCAACCCCGAGCCACTGTCTATATCCGAAATTTGTATAACACATGAGCGGATAAATATCACTCATGTTGACGGTTATAACTGTTTTGATATTACATATACATTAAAGAACAAGTCCGACAGGAATTTCCCTGAAATTCATTACGGATTCCCTATAGACTACAGCATCGCCGACGAATTCGAGTCATACCAGTTTACAAGTGATTATTACACGGAGAGTATAGGTGAAATTGGCTGGAACGAACGGTTGATCAAAGACATACAATTTGCTTTTAATGATCGTTTACTTCCGTTCCACTCTTCAAAAGAAAGTGTCAGAGAGGCCGGTTTTGTCGTCGAGGCCTACGATGAATATATAGATAGTATTCCGGTTGATGCAGTAAATCGTCGTTGGTTTTACACTTCTTTTGCAATGAAACCTCAGTCAGAGGCAAAGCTAAATGTGCGCTATAAGGTATATGCAAATTCATCTTTAGGTATTTATACTGATAGATATAAATTTTCGTACTTTGCAAGAAGAACTGACGGTGATGACGGATATATTATTAATCTGCCTTATCTTTATCGATATTTTTCAAACAGCTTTGATATTTTGTATGATTTTACACCGGCAAAGCACTTCGGTAACGGAACTCCATATGTGATTGACGTGAATATAGACCTCTCCAATCTTGATAATCCTTGGATTGAAACTCCTGGTGGATATCAATGTTATGTAAACCGAATCGAAAGGGATATTTATGTTTCAGCCGGAGATATTAAGCCCATTGATATTACAGTTAATTTTAATTCAGATCGTTCTGAGAAAAATCTTGAGAGAATTATAGATCAATTTCAAATTCCGGAAACATATTTTCAAATTGGAACGACAGGGGATTCTGTATCAATTGAGTTTAATAGGCCGATGTTTGTTACAGATTTGGCTTGTGATATAGATACTACAGGAATAAGAAGGATTAACTCAATTATTGAGTATGCCGACGGTAGTAAAAAGCGGTATATTTATGAAACTGAAGATTTAGGGAAATATGTTAAAATTGACTCGCGGGTAAAAACACCAATTCTACTTGCGATTACCGACTTTTATCACGATGGAATGATATGGTCTGAGAATTCTCTTGAGTATATAACGCATACAAAGGGGAAATACGAAGATAAGTTCAAAATTAAGAGCATAAAGCTTTATTTCAATACTGTTGGCCCTCAAGTAACGGTATGCAAAGGTATTAAAGTTATTGATGCTCGATTTATAAAGTAAAACACAGAAGTTACTACTATGGCACGAGGAAAGCAGACTTGCAAGATACTGAAAGAGATACGTCGGCAGATTGCCGAGGCAAACGGCATTGAGTTCGCCACATCAGAATGTCGCTACAAGGGCGACTGCCGCGGCACATGCCCCAAATGTGAAGCCGAGGTGCGCTACCTTGAGCAGCAGCTCCGCGCCCGCTCCCTCGCCGGAAAAGCTGTTGCGCTTGCCGGTATTTCAGCGGGTGTGATTCTTATGTCGGGGTGCAATGGTGCGTCGACAAGCAGGCCAACTGAAACATTGCAGAGTGAACCGGAGCTTCCGACTGAACAGATTGTGGTTGCAGATACAGTCAAAGTGGCTGAAGATTCCATTCCAAAAGACTCCGCAGGTGTTCAAAATCCACAGATTCTTGATCTCCTTTTGGTTGGAGATGTTGACGAACCGTCAGAAGATCTTGAAGACATATTAGAGGAAGGCGAAATACCCCCGTTCTGGGACGAATCAGAGGTTGACGTAAAACCACAATTCCCGGGTGGAAAAGAGGCGATGCAACGTTTTTTAGACGAGGGCTATAAAAATGAGAAAGATACAGTATTTGGCGATGTTACAATTGGTTACGTGGTCGATTTTACCGGAAGGGTTGAAAACCCGGAAATAATACATGGCAATAAGTTGCTCGGCGAGCAGTTAATCAGGATTATAAAGCAATTCCCGAATCATATACCCGGGAAGAGAAAAGGTCACGAGGTGAGTGTGTATATGAAGTACTCGATGTCTATGGTCCCTGACGAAGAAGTAGACACGATAAAATGAGTATGGCTTAAGGGAAAAAGCACCTTTTCGGAGTCAGAAACATATCAAGTTAAAGAAAAAAACGAATAGCTATGATCGATCAGATTAGTAAATTTTTAGCCTCGGCAGTTGTCGTGTTCTTTTTTATGTTCGGCTTGGGATTTTGTTTCGACTCGCCCGACACGTTGACCAATATCTATTTGGTCAGTGTAAACGTGCTAATCTGTGGCGGCCTACTTTGGCTCATTAATAGGAAAGGAGACAAGCGATGAAAAGTGGAAGATTTATTATAGGCGTGTTGTTGGGCTTTTTTGTCTTTTGTCTTTCTGCACAGTCGGTCAATAATGATCTGACACATAAGGGCAAGATAAAAACTCTATGGGTGGTTGACGGAGTGGCTTTGAATGACTCTGTGTTTGACTACACTCTCGAACAGATGCAAAGTGACAGCGCGTCCTTATTGGCAAGCAGTGTTTTAAGTTGGGTATATCCACATGACATTGCAAGCATTTCAGTAACCGACTCTATCTGTGCGGCAGAGCAAGGTTTTGTCAACTGCAACGGAGTCGTAAATATTGCAACCACATTCCGTGAGCAGATACGGTTTATCATCAACGGTCTCCCTACAAAGGCTAAAGAAAAAGTTTCTGCCGGAGAGATTTTGGGAGGGTATGACTACATTCAACACATAGTCAAGAATGAATTTGGAGACTTAGCTGATTATGGAATCAATGACTTTGTGATATTGAAACAATTTCCGATAAACTGGCATAATCACCGAATTCCATATGTGGTCGTAACAACTGAGTTGCCGTACTATAGGACTGAGCATCTCATTGGGAGATATACCGGAAAACAAGGCAGACTGTCCTACGAATTGGAGCTGAAATCCGATTCCTCTTATGTGTTTTCAAAAACAGATTCTCATAAAAAAGCGATCTCCCCTGAGATCCGTAACTATGGGAAATGGGGCATATCAAGCGGTAAAATAAGATTGATTTCAAGTCAAGACCCAATTATCCGTCTTCAAGGATACACAGTGTCGCTGGATACTGTGCGACTGGAAATAAAAACTGTTAGAGCTTTGACCTTACCAAAAGGCTCATGGTATAATAAGAAATCGGTAACCTTAAAGCGACAACACGATGAAACTGACAGGATGTAAATCATTGTTGCTTGGCATTTTGATTATAATGTCTTGTATAGGAGCATTGGGGGCTGGCATAATGCTTGGATCCGGCTTGGATTGGAGGCTGTTTGCATTGTTTGCAGCAACCGCGATTATCGGCTCGGTGTGGACTTCAAAGTTATTAAGACCTGTACCGGATGTCGGTCTGATTATAAAGTACAACTTCCCCAAAGATGCCGGATACTATCAAAAAGGAGAACGAAAGACTACGCCTGTAAGCGATAGCGATATCTTGTATCATATTAAGGTATTTCTACCCTTCATTCAGATTGGCATGTTCGTATTCGCTGCAGCTTTATTTGGCACTTCTCACCAAAGTAGAGATACTATGCGTCGAGTCGGGTCTATAAATTTTGACGGTGGTCAGGCGGAGTTGATAGTTGTCGAGCAAGGCGAATTTGGCTCATACGCTGACCTGAGAATTTACAACAGCGAAGCTGGGCATATTGAGAGCATATATATCAGAGCGGAGGATTCCATGCCCACTATTGACAGCATCAAAGGCAAAAATGTCTATGTCAGTTATCGCGACTTTCCCGGTGGAGATTCCATCCTTTCGTATGATAGAGTCATGTTAGGCGAGTCACTTATTGACCATGACAAACTGAAGTTCAATTACCATTTCTTTAATATCAAATGAAACAGTGGCAGAGAATAGTAGGTGTAGTCGCAATCACAGTATTGGCTTATGCGCATATAGAGATATTGCGAAACTATTTAGAGATAATGAATTTTTCCGGTGCATGGTGTGCCGAGATAGAGCAGGAATGGTTCGTATATTATGTCGATAAAAACATTAAACTCTTTTGGGCATACCATATGTTATCTCTAATAGATTTGGTGATAATTATATCCTTATTTATTTGTCTGTGGCGGAAAGGAGGCAAGCGATGAAACCGCAAAATGAATATATTGCGAAAGAGGCGTTTACGTTTCCTCTGATTTGCCTTGTATGTTTGGCTTTCAGTATTTATTGGGGCTATACTGACGGGTGGCCTGTCGGTGCGATAATCGGTACATCGTTTTTCGGGGTTATAACGATGTGTTATATATGTAAATATGTCCGATTAGGACGCAATTACCTAAAAATTGATGCCAATGGTATCAAGATAAAAGATTGGAGCAAGATTACTGTGCTTAAATGGTCTGAGATAGAGAAATGTGAGGTATATTATAGTCCTTCCTATGCTGTTCTTTTTGAACGCGAATTATTTATCGTTGCCAAATCTGACAATAAACGTGAGCAAAACATATTTGTCAGCCTTTCTGGGAAATACTGTCGCAACAGGAGCGTCATCGAGGCGATTGAGCGTTTCGGCGGCTATGATGTTTTTGACAGTCTATCCTCTCGTCGCCAAAACAGGTATTTTGCCGGATTAATGTGGGCAGTTTTTATCTTCGTTATCTTATTTTTTATCATTTATGTAATCAGGGATGCTTGAACTATGAATAATCGAATGTTATATCTCATTAGCATTATCGGCAACTTCTTGTTGCTGGTCTATGTCGTTGTCCTGATTGTTGGAATCGGTGGCAGGTGGCTTGACCGTGAGTTGTGGCTGTACTCCGATGTGGCAAAGATTGCACAACTACTGCTCATGGCATCGGCTATGGGATTACTGTTTGCCAATATCAGAATAAGTCGAAATCGCTATAACGGCAAATATCAGTCATTGATTCTCGGTGGGAATATCTTTGTTAATCCGTTCCTGGGTTTATATTTCCTGAACGGGAATGCTAATGGAATAACGACGGCTTCGACATACACAAAGCGGAAAATATATCTCTTTCTTCGCGGCGTTCATATATTTTGGCTGTTATATACATTCGCTGCGGTATTCTGTACTCCTCTGATTGATTCGCGAATCGGCGAGATATTTTATATCGGATTGATAATCGCGGTAATAGTCTTTATACAGCAGAATATTACAATTGCCATAAGGCACGATACTCTCGGCTATATATTGCTGAATGTATGGCTGTTCTTCATTTACGCACCATTCTATTCACATCGCGTACTTAAAAACGATTGGTTATGACAGCAGCAGAATTTGTAACCGCAATAAGGGCGATAACTCCAATCAAGAGTGAGTTTTCGATGATGCCCGAGGGCTTTGCTCAAATATATTTGGGTGATTTGTTTATTGGCGATAAAACAGGTCATCGTAACATAGAGCCAAATGACGCCGTCTTAGACTTGATTCATAACTACGATGTCTCCAAACTAACAATTATGATATTCAGTTTCAACCAATCCGATGATTTGAGAGAAACAGATAGATTTGTTTATTTTGGATGGCGGGAGGCTTTTCCGCTTGCTATCCTTAAAGAGACCGGAGAGATTGTAGAAACAGACTGGGCGGACGATGAACGCATAGTAAGTTATGTCGCCAAAAACCAGCAAGCGTATCTTGATCTCCTTTATGCTTTGGAACAAAACAGTCAATCTGTAATCTTTTCGGGAAAGAATAAATGGGATATTGAACATTTAACCAATATTGCCGGAGGAAGTAAGTATAAGGAGAATCTACTGGATTTGGTATCATAATACAAGGATATGGAATTGATAGCTATGTTTGTCCGTTCGTGGTTCGGGTCAGCGGTTCTTCATATCGGAGCCGGGCTGAGGTATGGTTGTCTGCGTCTGTTCCGTCGCGGACAGAAAGTGTCATATCGGCAAATCCGCTATGGTTCGGAAGATTTCAATAACATAGACCATGCCGACAACAACCTCGCCAACGGTTTTTTCGGCTTTCTCGTTCTCGCAGTTATTATAGTATTAATCGCCAAATAAATCTTGACATGAAACTGACCGATAAACGATTGCGGATTTTGCTTATAGTGTTCCATGCGGTAATGCTGGCTTTATTTGTCTGTATTGTGATAAGTGGAGTTCAGTTGCGCTGGTATTTAGGATATGTCATATTCTGGGCTACTGCTTTATCTGGTATGATGTTGTATTTTATGAAGGATACTATTATTCCCAAAATATACTCTATTTGTTGGATTGGATTATCAATAATAGGAGTTATCATAACTTCTATCACGTATGATTCTGTATATTGCGAAACAGACAAGTATATCATGAAGGAATCATCGGAGATAATAGGATTCGACAGTGCCATTCTTTATGAGAAGAAAGGACTACTGGAAATTGAGAAGCAACGTTATAAGGGCGTTTATCCTCACTCCATGACACCGCTTGATTCCATAGGGGCAATAGTGATTCACGGAGATTTTGCAAATGGTGAGGGATTGGAAAAAAGTGTGGCTATTCTTCCCCTTGATGATTCGTTTGATAAAGAGAAAGTCAAACAATACGCAAGAAACCACAATATAGAATATGGAAGATAACGTAACACATAAACCTCAGACTAAAAGGCAGGTGTTTCTGCGATTTATGCGGTATGTAGCTGTGGCTTTATGCATTGCTCCTAAATACCGTCCATTCAATAATTTGCTTTAGTGAATCAGTGTCTCGCTGAGGCTCGACGCTTCAGACAAGTTTTTACTTTTCTCCATTGTCTTTCAAATATATCTAAAAGGAAGTATCTTCGACACATATCGTAAGAGGAGAGCTACACGCCCCGACCAACTGCGTAAGGTCGGGGTTACGGCAAAGTAATGCTCTTCGAGCATATTTCATTTAATGATGATTTTTTATGCTATTTGTGATATTGGTCACATTGAGTATCAATTATTTGTTGTAACTTTGCTAAATTCAGATAATATACATTCTTGAAGATTAAGAGCGAATTATGTCAGATACTCTCCGATATAAGATAGTGCTGTGGATGGTGTGGGTGCAGATTGCGCTCCTGCCCATTATCTACTTGATGCTATACATAACGAACAATGACTTAATGTGGCGCTGGAATTTGCTCAACTGGTTGATGGTTGGGGGTTACCTCATTGGATTGCTCGCCCTTCCTTTCAGCCGTGGACTTGAAAAACCAGTATTACTGAAATGGTGGCTGAGGATTGATTTCTGGTTTTCAGCTATTACGGCAATTCTTGCATTACCATTGCTCTTTTATGTCGGAAGGCATTATATCGATGCAGAGGACGGAGATTACGTTCTCTATCACACACGAGGTTTAATGATGGCCGCCCCACACTATGGTTTAGGTAAAAAAGAGGGCTTATTTATTCGCCCTATGTCTAAATCTGTTCAAGTTAATGATGATGACGATGGCAAAATAGACTGTTTCAAAGTCGATACACTGAGAGGCTGCTTTTATGGGTTGAGCAGAGGGGGGCGCACAGGCTTCATGGGTTTTGCCGCTTGATTCCGCGAAATATCATCAATATGCAGGCGATATAACCAATCTTATTGACAGTCTATATCAAGCGCAGCCTTTATTTAGGGATTACTATCATGGTACATTTGTTTTCCCGGACAACTTCGCCGAGATAAATTATGATTCCTTTAGTATTCATTATGAGGATTCCATAAGTTATAATAGTATTGACCATATTTATGGCGACAGTGTGCGTGTTACCATCATCAGTAACGGAATCACCGAGCTGTCTTATCCGAAAGATTCAGTCGGCAATTTCTCACCCAAAGAAGTCAAATCTTTTGTAGAAAAACTAAAAGGAGGTAAGCGATGAGAAACATTACTGTTTTGGCTATGTTTTTACTGTTCTTGACTTGTGGCTGTTCGAGAATAAAATCGAAATATGATGAAGTCAAGGAGAGTATCAAGGAGGAAATAAATGGTCCATTTCGTACTGACTTTTATTCCGATTATGGTGCATGGGATTACTGCCGTATTCCGTTAATTGCGCCTTATGAGCTTACTGCAATAGAAGACAGAAATGTGTGGCATTTTGAAAAGCGTCGCAATATTGACAAATTCGATTATTTCCCTAACAGTTTATTCCATGCACGACTTTCCGTTGAATATGTTGGTATAACGGATTCAATTATTTATATGTCTTATACCGAAGAGTTGACTTCAGTGGATAAAATGCCAGGACACACATACGGCAACGGGGAAATGCGACGATATGTCATAATTGATGTGCCAAAAGACTCTATTGAGTGGCATGAAACAAAAACAGAGTGGATGGCAGCCCTCGGCAAAAGGAATATTACCAGAATAGATCTCCATCAAGTAGATAGTTTGTACGATAACTTCGCAAATAATCGCCGACTTTTGTTCAACCCATCAAAACAACAATGACATGAAACTGACCGATAAACGATTCTGGATAGTGTGGGTAATAGCCGAAATGCTGCTGTTAGCCTCCTGTATAGATGTCGCAGTGAGGTGTCAGTCGTTCGAGATGATATGCGTTTTTGCTGTAACCCAACCGTTAATGATAGTTCTGGCATTATTCAAAAAGACTCATCCCAATGCTGTATTGGTTAATTTAGGAATCATTTGCTTATATACGGTCTATTCAATCTATCTTAGATTGACGCAAGAGGATACTGATGGCTGGGCCTGGTTTGCCTTAAGTGTTGTGCTTCCAATAGTGCAGCTCATAATGTTGCTACTTTATTGGGGGCTTACAAAACTCGCAGAAGTCACCCGATGCAAGGAGTAGATATAATGCATTTTAGAGAAATCGTCTATATAAAGAAACAACGCAACAATGGATAAAAAATTAACGGTTCCGCCACCATATATCCCCAAGTATCGTGCTGTGTTTCGATGCAAAGAGGATAAACGAATGTACATATGGCCAATAATAATGTTGGGCATATTTGATGTTTTTGTATTTTTCATAGCTCCTACTATCTTATTGGGCTTGATTTCCATTCTTTGGGTTTCGCCACCGTTCCTGACAGTTGTGTTTTTGGCCCGGTATTTATGGCGCAAAATGACCTATACCATAGAAGATAAAATATTACGATTATCGGCTCCGTTGAAAACATTAGCTATCAATATTGACAGTATCAAGAAAATACGCCGCGGAAGATTTTGGGTTGAAAGAGGCCGAAATTATTCAGCTTCTTATATTAAGCTCCGTATCGTCTACGATAGGTGTAGCTATGTTTATGTGTCTCCTGAAAACGAGAAATCATTTGTGGACGCACTTCAAGCGATAAACCCAAATATCGAGTATAGTAGTGAACGAGGCCAGTAGCAGCTGATAACAGGCGAACACCGTTTAAGGCTATTGAGTGTCAATTTTTTGTTGTACCTTTGCTTAATTACAGATAATAGACTCATGAAATTAGATATAAAGAATTATCCTTTAGTACTGAAGATAATCTGCGGTTTGGTATTGTTGCCAATCTTAGCCGCGCCATTGGTGTTTTATGCTACTATATTTTTCTTTGACAATCCTTCAAGTGAGGGAGAGGCATTTTTATGGTTCTTAGCAGTAAATTCATATTCATTGATTCTGGCGGGTGTATGCTGGACCAGTGTGTGTATTTATAACAAGACTAAGAGAATGCTTTTTTCTATATTGCCGTTTTTGCTATTGCTGGGGCTGATTTATGCCGGATTTTGGTACATTAACGATGGCCCGGTGGATAAGGAAACAGTAGCAGCCGGTGATTACAGGTTGTTTCGCGATACTCCATGTGAGAATTTGGCTAAGTATATTAAACGGCAGGATATTGATAAAATCAATCAAATCCTCGATAATTCTCCAGAACTGCTGGAATACAAAGATAGTAAGTACAATCAGACGGTCTTTATGTATGCCATATACGATGATAAATACAAGTCTGTAGAAGCCTTGTTGAAAAGAGGTGCAGACCCCAATCAGGTTGTTCATTATATCTCTTCCTATTATGGAAATCAGTCTTTTATCAACTGTCCGTTATCTTCGGTCTGCAATAAAAATATCAGTGAAGATAAGAAAATAGGATATGTCCGGTTATTACTTGATTATGGAGTTGACATTAATACATCCTGTGTTAAGGAGTATGTGGGTGACAATAAATGGCATTTACCTTCAACACCACTCTCAAAGGCATCAGAAAACGGCGAAATTAAGCTTGTAAAGTTCCTTCTTGAAAATGGGGCTGACCCAAACTACATGTATAGCGGTTTTGGTTGTCCTGCATTGCAAACGGCATTAATATTTGATGAATTTGATATTGCTGAAGAATTATTGAAATATGGCGCAGATCCGGATTTGCGTTTTTACGAACGAAATACGTCTGTCAGAGAAGAACTCGTTGAAGACATCAATAACCCTAATTCAAGTGTGCACTCCAACAGGGATATAAAGGAAAGAAAAAGACTGCTTCAACTTATTCAAAGTTTAGACTCAATCAAGTGAAACCAAGGTAATTTAAATGTAATAGGAAGTGTCTTCGACACTTATCGAATATGGAGAGATGTTCTCCCCGACCAACTGTGTAAGGTCGGGGTTACGGCAAAGTAATGCTCTTCGAGCATATTATTTCTTATAATGCGCAATGGTGGTCTCGCTGGGGCTCGACGCAGGGGATAATATGACAATCGTTAGTTGAGGATTTTGATTATTTGGGATATTTCACAATGATTTTATAACTTTGCATATATCATCAAGCCACATCTGATAAAACATAACCATAAATTTCGCACTATGAAACTGAGTAATAAACCAGCCTGGATAATAATACAATACATTTGTGTGTTGTTTCTTGCCTTGTGCTTTACAGGGCTTATTGTGGCTGATTTTATGTTTATATGGTTTATAATCATGTTCTTGTGGCTGTTCATTCCTGCAATCATCGTTGCATGCATATCATTTGTTAGTTCGCTAAAATGCAACAGCAGACATAAGAAGATACTGTTGGCTTTGAACGTGATTAATATCATATTGTTATTATACTTGTTTTTTAGTCCGTCCAATAAATGCAATGCTGATATAATGGAAAATCATTATACCGAGTATGGCGAACGCATGGGGCAGATATATCGTAAACTTTATGATAGAATGACGCCGGGGTGTTACGTGCATATTGAATTTGAACATGGAGGTGTTTCGATCTTCCATTTCTCGAACGGTATAGATGAGATGGACTCCAATTGGAATCCGGGTGAGGAAAAGATAGATTCATTGCTTATCCAAAGTGGGCTTGACAAAAGTTCTTTGACATGGCTCAAAAATGAGTTGGATGAAATAGGCTGCATTTCAATTTCTATGAGAGCAGTCCCTGATGATTCGTTTTGTATCGGATTCCGACGCATAGGCATGGGTATGTATAGTTATCGGATATATCTCAAACCTCTCGCTTCGGATGAGCAAGAGCGAATCAATGACTCTGATGATTCGATTGTTTACTCGCCCTATGTAGTGTTTCAATATGGTGGAGGTGCATTCGGTCAGATGAATTTTATAGGCAAATATGAGTATCTGGAAAAGAAATCGCAGATACAACATGAATGAGTGGCTTGTTGGGATGCGTATGCGTGTTTACATGACCGGCAGTGGTAGTACAGAAGAAGTAGAAGATCGTAATGGGGAATAGTCTTCAGGTGAAAAATATGACTTGGTGCGAGGGTTTATTTGACTAAACGTTTTATATTTGCAAGTCATAAGTAAAAAAGTCTGGTAAAAAAGGTTGTTCGTCAAACTTAAATTATCATCCGGATGTTTCTATCTCATATAATCCGAAAACATAGCTGCATGAATACGATAACAGTCAAGATACTACTAATAACAATGTTGCTATCCTTGCCATTAATGGCCGGCTCGTCGCGCTCGACCCATCAGGGCAAGCTTGAGACCGAGCGGTATTCGTATACCGGCGGTGTATGCGAGGGCAAACAAAACGGCTATGGAGTGTGCCGTTACCACAATGGCAATGTTTACTACGGATATTGGAATATGGGCTATAAAGAGGGCCTTGGACGAATGATATTTGCCGACGGCACAATGGATTTCGGCCATTGGCGCAGGGGCACTCTAGCCAAAGACCGCAATAAGAAATTCAAGGTTGGTAAACGAGTTTACGGAATCGATGCCGCCAAGTATCAGAAACAAATCGACTGGACGCGTTTGTCGCTTCGAGCCCGCCGAGACGGTGTAGTTACGAATGGTAAAAGCGGCAAGTATCTGCAGCCTGTTTTGTTTGCGCTTGTCAAGAGCACCGAAGGAACAACAATTGTCGATCCGACATTCAAACGCAATTTTGCACAGGCCAAGCGCGTAGGCATAATCCGAGGCGCATATCATTTTCTAAGTGTGAACTCGCCGGTCGAGAAGCAGGTGAAATTCTTTATTGCCAATACGCCTCTCGAAAAAGGCGACCTTCCGCCGGTTCTTGACCTTGAGATAAGCAAATCAACTATGCAAAAACAGCATAAAAAAGTGATAAGCATGGCCAAGAAGTGGCTCAAGTTAGTCGAGAAGCACTATGGGGTAAAGCCGATTATATATACCTACAATAACTACTACAACGATTATATCAAAGGTCACGGCCTCGATAATTACGACTATTGGATAGCACGCTACGGTGCGGAACCGTCGGCTCGTCATTGGGAAATATGGCAGTTTACAGATAAAGGTGTCGCCACGGGCATAGACCATGCTGTAGACATAGACCTATTCCGTGGCGACTATGCGAGTCTCCGCAACTATGTGAAAACCAAAGGCATCAGATAGCCGCAGGCTGTAAATCAAACCAATTTGCAGAGCAGGGTAGCCGAAGTCGCATCAAGAACTTCGACTGTGACAAAGTCTCCGACCCGGGCATTTCCTCGCTCGAATACGGCTGTTTTGTTCTGGCTTGTGCGTCCGACCATTTGCTCTTTGCTGCGTTTTGCTACACCTTCAACCAAGACCTCGAATCGCTTGCCGATGTCGCGTCGGTTAGATGCGAGCGATAGCTCGTTTTGCAGCGCAATCATACGGTTCAGGCGATCGATTTTCACGTTTTCGGGAATGTTGTCGGGCATAGTTCTCGAAGCCAGAGTGCCGGGACGCTCTGAGTATTTGAACATATATGAAGCGTCGAAACCGACGGTGCGCATCAGGTCGAGCGTTTGTTCGAAATCCTCTTCGCTTTCGTTGTGGAAACCGGTGAAAAGGTCGGAAGAAATACCGCAGTCGGGTATTGTTGCACGAATATCGGCGATACGGTCGAGATACCATTCGCGGGTGTATTTACGGTTCATGGCCTCGAGTACGCTGTTGCTTCCCGATTGTACCGGCAGGTGAATCCAGCGGCAGATATTCGGATGAGCGGCAATACATTCGAGGGTGTCGTGTCCCATATCCTTGGGGTGCGAAGTTGTGAATCGTATACGCATGTCGGGCGCAGCCTCGGCAACGGCAGCAAGCAGTTCGGCGAAGCCGATAGTGTTGCCGTCGGAATCTGTGTAGCGATAGCTGTTCACATTCTGGCCCAGCAATGTTACTTCTTTATAGCCTTTTGCCCTCAGGTCGGCAACTTCGTTCAAGATGCTGTCGACAGGTCGCGACCTTTCACGTCCACGAGTGTAAGGTACGATGCAGTAGGAGCAGAAATTGTTGCAGCCTCGCATGATGCTTACAAATCCGGATACCTGTTTGCCCGGCAGGCGCACAGGCACGACATCGCGGTATGTCTCGGTTGTCGAGAGCTCCACGTTTACTGCCGGATGTCCTGCTTCTGCCGAGGCGAAAAGAGCCGGCAGATCGAGGTATGAGTCAGGCCCTGCCACGAGGTTGACACCGTGATTATCGATAAGGTCGTCTTTAACCCTTTCGGCCATACATCCAATCACACCGATGATAAGGTCGCGACCATGAGATTTGCGGTCGCGACGGAGTGCCCTGAGAGCTTGCAAGCGTCCGATAATCTTTTGTTCGGCATTATCGCGAATCGAGCATGTGTTGAGCAGGACGGCGTCGGCCTGATCGATATTGTCACATATGGAATATCCTTCCATACCCATAATAGCAGCAACCACTTCGCTGTCGGCGACGTTCATCTGACAGCCATAGGTTTCGATATATAATTTGCGGTCGTTTTCCATTGAAAATATTTGTTTATTGCTCAAGATTGAGTAATTTTGTGCAAAATTACTAAAAAGAAGTGGAATCGCAATTCTTCTCCATATTAATAGGCGTGATATTCGTTGTCGGCCTGCCATTGCTCGAAAAGTTTATCGACAAGGCCAAGCAAGGCTCGCAGCGAAGCACCCCGGCTGCCCCCCAGGCGCAGCCGCAACGCCGTACGCGCCCGCCCCGAGCGCCCCGTGTGCAGAGTCAACAGCGCAGGCCCGAACCGCCCCCACGCCCGGCAGAGACTCCGTTATTAGAAGTAGAGGAGGGCGCACGTGTTACCGCCGATACTCCGGCGATACAGTATCCGGTACAGGAACCGACACCGCCGATAAGCCGCGATGAACTTCGTAAGGCTGTGATATGGAGCGAAGTGCTGAATCACCCGAAGTTTAAAGATTTCTGACCACGAAAAACAAAGAAAATATACACTAACATGGCATTCAACGTTTTAACGGCTCAAGAAGCCGCAGAAATGATTCCCAACGGTGCAACTATAGGCCTATCGGGCTTTACCGCCCCCGGCACACCGAAATTTATTAGCGAGGCTCTTGCAGCAAAAGCTGTACGAGAGCATGAAGCCGGTCGCGAGTTTAAGGTAAACATGTTTACCGGGGCTTCGACAAGCGATCATGTAGACGGTGTAATGGCGCGAGCCAACGCCTATAATATGCGTGCACCATATCAGAATGTTCCTGACCTTCGCAAGCGTATCAACAGCCACGACTGCCACTATTTCGACCGTCACCTGTCGGAAATGTCACAGGAAGTACGCTACGGTACATACGGCCCTATCGACTTTGCAATCATCGAAGCCGCCGATATCACCGATAATGGCGAAATTATCCTTGGCTGCGGCCTGGGCAATGTGCCTACCTACGCAATGATGGCGAAAAAAATCTTTATCGAGCTTAATGACAAGCTGCCAAAGGCACTTCTTGGCATGCACGATATATATCTGCCGCTCGATCCTCCCCACCGTCGCGAAATTCCAATCTATGCAGCAAACGACCGCATCGGTTCGCCCGTACTCAAGGTTGATCCGGCAAAGGTGGTAGGTATCGTTCACACCAGCTCGTATGACTGCGTGAAACCGTTTACCGCACCCGACGAAGTTTCGAAGCAAATCGGCTCGAATGTAGTTCGCTTCCTTGTAGGCGAGTACACCGCCGGTCGCCTTCCCAAGGAATTCCTTCCGCTTCAATCGGGCGTGGGCAATGTGGCCAACGCCGTGCTCTATGACCTGGGCGAAAGCAAGGAGCTGCCTCCGTTTATGATGTACACCGAGGTTATCCAGGACGCTGTACTCGAGCTTCTACAGAAGGGTAAATGTACATTTGCAAGTACTTGCTCGATGACCTTTACCGATGATACCGAGAAGAAGCTGTTCGCCGACATGCAGTTCTTCCACGACAAGATTCTAATGCGTCCGGCCGAGATTTCCAACAACCCCGAGGTTATCCGCCGAATAGGTGTCATCGCAATGAATACCGCACTTGAGGCTGACCTTTTCGGCAGCGTTAACTCAACCCACGTACTTGGTACCAAGATGATGAACGGTATCGGCGGTTCGGGCGACTTTACCCGCAACGCTTACCTGTCGATTTTCAGCTGTCCGTCTGTAAGCAAAGGCGGTATGATCAGCAACATCGTGCCTATGGTAGCACATCCCGACCACAGCGAGCATAGCGTCGACATCCTTGTAACCGACCAGGGTATTGCAGACCTTCGCCACAAAGACCCGGTAGAACGTGCACAAACGATTATCGACAATTGCGCACACCCGATGTACCGCGAGCTTCTGCGCGACTATCTCAAGCTTGGCACAAGCGGCCAGACCCCGCACACACTGAAAGCCGCGTTTGCATTCCACAACGCCTTCAATGATACTGGCGATATGCGCAACGCCGACTACGGTAAATACATCTAATTAATGAGGAGCGTGGCCTCGACAGGCCACGCTCCCATATCAACATGGTATAGATATGAAGGTCAATATAGCAGATAGGACACGAGATTTCTTTGTAAATTATTTCACATTGACCGGCCAGCTTGTTTCGCAAGACGAAGCCGAACACAATATAAGGGAAGGAGTATCATTCCGCGGAACGAATATCCTGATTCTGATTATAGCGATTTTCATAGCATCATTAGGCCTTAATACCAACTCTACGGCGGTCATCATAGGCGCGATGCTTATATCGCCGCTAATGGGCCCTATCATCGGCCTCGGTCTCGGTGTAGGCATACATGATTTCGACCTTATCAAACGTTGTATCCGCAACCTTATCATGGCTGCGAGCTTCTCGGTAATAACAGCTACGATCTACTTCCTGATATCACCGGTGAGCGAACAGCATAGCGAGTTGCTTGCCCGCACATCGCCAACGATTTATGATGTGCTTATCGGATTTTTTGGCGGCGGAGCCGGTATTATCGCCCTTGGAGCCAACAACAAAGGCAATGTGATACCCGGTGTCGCAATTGCAACCGCGCTTATGCCGCCTCTTTGTACGGCAGGTTACGGCATCGCAACGTGGCAGCTCAATTACTTTTTCGGTGCATTTTATCTGTTTTTTATAAATTCAGTATATATAGCGTTTGCCACTTTTATCGGTGTGAAACTGATGAAGTATCAGCCACATAGTGTGAGCGATGTGGCAAGGGCCCGAAAGGTGCGCCGAATTGTATATACACTGGCAATACTTACAATGTTGCCGAGTATTTATCTGACTTACAATATGCTGCAGCATAACAAGTTTGTGATGAATGCCGACAACTTTGTGACTGAAGAATGCCGCTTTGCCGACACGCAGGTTATCAGCCACAAGGCTTATACCGACCATGGCGAGAATGTGTTGTCGATGACCCTTATAGGCCAGCATCTGCCTACCGACTCCTTGCGTCTTGCATTGTCGGAAAGACTGAAATTCTATGGCCTTGGAGGAACGAAATTAATAATAGTGCAGGGCGCTCAGGCTCAGCGCGACGCTGCGAAGTCGCAGCAGATCGCAGCTGTAGGAGACATTTACCGCCTTGCGCAGAGTACAATATCGCGTCAGCAGGGTACTATAGACTCTTTGAAAACTGTGATTGCTGATGAACGCACAGCGTTTACGGCTTCGTCGGAAGTCGCTGCCGAGGTAAAGGTCATTTTCCCCTCGGTAAAGCGTATTGGTATCTCGACAACCGTGTTCAACAACCTTGACGACCATGTGGCAACTGATACTGCTACAGTTGCGATGGTACACACACATGGACGAATGACAAATAACGACCGCAAGAAATTGGCCGAGTACCTCGAAGCACGACTTTCGATATCGAAAATCGAAATAGTGGATATACAGTGACATGACAAATAACAACAGTTACATACCTCGAGCGGGAGCAGTAGTCTTTCTGGCTGCTGTGATACTATTGTTGCCATGGCTTGGCGAGACGATGTTCAACAGCAAAGGAGAGCCTCGCGAAGCCATCGTGGCCGTGTCTATGTTGCAGAGCGGCGACTGGCTACTGCCGGTCAGCCATGGCGCGGACATACCCTATAAGCCGCCTTTTATGGCATGGATTATAGCAGCTATAGCGTGGCTGTTCAATGGCGGCGTAGTCAATGAATTTATATCGCGATTGCCGTCGGCTCTTGCTGCAATTGCAATGGTTATGGCCGGGTTCAACTGGGCCAAAAGAGAGCGTGGCGAGCATTTTGCAATCATATTCTCGTTTGTCACACTTACCTGCGTAGAGGTATTCAGGGCTGCGGTAGCCTGCAGGCTCGATATGGTGTTGACTGCGTGTATGGTCGGTGCAATTTACATGCTGTATGACCTCGACGAGCATAAGCAGCGACTGCGGCCTCTTCGTTATTTGGCTGTCATATTACTTCTCAGCTGTGCAACGATGACTAAAGGTCCGGTAGGAACATTGTTGCCCTGCCTGATTATAGGTATTTACCGCTTGCTCCGTCGTAGAAACTTTTTTGCGACATTAGGGATATTGACAGCGGTGGCATTGGCTTCGCTGGTTTTACCGTCCGTATGGTATTATGCGGCCTACATGCAAGGTGGCGACGAGTTCTTCGACCTGATGTATGAAGAAAACATAGGTCGATTGACAGGTACGATGTCTTATGACAGCCATGTCAATCCTTGGTATTATAATTTTATAGTTTTGTCAGCCGGTTTGTTGCCTTGGACACTGTTAATGCTTGGAAGCCTTTTTGCAATACGACACAAACGGCCGATAACCTTGTCGAATGCAGCCTTGTTGAGCTTGTCGGCAGCTGTCATCACGATTCTGTTTTATTGTATACCGTCAAGCAAAAGAAGTGTTTACCTGCTTCCGGCGTATCCGTTTATATGCTATGGCATTGCGTCGATTATAGATGATCGTGATACATTTGCCAAGCTTGTGAGGATATTTACATGGATATTGGCTGTTATTGCGATATTGGTGCCTATTGCGTTTATAGCGTTACATTTCGTAGATATCAAGGGCGTGAATCTTGCTCCTATATCATGGTGGCAGTATGTATTTGTGATTCTGCCTGCGGTTGTTGGCGTTGCCTGGGCGGTAAACCGTCACAGCGCGGCAGGGCATTTGATCGCTACCGTATGGAGTGTTTATCTGGCATATGCGGCAGCCTTGATGCCTGCAGTGTTGAATCCAAACAGCAATAAACCTGAAGCCGCAAGGATAGAGGCACTTGCCGGAGAGCATGATATCATAACACTTGGAGAGATGAGGTTTTATACACTCAATTTTTATCTCAATGACCGGATGCGGTCGGTTGGCTCGCTTGAAGAGGCTTCGCAATATCCGGCCGGTACGGTTATGATAGTGCCTGTAAATGAAGATACGACCGGGCTGTCGCAACACTATGAATATGAACTACTGACCAAACGAGGCAGCGATTATCGTCGTCCCGTTGGTATGGCAATAAAGAAATCAAACTAACGAATTAACTGAAATGATTAATCCAAAACTCCAAGACGCAATCAATGCGCAGATCAATGCCGAACTGTGGTCGGCATATCTCTACCTTTCAATTGGCATGCACTTCGAATCAGAAGGTCATGCCGGTATCGCCAACTGGTTCCGCATTCAGTTTAAAGAGGAGCAGGCTCATGCCGAAATCTTCATCAACTACCTCCTGAGCCGAGGCGGCCGCGTAGAACTCAAGGCAATCGATGCCGTTCCCACAACCTGGGACAGCCCCCTTGCAGCCTATGTTGATACCCTTGCCCACGAGGAAAAGGTGACATCGCTCATCAACAACCTCTATGCCCTTGCCGAGGCTGAACACGACTACGCAACCCGTGGCAAACTCGACTGGTTCGTTGCAGAGCAGGTAGAAGAAGAGGAGACCGCCAAGGGTCTTATCGACCGTCTGAAACTCATCGGCGACAATGGTCTGGCTCTCTATATGCTTGATCAGGAACTGGCTCAGCGCGTTTATAACGAGCCGAGTCCGCTGGCTGCAAAAAACTAATTTGCACAAGTAACATACTCAAAAATCACTCGCAGCTAATTCTTGCGAGTTACTTAATGGCATAAAAATGGGGCAAGTTTCAGTTGAGACTTGCCCTTATTCTATCTTGTAATTGGTGTGTCCGACAGTCGGTTTTTAGGTTTCGACCAGGTCTACAGGGGTTGAGGATGTTTTGCCTGGCTTGAGCCATTTGCCCCAACGCATTCGCGCAAGGAAAATAATACCACGGAAAGCGAGTTCGGCGCACATTGCTATCCATACACCCCTAAGTTCGCATGTCGGCGCAAGTATAGCTGCTAATGGTATCCTGACGAGCCATATACTGCCGAAGTTCATTGTGGCAGGCAAGAGAGTGTCGCCAACGCCAACAAAAGCTCCGTAAGCGACAATCGAAGCAGCATACATTGGCTCTGCCCAAGCCTCGATGCGAAGTACCCCGGCACCAAGGTCTCTGATTGCAGCAACAGGGGTCATTATGTTCATCATCAGGTCGGCGCAAAGGAACATGGCTACAGCCATTACTGTCATAACAGCCATGCCGAGCAGGGTGGTGAGGTGTGCAAACCTGCGCACAAGGTCATAACGAGCAGCTCCGTATGCCTGGCCGCAAAGCGTAGTCGCAGCTTCTCCAATACCGAAGCCCGGCATGTAGCACAAGCTTTCGGCTGTGACAGCGAAGGCGTTTGCGGCAATCGCAACAACTCCGAGGGGAGCCACAATGATAGTGATTGTAATCTGTGCCCCGCAGAATACGATATGCTCCACAGTCATTGGCACAGCGATTTTGGCTGCACGTTGAAGAACAAGTTTTGTCGGACGATAGCTCTTTGCAGCTTCCACTCCTCGAAGCCATAAGTCGTGTTGCTTGCGGCATACCCAGTACATCATTGCTGCTGCACATACACACTCGGCGGCGACAGTGCCAAGTGCGGCTCCGAAAATACCGAGGCCGGCACCCGGCAACGGAATGTCCAAACCAAGTATGCTTATGTCTCGCGAGGGGAATATGAGGAAGAAGTTGAAGAAAACGTCGAGGATACACATTCCGACATTGAAAAGTCCGGGAATCTTCATGTTACCGGCACAACGCAGCATGCCACCGGCAAGGTAGTTCATAATCAGTACCGGTAGTGCTGCGACAAAAGTTGCGAAATATACCGACGCTCCATGGCAAATATTATCGCCACCGCCGAGCCAGTGCGGGAGCTGCCACGCAATTGCTACACCCAGTAAAGCCATGCACAAACCGGCAAAAGCGCAGGCTACTATGCCTTGTCGAAGGACTGCTCTTGCTCCTAACGAATCTCGAGCCCCTAACCGGTGCGCTACCTGCACTGAAAATCCCATGGTGATAGTAGAGCAAACGCCCCAGAACATCCACAAGCTCGAATTCATGAGACCGACCGAGGCCGAGGCATCAGCACCGAGGTGGCCAACCATCGAGGCATCGATATACTGCATCATAATTGTCGACAGCTGGGCAATGATAGCGGGCACTGACAGTTTGGCTGTCAGTGCAATCTGCTGTTTCAAAGACAGCTTTTCACCGTTCTGAATCTGAGAAATATCTGCCATATAGAGTGCAAAATTACATAAAAGGGACATATGATTTGCAATTTTTGTGAATGGCAAGGTGAGATTTAATAGCTTTTAAATTTTATTTTGGATTTATTTGCGTATATTTGCACATTAAGAAGTACACATTTTACGAACAGATTCATGAAACACATCATAGCAATCAGTATTTTAGCCGCCGGAGGACTTTGTGCGTCAGCGCAAGCGCCTTTGTGGATGCGCGATGCCCGTATTTCGCCTGACGGCAAGACTATAGTTTTCACGTATAAAGGAGATATCTTTACCGTACCGGCAAGCGGTGGCGTGGCAACACGCCTGACTTCGGATGCAGGTTATGAGCAACTGCCTATCTGGAGTCCGGACGGAAAGACAATTGTGTTTGCGTCAGACCGATATGGCAATTTCGACCTTTTCGCAATCAAGGCCGATGCCTCCGGATCATGGAAACAGCTCACATTCAACAGCTCGTCGGAACTGCCCGAGGCATTTACCCCCGACGGTAAATCTGTGCTTTTTTCAGCTTCGATTCAAGACCCGGCATCGAGCGCTCTCTTCCCATCGGGACGCATGACCGAGCTATACTCAGTTGCCCTCGAAGGTGGCAGTCCCAGGCAGATACTTGCTACCCCGGCGACATCGGTATCGTGGGCAGCCGACGGTAAGAGCTTCTTGTATCAGGATATCAAGGGATTTGAAGACACCTGGCGTAAGCATCATACCTCATCGGTTACACGCGACATCTGGCGTTATACCCCTTCGACAGGCCGCCACGAGCAGCTCATTGACCGAGCCGGTGAAGACTTGAACCCGGTTGAAGACGGCACATATATCTACTTCCTCAGCGAGAGAGAGCCGGACAAATCAATTAACGTATACCGTGCACCAATCTCAAATCCTGAAAAGGCAGAGAAACTGACAAACTTCAAGACTCATCCGGTACGATTCCTTAGCAGGGCCAATAACGGAACACTGGCGTTTGGCTATAATGGCGAGCTCTATACAATGACACCCGGCTCGAAACCCACCAAGGTGCCTGTGACTATCAATGCCGATTTTGCCGACGAGACCCGAAAAATACGCAGCAGCCGTGCAACCGGAGCCAAACCGTCGCCCAATGGGAAGAACGTGGCATTCATCAATCGTGGCGATGTATACGTGACATCAGTAGAGTATGCGACAACCAAACAGATAACCGATACTCCCGAGGCGGAAGGCAATGTATGCTGGGCCAATGACTCGACCCTGTATTTCGACAGCCAGGCCGGAGGCAGATACAACATCTATCGCTCTACACTTGGCCGTAGCGGCGAGCCTGATTTGGCCCATGCTACCGTGATTGATACCAAACCCGTATTCAAGGCAGACCGCCATGAACGCATGAAACCGGTTGTGTCGCCCGACGGAAAGACTGTTGCCTATATCCTTGACCGCAATAAACTGGCCGTTACCGATATCAAATCGGGTAAGACACGTGTGCTTACCGACGGCAGCACATACCGTCATCGCAACGGTGGCTTTACTTACCGCTGGTCGCCCGATTCTCGCTGGCTCGCGCTTGAAATCATCGACCGCCGTCATGACCCCTATACCGACATCGCAATCATCAATGTTGAGACAGGCAAACTAACCAACATCACCAACAGCGGTTATTTTGACGCAGATCCCAAATGGATAATGGATGGCAAGGCAATTGCATTTTTCAGCGAGCGCCTTGGCATGCGCAACCATGCATCGTGGGGATCGCAGGGCGACGTGTTCTTTGTTTTTGTCAACGACGAGGCATACCGCAAATATATGCTGCCCAAAGAAGAGCGCGAACTCGAACCCAAGAATCCGGCAGACACAAGCGATGTGATAACAGTAGAAATCGACGGTCTGAGCCAGCGTCAGGTCCGTGCAACACCGATGTCTACCGACCTTGTAGATTTCATCGTTGATGGCGAGGGCAAGAAACTCCATTACTTGTCGCATGCCGACGACGGCGTATTTGTATGGGAATATGACCTTGACAAAAAAGACCTCGATATGAAGCGACGTCACAGCGAAGCGGCTTCATTCGAAATTACTCCCGACGGAAAGAATATCTTCCTTATGGGTCGTTCACTCTATAAATACGGCAGTTCGCCAAAGGCTATCAAATTTACTGCCGACAAGACCCTTGACCCTGCTGCCGAACGTGCATTCATGTTTGACTTCGTAGAGCGTGAGGAACGTGAGCGCTTCTATACAAAAGATATGCATGGTGTTGACTGGCAGGCTATGAGCGATAACTATCGCAGATTCCTGCCTCACATCAACAATAATTATGATTTTGCAGAGCTGTTGAGCGAATGGCTTGGCGAACTCAACGTTAGCCATACCGGCGGACGTTATTCAGGCGGCAACACCGGTGTAAGCGCACCTGTATCGACCGCGGCGCTCGGCGTACTGCTCGACATGAACTATGGTGGCGAAGGCGCTCGCATCGCTGAAGTGCTTGAGCGTGGCCCGATGTATGCGTTGAATCCCGTAGTAAAAGCCGGCGACGTAATATTGTCGGTTAATAATCAGAAAGTGACTGTAGAAATGCCACTCGACCGCTTGTTGACTGACGCCTCGGGCAAAAGAACGCTCATCGAAGTAAGAGATGCCAAAGGCAAGACTAACAGCTATGTTGTGCGTCCAATAAGCAAAGGCGCTCAAGGCGACCTCCTCTATGACCGCTGGGTACGTAGAAATGCAGCGGCAGTAGACAGCCTTTCGAAAGGCCGTCTTGGCTATGTACATATATCATCGATGAATGATGACTCTTTCCGCAAGGTATATTCCGACCTTCTCGGCAAGTATAACGACCGCGAAGGCGTTGTGATAGACGTTCGCTGGAACGGTGGTGGCCGCCTGCATGAAGATATTGAAGTACTACTTAGCGGCAAGAAATATTTCACACAGGAAATCCGAGGCGAAGCAACCTGCGATATGCCGTCGCGCCGTTGGAACAAACCGTCGATTATGCTTATCGCCGAGCCCTGCTACTCGAATGCCCACGGCACTCCCTGGGTCTACAGCAACCGCGGTCTTGGCAAACTCGTGGGTATGCCTGTTCCCGGCACAATGACCTCGGTCAACTGGGTTCAGATGCAAGACCCGACAATGATTTTCGGCATCCCGGTAATCGGTTATCGTCTTCCCGACGGTGGCTTCCTCGAGAATCGCCAGCTTGAGCCGGATGTGAAGGTTGCCAACAAGCCTGAAGATATCGTGAAGGGAATCGATGCCCAATTACAGACAGCTGTCGATACGCTCCTGAAGGATATCGACTCAAAGAAATAAACACCATATGAATATAATCGCTGAGAGCAGCAGCACACGTACCGAATGGGTTATCACCGAAGGCTGCGACATCGTAGAACATGCCTTTACTTCGGGCTTGAACCCATATTTCCAGACGCGTCGTGAGATATCGCACAGTATAAGGTTGGAATTGCCCGAGGCATTCTTCCGCCGTCGGTGGAACCATGTTCACTTTTACTGTGCCGGCTGCTCGACACAGGAGAAGAAAAAGATCATGGAGTCGTCGCTTGTGGCACAGTTCAAGACCCCTGTAACTGTAGAGAGCGACCTCCTCGGGGCCGCACGCGGATTGCTTGTGCATCAACCGGGGCTTGCCTGCATACTTGGCACCGGCTCCAACTCGTGCCTCTACAACGGTAGCGAAATCATCAAAACCGTAGCACCGCTCGGGTTCATACTTGGCGACGAAGGCTCCGGCGCATATCTTGGCAAGACTCTGATTGCCGATATGCTGAAGGGCCTTGCGCCACGCCATCTTACCTCGGCTTTTTTCGAAAAGTTTATGGTAACACCCAATGTGCTGATGGATGATGTGTATACCAATCCGATGCCGAGCCGCACATTGTCGAAGTATTCGGTTTTCTTGTCGGAGCATCTCGACGACCCCTATGTATATAATCTGGTGTACTCGGCGTTTATGCTGTTTTTCGATAGGAATATCTCTCAATATGAATATAAGGCGCAGCCGTTGAGCTTCGTTGGCTCGACCTGTGTGCTGTACAAGCCTATCCTGCTGAAAGCTGCGTCGGATTTCGGAGTCGAAGTGTCGAAGATTATACGCTATTCCATGCCCGGTCTTGTAGAATATCATTCCGAACTGGGATAAACCATCAAATCAAACTCAATAACCAAAAATAAATACCGCAAATATTAATATCAATGAAAAAAATCGTATTGATTACGTTTGCCAGTCTCGCTGTTTGTGCTAACGCGCAGAGAAGCGAGAGCACACTCAATGAAGGCTGGCAGTTCTCGAATGGCACACTTGCCGATGCACAAAAATGGCAGAATGTGCGTGTGCCGCATGACTGGGCTATTTACGGTCCGTTTGATCGAGCAAACGACCTTCAGAAAGTAGCCGTGAAACAGAATGGCGAGAAACAAGAAACTGTGAAAACCGGACGCACCGGTGGCCTTCCTTTTATCGGGAAGGGTGTTTACAAGACAAATTTCGAAGTCGCAGATACCACCGGTCGCGACATCACGATACTGTTTGACGGTGCAATGAGCAATGCCCATGTGAGCCTTAATGGTAAAGAGATTGGTTTTTGGCCTTATGGCTACAACTCTTTTACCGTTGACACCAAAGGAGTCGTTAAGCCCGGTACAAACGAACTCGTAGTAGAGTTGGAGAATAAAGAGCGAGCATCGCGCTGGTATCCCGGTGCAGGTCTTTACCGCAATGTGCATGTCATCAATACCGCAAGGGTGCATATACCCGTGTGGGGTACATACGTTACAACACCCAAGGTTACAGGTGATTATGCTTCGGTACACCTTCGCATGAAAATAGACGGAGCAAAGAAGGGTGAACAAGTAACAGTCAATACCGACATCATCGATCCTGAAGGCAAGGTAGTTGCCAATGACAAATCGGTATACTATGCCCATGGTCAGGAGTTTACTCAGAATTTCCTCGTTAACAAACCTGAGCTTTGGGACCTCGATACACCTAAGCTCTATACAGCCCATACCACACTCAGTGTCGACGGAAAAGAAGTAGATAGCTACAATACCCGCTTCGGTATCCGCTCAATCGAGTATATCCCCGAAAAAGGATTTTTCCTGAACGGCAAGGTAACTAAATTCAAGGGCGTTTGCAATCACCACGACCTCGGCCCCCTCGGTGCGGCTGTGAACAAGTCGGCACTTCGTCATCAGATCGAACTACTGAAAGATATGGGTGTAAATGCAATCCGTACCTCTCATAATATGCCGGCGCCCGAACTTGCCCAGCTATGCGATGAAATGGGCATGATGCTCATGGTAGAGCCTTTTGATGACTGGGGATTCCGTCCCAAGTCGCCTAATGGATACGGCTCGGTATTCAAAGACTGGGCAGAACGCGATATCAAAAACATGGTAGAGAATTACCGTAATAACCCCTCGGTAGTGATGTGGTCGATAGGCAACGAAGTACCGAGTCAGTGGAGTCCTGACGGCCTTAAAGAACTTACCATGCTACAGGATCTTGTACACCAGCTCGACCCGACTCGCCCGGTAACCTGCGGTATGGATCAAATCAGGGCCGTACTCGACAACGGTTTTGCTGCTGCACTCGATATTCCCGGATTCAACTACAAGCCCCAGTTCTACGACAAAGCTTATGATAAATTGCCGCAGAAGCTTATCCTCGGTTCAGAGACTGCATCGACAGTATCTTCGCGTGGCAAGTATTATTTCCCTGTAGAATTGAAAGAGCGCAATTTGAAGACCCATCCCGACAACCACAGCAATAGTTACGACAACGAAACATGCTCGTGGTCGAACACTCCTGATATCGATTTCGCTATGGATGATGACCGCGAATGGGTAATAGGTCAGTTCGTATGGACCGGATTCGACTATCTCGGCGAACCGTCGCCTTATGATACCGACGCATGGCCCAGCCATAGCTCATATTTCGGCATCATCGACCTTGCATCGCTGCCTAAAGACCGCTACTACCTCTATCGCGCAAAATGGAACGATAAGGACGAAACACTTCATGTACTTCCTCACTGGACCTGGCCCGGACGCGAAGGCGAAGTTACACCGGTATATGTGTATACATCTTATCCTTCAGCCGAGCTGTTTATCAATGGCAAGAGCCAGGGTAAGCGTACAAAAGACGAGAATTCGAAAACAGACCGTTACCGCCTGCGTTGGAACGACGTAGTATATCAGCCCGGAGAATTAAAGGTTGTGGCTTATGACGCATCAGGCAATCCTGCCGACGAGAAGATTGTACGCACCGCAGGCAAGGCCAAGTCGCTGCGTATCACAGCTAATCATCCTGAAATCTCGGCCGATGGCGATGACCTCGTGTATTTTACTGTTGAGGCATTAGATGCCAAGGGCAACCCTGTGCCTGATGCAGACAACCTGGTAAAATTCGAAGTAAGCGGAGCGGGCACATTCGAAGCTACCGCAAACGGCGATCCAACCTGTCTGCTGCCGTTCCAGAAGCCCGAGATGAAATTATTCAGCGGCGCTGCTACAGTAATTGCACGCTCAGCCAAGACCCCCGGCACATTGACTATCAAAGCAAGAGCCAAAGGTCTTAAACCGGCAACAGCGACTGTGACAGTAAAGTAAATAACTTAATACCCAAACCGGCCATGCATCTGCCAAAGCTTGCATGGCCGGTTTTGTTTTTGATAACACTAATCCAAACTGCGCCCAGGTAGGGCTGCAGCATAAAGTGACGGGATGTCGATTGAGTGTTCTTGGCTTAACCTGATGATAGTAATCGAGTAGGAGGTAAACACTAATCATAGAGTGTTTACCTCCTACTTTCGTGTTTACCGACCTCTCACACCACCGTACGTGCCGTTCGGCATACGGCGGTTCTTAACGCGGATGCAGTTTCTCGTAATATTCCGTAAGTGTGGGATAGTGGGCGCGTTTCAAGTTCTCGTTAGATATAGCTCTGTGTAAGAATGCATGTGCGGTGCGCCAGTAGCCCTTTCGGGTGTTTGCCCACTGCCATGCCTGCCATTTGGGGATGCCGCATCTTTGGAGATTCTTGAAGCGTGTTCGCACCCGTTTCCAACATTTCCATATGCACATGCGTATGCGGCTGCGCAGCCATTCGTCGGTAGCCCTCAGAAAGGTGCGCATCTCGGCAAGCCGAAAGTAGTTTACCCACCCTCGGATTGCATAGGTCAGTTTCTCCTTGCGCTTCTCTTGACCCCAGCCGTTACTGCGTGATGTCAGTTCTTTAAGCTTTGCTTTTAATTTGGCCTTGGTTTTCGGATGTACGCACAAGCGAGCCTTTCCTCTTCACATGTTGAATGAGTAGCCGAGGAACTTCTGTCCGTTTACACTGCCGACGTGCGTTTTCTCGCGATTCACTTTAAGGAATAGCTTCCCCTCTATGAACTTGGTGATACTTTCGCATACTCTTTCGGCCGCTCTCGGGCTTTTGCAGAAGATGACGCAGTCATCGGCATAGCGCACGAACGGCAGACCGCGTCTTTCAAGTTCTCGGTCAAGTTCCGTCAGCATTATGTTGCTAAGTATAGGACTGAGCGGACCGCCCTGCGGCACGCCCTCTGTCGTTTCCTCATACTTGTGTCCGTCCATAACTCCTGCGTTGAGATACTTATGTATCAGTGATATGACCCTGCCGTCTTTGATTGTCTCGCCGAGCAACTGTATCAGTTTGCTGTGGCTGACCGTATCGAAGAACTTTTCAAGGTCAAGGTCTACGCAGCATTTATAGCCAGCGTTGATGATTTCCTGCGCCTTCTGCAAGGCTTGGTGCGCGCTACGTCTCGGGCGGAAGCCGTAGCTCGTCTCCGAGAACTTTGGTTCGTACACCAGGCTCAGTACCTGGGCTATGGATTGCTGGATGACACGGTCAACTACGGTGGGGATACCGAGTAGACGTGTCTTGCCTCCCTCTTTGGGTATCTCTACCCTCCTTACGGGATTGGGGCGGTAGCTTCCGCCAAGCAGACTTTCAGTTATTTCATCCTTGTGTTCTCGCAGGTATGGCAGCAGTTGGTCTACTTCCATTCTGTCGATTCCTCCGCTCCCCTTGTTGGCCTTGACTTGTCTGTATGCTCTGTTAAGGTTGTCGGGAGTCAGAATGTACTCTAACATCCTGTCTGACGATAGTTGCACTTCTACGAGTTCGTCTCCAACTATCCCAATCAAAGTAGGCGCTCCCTCATATCTTTCGCGTTCCGCGCTATTTTTCCGAGGGCAGCTTTCTGATGTTTTCGGCTTTTCTCCTTTCATCGGGTAAAATAAAGTTCTGCTCGTGTGGTTAAGTTTTGCCCTTCATCATAGCCCACGAGCTTTAAGGCTTTGACTACTATGGCATCTGCTGACTTCTGTGGGTTCGTTGTTACTGCTCGCCTTGCGGTTCGCCCCACAGACCTCCCCGATTAAGAGCATAATCTTTCAGTCTTATACTCCCTTGA
>LUJM01000112.1:20876-66477 GCA_001689415.1 Bacteroidales bacterium M2 | reverse complement strand
GTCGTGGACGAAGCGGATGTATTGGCACAGGAGTTCGCGCGAGTCGTAACCCGGCGGGTCGACGATGAGTACGCGCCGCATGGTTTTGTGTTGGCGGTAGTACTCGAGGGCAGCGATTATGCGCCGTTCGTGCTTGAGTAGCGAGCGGCCTAAGTATCGCTGAAATGGGGAGTAGTATTTCATGAGTGGTTTTTTAGCCGCAAAGATAAGGTGGGGTTGGGGAGAGTTGTTAGGGAATTTTCAAAAGGAGTTTTTTTTAATGGAGAATGTAGAATGCATAATGCATAATGAGTGTGCCAGGTGTTTTTTTAGACAGAAAGACATAAAGACAGATTTTTTCGATGCCGGGGGGCTTCGCTAAAGCTCGACGCTGAAGACAAAAATTATGGCGCTTGATTGGGGATTTTTGGACAGAAAGACAGTTTTTTATTGGTTGTTTTTGTCTAAGGATTCGTCGACGAGGCGTTGGATGTTGAGGAGGACGCGCGGGTTCATCGTTTTGATTACGAGGTTCTTTGCGTAGTCTATAAGTCGGCGCGATGCTTCTGTGCGGAGGAAAGCGGGGTTGAGGCCACGGTGGCCGAGTCGCCAGCGGTCGAGGGCGTCGGCGTCTTTGAAAATACTGTATACTTCGAGTCCGCGAGGCACATCATCGCCAAGATTGTTTTCGATTGATACTATGCCGAGGTCATCGTCGAGGTCGTGGAATCGTATTGACATTGCAGCCTCAGGGATATAGGGTATATCGGGATTGGCATCAGTAAACTGCTTATAATAGGCAGCAGCCCTGGCACCGTGGCCGGTGTCGATATATTCGTCGAGGCGGCGGGTATCGTGGAATACCGAGGCTATGGCGAGGGCCATGCGGCCACGAGAATCATCGGGCATAAGTTCCTTTCCCATAATAAGACTATAGAGTAGAACTCGTTCGCAATGCGAGCGGGCATGGATAATGCTGTCGGCCATGTTGAAGTTGACACGGTCGTACATAATATTACGCCAGTATATAAAATCCTTGCGGATATCGTCGGAGAAAGAATCTAATTCAGAGTCCGGAATTGTATAGTTAGCCATAGTAATAAAATAAACACCCTGCCGCTTGAAATGTTTGTAGAAAGCGGCAGGGTGTTGATGATTATCGCTTATGATGCTTGCGGCCTAAGGCTCATTGGCAAGCGAATTGCGAGATTACTTTAGAGCTTCGAGCGAAGCACGAAGAGCAGCGAGCTTGGTTTCGGCATCGGCAAGTTTTTTGCGTTCTGCTTCGACAACTGCAGCAGGCGCTTTCGATACGAAACGCTCGTTGCTGAGTTTCTTATTTACAGAATCGCGGAAACCTTCGTAGTAAGCGATGTCCTTGTTTATACGCTCGGTTTCAGCCTCGACGTCGATAGCAGTTGTCTGGGGTACGTTGAATTCGAGCGTACCAACCATAAACGAAGCAGCCGAAGCGTCTTTAGCGGCATTAACAGTTATTTCGCCGAGGTTTGCAAGCTTGGTAGCAAAGAGAGCTGTCTCGCTGTCGAGGTTGCCAAGAACGAGGAGGGGCAGTACTTCTTTGGGCGAGATATTCTTGCGGGCACGAACACCACGAACGCCGTTGACGATTTCCTGGGCCATAGTCATGCGGGCGAGGATTTCGGCATCGATTTCACCTGCAGCGGGCATAGAGGCGTACATAATCGACTCGCCATCCTTGCGCTGAGCAAGAGCCTGCCATAGTTCCTCAGTGATAAAGGGCATGAAGGGATGCAGCATGCGCAACAGGCTGTCGAAGAATTTCTCAACCTGGGCGAATGTAGTGGCATCAATGGGGCTACCGTAGGCAGGCTTGATGGTTTCGAGATACCATGCCGAGAAATCATCGCGGAAGAGACGATAAACAGTCATCAAAGCTTCGCTGATGCGGAACTTGCCGAACAGGTCTTCGATTTCGGCAATACCCTCGTTGAGACGGCTTTCGAACCAGCGTGCAGCGAGAGCGTTTAGTTCGGGCTGCTCGGTTTCGGCCACTTCCCAACCCTTGACGAGGCGGAAGGCATTCCAAATCTTGTTGCAGAAATTACGGCCCTGCTCTACGAGTTTGTCGTCGTACATGATGTCGTTGCCGGCAGGGGCAGCGAGCATCAGGCCCATGCGCACACCGTCGGCACCGTAGTCGCGGATAAGGTCGAGGGGGTCGGGCGAGTTGCCGAGTTTCTTACTCATCTTACGGCCAATAGCATCACGAACGATACCGGTGAAGTAAACATTTTCGAAAGGTTTGTCGCCTGCATATTCGTAACCGGCCATAATCATACGAGCGACCCAGAAGAAGATGATATCGGGGCCTGTAACGAGGGTGGCGGTGGGATAGTAATACTTTATCTCCTCGTTGCCGGGGCGGTTGATGCCGTCGAACAGAGTGATCGGCCACAGCCACGACGAGAACCAGGTATCGAGGGCGTCGGGGTCCTGTCGAAGGTCGTCGATAGTCAAGTCGGGGTTTCCGCTTTCCTGACGCGCTTTCTCGAGCGCCTTCTCGGGAGTGAGGGCAACAACATATTTAGCATCCTCGGTATTGTCGAGATCGGGGTTGCCATAGAAATATGCCGGAATACGGTGACCCCACCATAGCTGACGGCTGATACACCAGTCCTGAATATTTTCGAGCCAAATGCGGTATGTGGTCTTGTACTTGTCGGGGACGAAGCGGATTAAATCGTCCATTACAGGGCCCATTGCAATTTCGGCAAAGTGCTTCATATTGACGAACCACTGGAGCGACAGACGGGGCTCAACAGGAATACCGGTACGCTCCGAAAGGCCGATGTTGTTTACATAATCCTCGGTCTTTTCGAGCAGCCCGGCGGCCTCGAGGTCCTTTGCGATAGCCTTGCGGCAATCGAAGCGGTCCATGCCAACGTACATGCCTGCCACCGGGGCCACCGAACCGTCCTCGTTGAAGATATCGATAGTCTCAAGATTGTGGGTCTTACCGAGAATGAAGTCGTTTTTGTCGTGCGCGGGAGTGACTTTGAGGCAACCGGTACCGAATTCGATATCAACATAGCGGTCTTCGATAACCGGAATCACACGATTGACCAGAGGCACAACAACCTTGCAGCCTTTGAGCCACTGATTCTTTGGGTCTTTGGGGTTGATACACATAGCGGTATCGCCCATGATAGTCTCCGGACGTGTCGTAGCAACAACGGCATAGTGACGACCGTCGGCATCGGTATGTACCACGCAACCCTCGGGGGTATTGAGCTGAGCCGGTTCTTCGGCCAGATAGTAGCGCAGATAGTAAAGTTTAGACTGCTCCTCTACGAAATACACCTCGTCATCGCTGATAGCTGTACGGTTCTGAGGATCCCAGTTTACCATACGTTTTCCACGATAAATCAGGCCTTTCTCGAACAGGTCGTTGAACACCTTGTTGACGCTTTCGCTACGCAGGGGGTCCATGGTGAAAGCTGTTCGCTCCCAGTCGCAAGAAGCACCGAGCTTGCGCAGCTGTTTCAGGATAATACCGCCGTACTTCTCGGTCCAATCCCAAGCGTGGCGCAGGAATTTCTCGCGAGTAAGGTCGGTCTTCTTGATTCCTTCCGAAGCGAGTTTTTCTATCACCTTGGTCTCTGTAGAAATCGAAGCGTGGTCAGTACCGGGCACCCATAGAGCATTCTTACCCTGCATACGAGCACGGCGGATAAGGATATCCTGAATAGTGTTGTTGAGCATATGGCCCATGTGCAACACACCGGTCACATTAGGCGGGGGAATGATGATAGTATATGGTTCGCGGGCATCCGGCTCGCTGTGAAACAGCTTGTGTTCGAGCCAGTAAGCATACCATTTATCCTCAACGTCCTGAGGATTGTACTTCTGCGGCAGTTCGTTCATTTTATTATACTGAATCAAGTTTAGCAAGCGAGAGCTTGCTCACTGTTGTTTGTCGATTGGTAATAGGCTGCAAAATTAGCAAATTTCGCTCTTATAGACAAAAAAAATGGCGATAATAAAGGGTATATCGAAATGATACGGCAATAATGATACACAAAGCGCCCTATAACTTATTTTTCATTGATAAATAATTCGGTCAAATTTTGCCTATGCAGATATTAATTGCTAAATTTGCTCAGTAAAAAACTAAAAATTATGAATGAGGAAGCGCTAAGCCGCATGTTCTTGAAGGAAACATCGTTTCAGGCATTGATGCAACATCGAGTATTCAATGTGTTGCTTGTTGCCTCGCCGTACGATGCATTTATGATGGAAGAAGACGGCCGCGTAGAAGAACAGCTGTACAATGAATATGTAGCCTTGAACCTGAGTTCGCCCCCGCGAGTGACGCGCGTATCGACAATGGACGAGGCTCTCGAAGCAATGGCAAGCAAGCCGTTCGACCTCATCATCGCCATGCCCGGCAGCGACATCAGCGACACTTTCGAGGGCGCCGCCACGATCAAGGACCGACATCCGTCTGTGCCAATCGTGGTTCTGACCCCTTTCAGCAAAGAAGTATCCCGCCGCCTGGCAATGCAAGACCTGTCGGCCGTAGACTATGTATTTTCGTGGCTCGGCAACATGGATCTTCTGCTGGCAATCATAAAGCTGCTTGAAGACAAGCTCAATGCCGACGACGTGACCAATGTCGGGGTGCAGATGATTATGCTTGTGGAAGACTCCGTGCGCTTCTATTCGTCGGTGCTGCCACATATCTACAAATTCCTGCTCAAACAGTCGATGCTCTTTTCGACCGAAGCCCTCAACCAGCACGAGCAAATGTTGCGAATGCGCGGTCGCCCCAAGGTGATGCTCGCCCGCAACTACGAGGAAGCAGTAGACCTCTACGAACGCTATGGCGGCAAGATGCTCGGTGTAATCAGCGACGTTTCGTTTGCCCGAGGCGGCGAAAAAGACCAACATGCCGGCATACGCCTTGCCGAATGGCTACGCAGCCAGGACCCCTACCTGCCGCTGATTATCGAATCATCGGAAAGTTCGAATGCCGAAGCTGTAAAAGATTTCGGCGGAACATTCATCGATAAAAACTCAAAGAAACTCCCGGTCGACCTTGGCGAGGCTATTATGGCCAACTTCGGATTTGGCGATTTTATAATCCGAAACCCGGCGAACAACAGCCCGATAATGACGATCCGTAACCTTAAGGACATGCAGGAAAATGTCTTTAAGATACCGGCAGAATCACTACTCTACCATGCGTCGCACAACGATATATCGCGCTGGCTTTATTCCCGCGCCCTATTCCCTATCGCCGATGTGGTGAAGCGCCACCACTTCACATCGCTCGAAGAAGCCCCTGCGGTAAAACAGCTCTTTTTCGACCTGATTATCAAATACCGCAAGATGAAGAACCGCGGTGTGGTTGCAGTGTTCAAAAAAGACCGTTTCGACCATTATTCGAATTTCGCACGTATCGGACAGGGCAGTCTCGGCGGCAAAGGTCGCGGCCTTGCATTTATCGACTCTATCATCAAGAAGAACCCGGTATGCGACAACTTCTACGGTATGGCCATATCCATACCGCGAACAGTAGTGCTGTGTACGGATGTCTTTGATGAATTTATGAGCAGCAACAAGCTCTACCCCCTCGCGCTGAGCGATGCCTCCGACCAGGAAATACTCGAGGCATTCCTTGCAGCAAAGCTGCCTGAGAGGCTCAAAGAGGACTTCTTAGCGTTGTTCGACGTGGTAGACCGACCGTTTGCCGTACGCAGTTCGAGCCTGCTCGAAGACTCGCATTACCAGCCATTCGCCGGTATCTACGCGACCTATATGGTGCCTTATACATCAGACTCCGCCATGCGCCTTGCATGGCTCGAAGATGCCATAAAGGGTGTATACGCTTCGGTATTCTATGCAGCCAGCAAAACCTACATGACTGCTACAAGCAACGTGATCGACCAGGAAAAAATGGCCGTAATCATACAAGAGGTCGTAGGCGAAGACCGTGGAGGATATTACTTCCCGTCGTTCTCGGGCGTAGGTCGTTCGCTCAACTACTACACCCTCGGCGAGGAACAGCCCGAAGACGGCGTAGTGGAAATAGCTATCGGCCTTGGCAAATATATTGTAGACGGTGGCCGAGGGCTGAGATTCTCGCCCCTGCATGCCGAACACGCCCTTCAGACCTCGACCCTCGACCTCGCACTTCGCGACACCCAGACCAAGCTTTTCGCTATCAAACCGGTTGAGCCGGGCAATGCTGAGGCATTCTCGGTCAAGCTTGACGAAGGCTCCAACCTTGTGATGAAAAATGTGCAGGACTTCGCAAATACGGGAGCATTGCGCTATATGGTATCGACTTACGACTACCTCGACGGTATGCTCAAGGACTTCGAAGAAGGCCGCGGACGGCGCGTTGTGACATTTGCCAACATCCTACGCGACAAAGCCCTCCCGGTAGCCGAAGCCCTCGATTTCATGCTCAAGCAAGGCCAAATGGCCATGCAAAGACCCGTAGAGATAGAGTTTGCCGCAAACATCGCAGCCAAACCAGGCGAAAACGGTATCAAAGGCCATATCTATTGGTTGCAGATACGCCCGATTGTAGACAAGAAAAACCTTATCAGCGACAATGTGCTCGAGCGCCCGGACGAGGATTTGATATTACGCAGTAATACAGCCATGGGCAACGGCATGATTGAAGGCGTAAAGAGTATAGTATATGTGCGGCCTGACAAGTTCGACTCGTTCAAGAACAACGAGACGGTAGACATCATACGCCGTATCAACGATGACTTTGCGGCTCGCGGCGAGGGATATATCCTCATCGGCCCCGGCCGCTGGGGCTCGTCGGACTCGTCGCTCGGCATACCGGTTCGCTGGACTGATATCTCAGCGGCACGCCTCATAGCCGAAGCATCGCTGCCCGGCTACAGAATCGAGCCCAGCCAAGGCACACACTTCTTCCAGAACCTGACATCATTCGGCGTGGCTTACTTTACCATTGACAGCAATGGCGGAAATGGATTTTACGACAGCGATTTCCTCGATGCAATGCCCGCAGAATACGACGACGGCACAGTACGGATAGTATCGTTCGACGAGCCGTTGGCGATTGCAGTCAACGGACGATCGGGCCTCGGCACAGTAACAAAGCCGGGCATTACCACCAACCCTAACCCAGAAAATCCAATACAATGAGCTTCATAAACGCAGTCAAACGCGCATTCGGCTTCGGAACAGACGAAGACCTTTTCGATATCGACGACAACATCACACAAGATGTAGACATACAGATCCATACCGGCGAAGAAAATGCCGAAGACACGTCGTCGGAAACACCGACCTTGGCTGTATCGGCAGAGATGAAAGCCAAAATCTATGAAGGCGCGGTAGCAGTGTTCAACCAGGCATTGCCCGACTTCCTGAACCGCAGCGTCGACCCGCAGACCCAGCAGCGCATCCTTGCCGAATCGCTCGACAAATCTGTAGACCAATATCTCGACAGCCTTGTAAAGCAGGCCGAGCAATATGCCGAAGCAAAACTCCGCAACCAGGTAGAAGCCTCGAAACGCGATGCAGAACAACTGCGCAACGAAATGCAGCAACTCGAACAGCAACGCACATCGATACGAGAGCAACAGCTTAGCGCCGACCGACGCCGCAGAGCCATGGCCGACCGCGTAACCGACCTCGAAGGGCAGGTTGAACGCCTCGAAGCCGAGCGCGAACAATTCGAACTCGAGAACAAGAGCCTGCTCAACAAACTCAAGGTTGCCGACATACAGCCCGGTGTCGTAGAGGAAATGTCGAAAGAAATCGAGGAACTGAAGCAGCGCCTTGCAGGCGAAGGCCGACCTGAAAGCGATTCGACAGCAGCGGCAGAATACGAACAAAAGATTGCCGAAATAACAGAAAGCGCCGAGAAAGAGAAGGCCGCCCTGCGACAGGCTATCGACGACCTCAAGCAACAGGCCGAACTGAGCCAGGGCATGTATAACGACCTACAGTTACAGCTTGGCACCGAGCGCGAGGCTCATAAAAACGACTGCGAAGAACTTGCCCAGGCCCGCAAGCTGCTCGAAGAAGTAACCGAAATGCAGGCACAGTTCGCCCAGGTCGAAACCATGATACGCAAGCGCGACGAGCGCATAGAAAAGCTCAAATCGGCCAATAAACGCCTGCGCGACGAAGTTGCCGCAGTAAAAGAACAACTTGCCGCAGTCGAAGGCCCCAACCTATTCGGCTATGCCGCATCGGCAGACAAAGCCGAAGAGCATGCACAAGAAACCATTGACAAAGTAGCCGACGAAATAGCCGCAATCGAAGACGACTTCGAATGTCCCGACTGGTTTGTATCCGAGCCCGGCCCCAATGTAACCCCACTCAGGGCAGAAGATACCGAATTCGGCTACACCGAGCCACCCCGCAAGCCCCACAAACCGGATTCGGACGCCCAGCTATCCCTTTTTTAGTAAAAAGATAGAAGTAACCCGAAGCGGCTAAATTTTGCGGGCAACTTAAAACAAATGACAGAAACTTGCGTTCTATTGATAGATGCGATACGTAAGTACTAACTCCCAATCCACGCCGGTAGGCCTCAGAGAGGCCATAAACCGCTGCGTAGCGACAGACGGCGGCATGTTTATGCCCGCCGAGCTACCCCTTCTGCCAAAGGCATATTTCAACAACATAGGAGAAATGACACTGCGAGAGATAGCTTTCGTGGTGGCAAACACATTTTTCGGGCAGGATATCGACAGCGCCACACTAAAATCGATTACCGACGACTCGTTTTCCTTCGATGCCCCTATGGTAGCAATAGGCAACAACACATATTTGCTCGAACTCTTCCACGGCCCTACCCTCACCTTCAAAGATTACGGAGCACGCTTTATGGCCAGGCTGATGCATACGCTGGATTCCCACTCACACTGCCGTCGCAATGTGCTTGTGGCCACAACGGGCAACACCGGAGCGGCAGCGGCAAACGGCCTGTTTAAATTCGACGGCATCAGCGTGTCGGTATTATACCCCAAGGGGCAACTGTCTCGTGCACAAATGGCACAGCTGACTGCCCTTGGCGAAAATATACACCCGGTAGAGATAGTTGGTTCGGTAGAAGACTGCAAACGGCTCGTGCAAAATGCGATTGCGGATTCATCGCTGAACGAATACAACCTCACCGGAGCAAACTCAATCAACATTGCCCGCCTCATACCGCAGATAACCTTTGCCCTCTACGCATACGCAAAGCTCAAGGCTCTCGATGTAGCCAATGCCGAAGAAGCACTTTACTCGATGCCTGCCGGCAATATGAGCAACGTAGTTGCCGCCGCCATGGCAAAACGAATCGGCTGCCCCATGGGCATGATTGCAGCAGCAACGGCGACAAACAATCAATTCGCGCCATTACTTGCCGGTGAAGAACGCAAAAACACCCGCCCCGAGCAATCGTTTGCCCCGTCGATCGACATGAGCTACCCCTCGGGCTGGCCACGACTGAGACATCTCTACAATGGCGACCTTACGGCTATGCGCAAGGATATATTGGCGCCTGAAAGTATAAACGACGACGAGATTGCCGACACAATCAACAGTCTTCGTTCGTGCCACAACTACACTATCGACCCTCACGGGGCGGTAGCATATGCGACAGCAAAGAATATCGACAACGGCAATGCTCCCAAAGTGGTCTTCGCCACCGGCCACCCGGCCAAACAACTTGATATCATGACCCGTATCACGGGCTCAGCGATAGAAATGCCCCACCAGCTGGCAAGGTTTATGTCGGTAAAGCGCAACCCCGCTATCATCCCCCCTACCCTGCCCGCTCTGAAAAAACTCCTCAGCTCTATCAATTAACCTAAAAGACCTTAAAAGACATGTCCAACAAACGCGACCTGAAGAAAATTATCCGCAACACCTGTGGCGGCCTTGCCCTCGACATGGTTAACGCCGGCGAGCTCTTCCCCCAGATCAACCCCAAAGACGTAGAGCAGATAGTATATGACTGCGCCCTGCTGCAGCTCGGCACCCTCCGCCGCCTGAGCATTGCCTTCGACCGCTCGCGCAGCGACTTTGCCGACAAAGGCGAATACACACGCGCCCGCAGCGAGTATTTCAGCAAGGCATACAGCGCCCTTATGGCCGAATTCTATAAAGACGTAGAAGAAATAATCAAACGGATGAACGCAGCCCTGCCCGAGGACGTTCGCCTGATTCTCAAAAAAGTAGCCAATGGCTAAGCTATCGGCAGCCTTACTGCGCATGCTGGGGTGGAAGGTATCTATCACGATACCTGACTACCCCAAATGCATAGTATGCGTAGCACCGCATACAAGCAACTGGGATTTCATTTTGGGCGAACTTGCCTATACCTCGATTGGGCGCAAAGCAGGTTTTCTGATGAAGGACACCTGGTTTTTCTGGCCTTTGGGATGCTTTTTCCGCGCCATAGGCGGAATTGCCGTGCCTCGTCGCCACAAAGGTAAGAGGCCTCTGACAGAAGTTGTAGCCGAGATGTTCAACGAATCCGACAGGCTAACCATAGCCATAACCCCCGAAGGAACCCGCAGCCGCACCTCCGACTGGCACACCGGCTTCCTGCGCATAGCCAAGGCCGCCAATGTGCCTATCGTGCTCGGAGTGCTCGACTTTGCAACGAAGAACATAATGATCGAACACACCTTCGAGCCGACCGGGGATGTCGACACCGACATGAGAAGGATAAAAGAATTCTATAGGCCGTACAAGGGCAAACACCCCGACAAATTCACCACCGAATGAACACTTTTACCGACATGCTTCGAGTAGCAGCTCTGCCTCTTGACATACAATGGGCAGAGAAAGAGGCCAATCTCGAAGCCGTTCGCAATGCCATGATGTCGTTGCCCGAAGGCACTGACATCGTAGTTTTGCCCGAACTTTTTTCGACAGGATATAACCCGGATACCGACACCCTCACAGAACTCGCCGAACGCAACACAGGGCCTACGATCGACTTCTTAAAATCGCTTGCTGCAGAGTATTCGGTGGCAATTGCAGGCAGCTATCTTGCATTCACCCCGCCGCACCTCTACAACCGCGGATTCTTCATCGAGCCCAACGGCGACGAGACATTCTACGACAAACGACATTTATTTTCAATAGGATCTGAGGCTGAGATTTTCGCCCCCGGCACCGACCGCATGCCTATAGTCCGCTTCAGGGGCTGGAATGTGTCGATGATTATCTGCTACGACCTCCGCTTCCCGGTATGGAGCCGATGCCGCAATGCCGACTACGACATTTTGCTTGTGCCGTCGAGCTGGCCCCAGGCCCGAGGCTATGCCTTTACCCACCTTGCAATCGCCCGCGCAATCGAAAACCAATGCTCTGTTGTGGCGGCAGACCGCGGCGGCAGCGACAACTTCGGCAAGTACGACGGCCTGACACAGATATTCGACTACCGCGGCAAGGCCGTGGGTACACAGGTCGGGCCGTTTATAGTCGCAGACCTAAGTCGTAAGAAACAGGATCACTACCGCCACACATTCCCGGCCTTCAACGATGCCGACGAATTCACGCTCCAAAACTGAGGGCGCCGCATCGACACATAGCCGCTAATATTCAACATAAGTAACTCTTAAAAATTAGTTTATATTTTTAAGATTCACTGTATCTCGATGAGGCTGCGGCGCTTTTTGGCATTATTCGGCTCTCTTTGCTTTCATACTCAGTCGTGTAGCTCGCTACACTCCTTCGTATTCAATCAAAAATCGCTCGAATAATCCTCAAAAATCACTCGCAGCTAATTTTTGCGAGTTACTTATTGACTAATAATCCACATCAGCAGCGATTGGCCAAAACAATCGCTGCCCTTAGTAATTTTTTACATTTTTTTGCATAAAAATTTCAATAATCAATATTAAGCGGTTGCAGATTTTTAAAATTTTCCCTAAATTTGCAGCAAATAAGCCATCAGTCATTTTAATTTTTACTATTCTTTCGCCACGATGAACCGCATGTACTTTGACAACCTCGATTTGAGCATCCTGACATCCTTGAGTACCAATGCCCGCACCCCTTACCTTGAAATCGCAAGAGATAACGGTGTGTCCGGAGCCGCCGTACACCAGCGCGTGCAGCGCCTAATGGCCAACAAGGTAATCAACGGATCGCACTGCAATATCGAGCCTTCAGCCGTGGGATTTACCGTAGTGGCTTATCTTGGCATCAATGCCTTGCCGGGCACAGATGTCGAAAACCTTGCCGTAGAGCTTAGTAAAATCGAAGAAATCACCGAGTGCCATATTGTTTCGGGACGCTTTGATATTATTGCAAAACTTTATGCCCGCGACAACCACGACATGCTCACAATCATACGCGAACGAACACGCCAGCTGGAGATTGCATCGACCGAGACAATGGTCTCGTTCCGAGAGGCTTTTGTACGCCCAATACCGGTATCAAACGACTGATAAACAGCAAATTAATATCATCAAAAGGAATATACACCTTTTGTCGTGAAAAATTTTCCACGGCAAAAGGTGTTTTTTATCGACATTTTGTGTAAATTTGCACTGTAATAAACAGAAACTTAAATTATCACATACACCATGGATATATCACATATCGAACACATCGGCATCGCCGTACCCTCGCTTGACGAGGCCATTCCTTTCTACGAAAATATGCTGGGCTTCAAATGCTTCGCAATCGAAGAAGTACCTGATCAGAAAGTGCGCACAGCATTCTTCAACGTAGGTCAGACCAAAATCGAACTTCTCGAAGGCACAGCCGACGACAGCGCAATCAGCAAATTCATCGCAGCCAACGGTGGCCGCGGCGGTATCCAGCACATTGCATTCGCAGTTGAAGACGGCGTAGCCAACGCCCTCGGCGAACTCGAAGGCAAAGGTTGCCGCCTGATCGACAAAGCACCCCGCAAAGGTGCTGAAGGCCTCAACATCGCTTTCCTTCACCCGAAATCGACTGTAGGTACCCTTGTAGAACTCTGCGAGGACCCCAACAAATAAATTCAGTTCGATGCCATAGGCCACGGTCAAAGGCATCGCAGTAATCACAAAGAATAAACCATTAACTTTCGAAACCGGAAGTTGACAGTATATAACCACAGGCTACCAACGACTGCAGGCGCCCCAATCCAAACGGCCGCGTCTACAGTCGCTTAGCGTTTTTTTAACACAACTATGAGCAGCCAACTCGAAAAAGTAAAAGAACTCATCGAGCTTCGCGCCGAAGCGCGTCTCGGCGGTGGTGAAAAAGCCATCGAAAAACAGCATGAACGCGGCAAATACACAGCCCGCGAACGTATCGCACAGCTCCTCGACGAAGGATCGTTTGAAGAGCTCGACATGTTTGTCCGCCACCGTTGCACAAACTTCGGTCAGGAAAAGAAATCATATCTCGGCGACGGCGTCGTTACCGGCTACGGCACAATCGAAGGCCGTCTGGTATACGTATTCGCTCAGGACTTCACCGTATTCGGCGGCAGTCTTTCCGAGACAATGGCCCTGAAGATCTGCAAAGTCATGGATATGGCTATGAAGATGGGAGCACCCGTAATCGGTCTTAACGACTCGGGCGGCGCACGTATCCAGGAAGGCATCAACGCTCTTGCAGGCTATGCCGAAATCTTCCAGCGCAACATCATGGCATCGGGTGTAATTCCCCAGATTTCAGCCATTCTCGGTCCTTGCGCAGGCGGTGCTGTTTACTCACCCGCACTAACCGACTTCACTATCATGGCCAAGGGCATCTCTTACATGTTCCTCACCGGCCCGAAGGTAGTAAAGACCGTTACCGGCGAAGACGTTACCCAAGAAGAACTCGGCGGTGCCGACGTACACTCTAAGAAGAGCGGCGTATGCCACTTTGCAGCCGAAGACGGCGAAGACGCAATCAAGATCATCCGCAAACTCTTCACATACATTCCCCAGAACAACCTCGAAGAGGCTCCCCTGGTTGAATGCAATGACCCGATCGACCGTCTGGAAGACAGCCTGAACGAAATCATCCCCGATTCGCCCAACAAACCCTACGACATGTACGAGGTTATCGGCGCTATCGTCGACAACGGCGAATTCCTTGAAGTACAGGCCGACTACGCAAAGAACATCATCGTAGGTTTCGCCCGCTTCAACGGTCAGGCCGTAGGTATCGTTGCAAACCAGCCCAAATTCCTCGCCGGTGTACTCGACAGCAACGCATCGCGCAAGGGTGCCCGCTTCGTACGCTTCTGCGACGCATTCAACATTCCTTTGGTAACCCTCGTAGACGTACCCGGCTTCCTTCCCGGTACAGGCCAGGAATACAACGGCGTAATCCTCCACGGTGCCAAACTGCTCTACGCTTTCGGCGAAGCTACAGTACCCAAAGTTACCGTTACCCTGCGTAAGAGCTACGGTGGCAGCCATATCGTGATGAGCTGCAAGCAGCTCCGCGGCGACATGAACTACGCATGGCCTACCGCCGAAATCGCCGTTATGGGTGGTGCCGGCGCTGTAGAAGTACTCTACGCCAAAGAAGCAAAAGCAAGCGACAACCCCGCCAAGGTACTTGCAGACCGCGAGGCAGAATACAACAAACTATTCTGCAACCCCTACAACGCAGCTCGCTACGGCTATATCGACGACGTTATCGAACCTCGCAACACCCGTTTCCGCGTTATCCGCGCCCTGCAGCAGCTTGCTACCAAAAAGGTTACAAACCCCGCCAAGAAACACGGCAACATACCTCTGTAAATCAATATGAAACGCATATTCACGACAATAAGCGTAGCCCTTCTTGCACTCGTTGCCACCGTTGCAGTCGATGCCCAGAGCCGAGGCGCTCTGCGTATCAACGAAGTAATGGTTTCCAACGACAACAGCATCGTCGATGAGTACGGCAATCGCGGAGCGTGGGTAGAGTTGTTCAATTCCAACTTCGCCCCTCTTGAAATCTCGAGTGTCTATCTCACCAACGACAAGGCTAACCCTCGCAAATATCCCGTACCACTCGGCGACGTCAACACCGAGATACCGGCCCGTCAGCACGTGCTCTTCTTTGCCGACGGCGAGCCTAACAAAGGTACTTTCCACACCAGCTTTACCCTCACCCCCGGCCAGGACAACTGGATTGGTATCTACGATGCCGACGGTTTGACCCTTATCGACGAGGTTGTGATTCCCGCCTCGCTGCTCCCCAACCAGACATGGGCACGCACCGAAGACGGTGCCGGTGAATGGGCAGTGCGCACCGGTGGCAATGATGACTACATCACCCCCTCGAGCGCAAACATCATCAAAGACACCAACAACAAAATCGAGCTATTCGCCGAACAGGACGAAAACGGCTTCGCCATGACCCTTATGGCTATGGCTGTCGTATTCAGCGCCCTGCTGCTGTTGTGCCTGTCGTTCTACGGCATAGGCAAAATCGGTGCCGCTATCTCTAAGATGAACAAGATGCGTGCCCACGGTGTAAGCAAGCACGAGGCCGACGAGACAATCGCTTCGCACGACTCAGGCGAGGAAATTGCCGCTATCGCAATGGCACTCTACGAGCACCTCAACGCTCACGACACCGAGAGCACAATCCTTACCATCAACAAGGTAAAACGTGCTTACTCTCCCTGGAGCTCAAAGATCTACGGTCTTCGCCAGGTTCCCACCCACAAGCACAACTAACAAGTATGAAGGAAATGGCCGGAAACAAGCAGCTATCGACCGCCAACTCCGTACCACCACTTCGTTGCTGACATTTTAATCAACTCAAACACAATGAAAGAATATAAGTATAGAATCAACGGCAACAACTACACAGTAGCCGTAGGCGATATAGACGACAACTTCGCCCAGATCGAAGTCAACGGCGTGCCCTACAAAGTAGAGCTCGAGCAGACCAAGGCGAAAAGCGTAACAGTAAGCACCCCCAAAGCATCACCCGCACCCCGCAAAGCCAGCGGCGAAAAGGTGATAGCTTCGAAGCCTGCAGCAGGCGGCAAGGGTAGCGTTGTTGCCCCCCTGCCCGGCGTGGTTATTTCTATCGCAGTCAAAGTTGGCGACACTGTAAGCGCAGGCGATACAGTCGTTATGCTCGAGGCCATGAAAATGGAGAACTCTATCCGCGCCGGTCGCGACGGCCGCGTGGCTTCGGTCAACGTCAATCCCGGTGACTCAGTACTCGAAGGTGCTACCCTGATTACTATCGAATAATCCGATTAACATCACGCACTATGTCATTCGGAGATTTCATTTCATCAAATCTGGTGCAGTTCTGGGAACTCACCGGTTTTGCCAATGCCCAGTTCGGCAACTTCGTGATGCTGGCTGTGGGTCTGTTCTTCATCTGGCTTGCCATAAAGAAGAACTTCGAGCCCATGCTGCTTGTTCCGATCGGCTTTGGTATCCTTATCGGCAATATCCCCTTCAACACCGAGGCCGGTCTTGAAATCGGTATCTATGAAGAAGGATCAGTACTCAACATTCTCTACAACGGTGTATCGGCAGGCTGGTATCCTCCGCTGATTTTCCTTGGCATCGGCGCAATGACCGACTTCTCAGCTCTTATCGCCAACCCCAAGCTGATGCTCATCGGTGCAGCCGCACAGTTCGGTATCTTTGGTGCCTACATGGTTGCTCTTGCCCTCGGCTTCTCGCCCGACCAGGCAGGTGCTATCGCTATCATCGGCGGTGCCGACGGCCCCACAGCTATCTTCCTTTCATCTAAACTCGCACCCAACCTGATGGGCGCAATCGCGGTATCGGCATACTCATATATGGCCCTCGTGCCTGTGATTCAGCCGCCGTTGATGCGTTTGTTCACCACCAAGAAAGAGCGCCTTATCAAGATGAAACCGGCCCGCGCCGTGTCGCAAAACGAGAAGATTATCTTCCCGATTGTCGGTATGTTGCTCACTTGCTTCGTGGTACCCTCGGGTATTCCTCTGCTCGGTATGCTCTTCTTCGGCAACCTGCTCCGTGAGTGCGGTGTTACCACACGCCTTGCCAAGACAGCATCGAACGCCCTTACCGATATCGTAACTATCCTGCTCGGTATGACTGTAGGTGCCTCTACCCAGGCTTCGCAGTTCCTTACTCCGCAGACAATCTTCATCTTCATACTTGGTTTCATGGCATTTATCATCGCATCATCGAGCGGTGTGCTGTTTGTGAAGCTCTTCAACCTTGTATTGCCCAATAGCAAGAAGATCAACCCGCTTATCGGTAATGCCGGTGTATCGGCAGTGCCTATGTCGGCCCGTATCTCCAACAACCTCGGTCTGGAGTACGACCCGACCAACTACCTGCTGATGCACGCTATGGGTCCCAACGTGGCCGGTGTAATCGGTTCGGCAGTTGCCGCCGGTGTACTTCTCGGCTTCCTTGCCTAAGTAATCCCTACCATTAAAAAAACAGGTCGGCCAATCGGTCGACCTGTTTTTTAATCTTGTACCGGCATGCGGAAATGCGCAATGATTGGGTGTTTCGCTAAAGCTCAACGCAGGGGACAAAAATATTACTTTCTACTAAATGGTTGGACTAATTGGGCTAATACGACCTCTTTAGAGGACAGTTTTATGATTTAGGTAATGGTTTTTAATGCGATAGCTGCTTGGCTCTAAGTGTAATGGGCAGTGTCTTCGACACTATTCGGCTGAGGCGTGGCACACCCCGGCAAACTTCGTAATGCCGGGGTTATGTAAAGTAATGCTCTTCGAGCATATGTGTGTTGAGACCCGGATTATGGTTTGGGCAGCGTATTTGGCCGTTCGGCGCCATTGCACGTATGGCTAAGGCTAATCCTGTTGGCTGTTATACACGGGTTTGCCCGATTTCTTGGCAAGAGCCGTTGCGAACTTCTCTGGATATGCGGGATTGAAAAAGATAGGGCGAACACTTTTTATCCATTTCCGGTCAAAGAATACTATGACTCCGTTCGACGGATATAAATCTACTTTGCCCATTGGCATTGGAAGCATATAGTCACGAGTCAGCTTATCGGTATTGGTTCGAGCAAAATCTACAACGCGTATGCTCTCTATCTTGTCGATGGGAAATGACTTGCTGCGGCACATCCAACGTTTCACCAAAATTTCATTGTTATCTGTAAGTTTGATGAAGCTACGTTTCCGTATCATATATATCATGAACTCAAAACATAAGGGAACAAGCACGTAAATCAGGCTGAAGATGATAGCAAAGAGATATGCATATCCATGCTTGGGAATAAATGCAAAAACCAATATCATGCCTACGCTAAAACACCAGACTGATAATCTGTCGAAAAGAGATGCATCCGTAAAATTACATTCGAATATCGTTTCGCCATTATTATCAGCCATGGTCATATTGTCTTTATGCTGCCGGGTAGGGCTGTCCTTAGTATATTCTCCCATAGCTGTAATTTCCTTATGTATAGCATATATAAATTACACCCAATATTGCAGTTTAGGTGCAAAATTGGGTGTAACGTCTATACTTTGAATACTCTTCGTATTATCTTTTCTTGAAAGCGGGGTCGCAGGTGAGGCCTACGCCGAGTTTGTTGAAAATCTTATGGTCGATCTCACCGAGCATCACAGTAGAGTGCGCCTGGCAGCCGTAGAGTTTAGGCAGTTGCTCGAGAGCGAGGCGGCAGTTCTCTACACGAGTACTGAGCACAGAGAGAGCCACCAGCACCTCGTCGGTATGCAGGCGCGGATTGCGGCTGCGCAGGTATTCGGTTTTGGTCTTTTGAATCGGCTCAATCATCTCCTGAGGTATGAGTTTTTCCTTGTGATCGATACCGGCAAGATATTTGATAGCGTTGAGAATGAGCGCTGCACTCGGGCCGAGCAGGTCGCTTGTTTCAGCGGTAATAATCGTACCGTCGGCAAGTTCGATAGCCGAGGACGGGCGGCCCGAACGTTCGGCACGTTCGCGAGCAGCACCAACCGGAAGACGACTGCTGATTTCGATTTTCGACTGTTTGAGCAAAAGAGCGATTTTGTTTACCTCGGCTTCGTTGCCTTCGCCTTGCGCCATACGGTTTAGCGCGGTGAAATATCGCCTGATAATCTCGTCGCGCGACGCCTTGCAGCAAACATCATCGTCGTTGATACAGAAACCAACCATATTCACGCCCATATCGGTAGGCGACTTATAAGGGTTCTCTCCATAGATGCCTTCGAAGAGTGCATTGAGCACCGGGAAAATCTCGATGTCGCGATTGTAGTTTATAGCAGTCTTGCCGTAGGCTTCGAGGTGAAACGGGTCGATCATATTCACATCGTTGAGGTCGGCAGTAGCAGCCTCGTATGCAATATTCACAGGGTGCTTCAGAGGCAGACTCCACACAGGAAAAGTCTCGAACTTTGCGTATCCGGCTTCGACACCGCGCTTATGCTCGTTGTAAAGCTGGCTCAGGCAAACTGCCATTTTACCGCTGCCGGGGCCGGGGGCTGTAACAATTACCAATGGGCGCGATATGCGGATATAGTCGTTACGGCCAAAGCCCTCGTCGGAATCGATGAGGTCGACGTTGGTAGGATATCCCTCGATAGTATAATGGATATAGGTAACGATACCCATGCGCTCAAGTTTGCGACGGAAAGCATCGGCGCTTGTCTGACCATTATAATGGGTAATCACCACCGAACCGACCACAAAACCACGGTCGCGGAAGGCCTCGCGCAGCCTCAGAACATCCTCATCATATGTGATGCCGAGGTCGCTGCGAACCTTATTCTGTTCGATATCTTTAGCGCTGATAACGATGACAATTTCCGCCTTGTCGGCAAGCTGAGCAAGCATACGAAGTTTACTGTCGGGCTGGAATCCCGGCAAGACGCGGCTTGCATGAAAATCATCGAAAAGTTTACCTCCCAACTCGAGGTAGAGCTTATTGCCAAACTGGGCAATACGTTCGCGGATATGCTCCGACTGAATTCTGAGATATTTCTCGTTGTCAAAACCGTATTTCATAACGGGACACAAAGATACAAAAAAATCCAAACGGGTATGCTCCGTTTGGATTATTTTTTTTGTAATTTATTTCGAATGCAGATTAGTTCTGCGGCACATCGAGTTTGACAAGCTCTTGGTTCATAACGGGTTTACCCTTGAGAGTCTGCTGAATTTTCACAGCGCCTACGCCGGGAGCAAACCACTCTGTGACATTGATTTTCTGGTTTTCAGGGCCTGCGCTGATGCGGTTGACAAAGCTGACCTTGAGGCAATCGAAAGTACCGGCGGGTGTTGTAACGCTTTCTGTACCTTCAACTTTAGCCTCCCAAATATTATATGACATGGTTTCTTGACCAACCGACACACGCAAGTTCTTGTTGGGAAGTTTAGTACCGGCAGCCATATCGGGATTCAGAGTAATGCTTAATTCGCCTTTGGCACGGATTGAAGATACTAAATCGTCCATATCGGCCACGCTCACCGACTGACCCGATGCCTGAATCTGCATTTTAATCATATTGATTACGCCCTGCTTAGCTTCTTCGGCAGTACTCATAATGAATTTAGTCGACTTGTCGGCAGCGGTATATACAGTGGTGGTAGTGTCGGTTTTCACGCCTAATGGAGTATTCTCCATAGGTGTAGTCTTCTGAGTGAGAACGGTGGTAACGCCGTCGGCCTCGGTAACACTTAAAATCTTGGCTACAGTATTGAGGGTCATCGAGTCTTTGTCTTGATACAAAGTGGACTTGTATTCCAATGTGGTGCCCTGCTGCAGACTGATATACTGAGCCGACGCACCGAAACATGCGGCAACGCCAAGCACAAGGGTTAGAAGTTTTCTCATAATAAATATCTGTTATAGTTTTGTTTATTTATCAAAAGGTAAAGGCCAGGGATTATGTATGTATTCCGGATGAAGCTCGGCCTTGATTGGCTTTGCAGGTACACCGGCGACTATTGAATTAGGGGCAATGCTCTTTGTAACCACGGCACCTGCACCAATGCACGAACCACTGCCAATCTCTATATCGTCGACCACACTTACGCCCGGGCCGAAATATACATTATTGCCGATATGTGCTGCATCGGGGGTGTTAGACCCTATAGTTGTAAACTGGCCGAGGTTGACATTATTTCCGATAACAGCGCCTGGACTGATAACGAGCCCGTTGCAATGCTGTATGTTGAGCCCGTAGCCAATCACTGTACGAGGTGGAATAAACAGACCGTAGCCACGTTTATAACGTCCTGCACGCCAGCGGGCCAAAGGATAGAGCCAACCTTTGCGATACTGAGCGAGCCGGAACCAGAATGCAAAACCGATGCTAACCCTGCTCCAGCCGGAAAGCCAAATGCGCAACATGCTGTCGCGACGGCCATTATGTCTGAAAGAATCCGAACGAATCAGTTCAAAACAATCGCGATAGCTCCGAGGAACAGGTATCAGCACCTCTTCGCCTGATATTATGTACTTTTTATATTCCATTTTGACTTTGCAAAGGTATAAATAATTAGCTAAAAATTTGCATAGTCAACTTATTTTTTGTCTATTTGACACTATCCGGTCGGTGTTACTTAAATCCGGGCTGATTACAGTGCCTATTATCAATCTCTGTGAGTATATTTATAAATCCTGATAAAAGTCTTGAAGAATAAAGCGAAAGCAAGCACGTCGATAATACCGATAATGCCCTTAAGGTCGCCCGACACAGCTACAATATCGAACAGTGCCAACCCCAACACCATGGTCAGGGTAACGAATACACTGAAACTTATGTAGCAAATAATCTTCATACCTATAATTGCCCCCTTGGAAAGGCATCAATAAAACTGCCGGGGGTTGCATTGATTATCTTAACACCTTGCGAAGCCGCAAAGTTCGCGATATCGTGATAGCTCTTGAATGCCACGGCGAAACTGCCTACTATCTGATGCAGCCTATAATTGCAGTATTCATGGCGTACGCGTGCCTGTTCGTCCTTGCCGTCCTTATAAAAATGAGGTTGAATCGACACCACTTCGTTGTCGTCGGTCACCGATAGGGTCTGCATCCACGTATGGTCGGCACCTGTAACTATTATCTCCTTATAACCCAATGCAATAGCAAGCATCAACGAAGGAATGAGCACATTCCTTGGCCTTGGCATAGCCAGCCCGGCCCGAAATGCGGCATTGCAGAGCGACGAGAACCCCTCGATGCCGACAGCGTTGAAAGTGGCGATGTCGAGACCGGGATAGAGCTGCCGGGCCTTGCGGCTGTACTTGACAGGCACCAGCAAGGTCATGGGCCAATCGACAAGGCCGAGATTGTGGCGCAACTTTTGCAGGTTGGCATCCTCAGCGCCATCGCTGAAGAAATGAGGATCGGCCAACACGTAATAACTTGGTTTCAATTCTACAAACTCCGGCGCTATTGCAGCAAAATTTACCGCCATAGTGGGGGTGGAGCGCAGTATATCGGCATGGTCGCGGATGGTATCGGCCAGAGAGGGACCATTGGCCATTATAATGAGCCGTTCACCCTTGGCCCGGCCATTGAGACGGCTGCAGGGCCTCGACAACAGGATGATTTTGCCTATGCCCTTGATAGTCTGAAAAAAATTATCCAACGCTGCCATAACTCAAAGACTTAGGTCATCATATTCATGAGTGCGCATATAGCGGCATGTATCGGTTGGCACGAAACCGAGCTTTTGAATACGCGACGACGAGAACAGGGCCGATGTTGTATAATACCTATACCTACGGCCATAGACCCAGCGGCCTATCATCTGCTGCGGTTTGGTAGAAAGATTGCTGATGCGCTTGTCGGACATACGGAATGCCAAAGCCTCGGCAATATCATGCAAGGCAGGGTCTACATTGTCGGTCAGATTATATATGCCAACAGGGGCGTCAGACTCCGAAAGAAACCTGACAGCACGAGCCACGTCGGTGGCATGCACTATACTCTTGCGGGCCTCATTACCCGGGAAATGGAAGAAACGCCCCCTGTATATTTCTTCGGCAAGTTTTCTCATCTCGCCGGTCATGCCCGTGCCGATGATAGGCGCACACCGCAGTATATATGCTTTTGCGCCATTACGCAGCGCGGCGTCTGAGAACTCTTTCTCGCGCTTGGCCCATACCGAATCGGCATCGATACCGGATTCCTCGTCGGCCCAGCCGTCAAGAGGCCTGTAAACATCGGTCGACGAAATCATTACGGCAATTGGCGAATTCTCATCGCCGAGAGTAATCTCGCGCTTAAAATACGGCATCAGAAAATCGGCCTCGGGGGCATATACATAGACCATTGGCAAGTGTATTTGTGAATAATTGCGGCACAACAGCGCATAAAACTTACATCACATGCGACTGATTAGCCTGCGAGGGGTATTAATCAGTGCAAAATTACAAATTTTATAAATAAAGGCTTAATATTAGGCCGAAATTTCATAATTTTGCATCTAAATTCAGAGAGCACGTTGGAAACATGACGTCAGAAAAGCCTATTCAGATAAATATAAGTGAAGTATTATCCTCGCGACTTGGAAAGAGGGCACGGTTTGTGCCCCGATTCATCGTTCGAAGGATAGAAAAACTTATATGCCAGGACGAACTGAACGAATTGTTGAGGAATAATTTCCCCAAACGTGGCGCTGATTTTTGCGACGGTGTACTCAAGGACCTCGATGTGAGCATCGAAGTACACAACGAGCACCTACTGCCCGACAATCCGCGGTGCATATTCGTGTCGAACCACCCCCTCGGCGGCCTCGACGGCATGAGTATGATATCGTGGCTGACAAGGCACTATGGGCGGCAGGTGCATTTTGTTGTCAACGACCTTCTAATGGTCGTTGAGCCGCTGTCGGAATGCTTCGTGCCTGTCAACAAGCACGGACGCCAGTCGCGCTCTACACTAACGAGCCTTGAGGATGCCCTTGCCGGCGATGACCCTGTGGTGATATATCCCGCCGGGCTTTGCTCACGCCTCGGCGACGACGGCACCGTGGCAGACCTGCCATGGAACAAAATGGCCGTGGCAAAAGCTATCGAAAGCAAGCGCGATATAGTGCCGGTGCATTTCGACGGACATAATTCGATGTCGTTCTACCGCTGGGCCCGGCGCAGGGTAAAGTCGGGGTTGAAATTCAACATCGAAATGATACTGCTGCCGCGAGAGGTATTCCGCTCACACGGCAAGACCTTTACCATAACCTGCGGAAGCCCTATACCATGGCAGGACCTTCAAGGAGGAGCGAAAGCATCCGAAACCGCCGCACAACTCAGGCAGACAGTATACAATCTGCCCCTAACACAATGATGAACTAAAATGAACCAACCGATAATAAATCCAGTTGACACCGCGCTGATAGAGTCGGAACTTACCCCCGAAAGATTTCTACGCCCCACCAACAAGGGAAACAACGAAATCTACGTGGTCACGGCCCACGACTCGCCAAACACCATGCGCGAGATTGGCCGACTGCGCGAAATAGCATTCCGCACGGCAGGTGGCGGCACAGGACTCGAATGCGATATCGACAGATTCGACACCATGGCCGAACCTTGCCGACAACTGATAGTGTGGGATCCGGAAAGCAAGCTAATACTCGGAGGGTACAGATATATTTGCGGCAGGAATATAACATTCGACGACAATGGTACGCCGATGATTGCAACAAGCCACATGTTCAAATTCTCGCAGAGGTTTCTTGACGACTACCTGCCGTATACAATCGAACTGGGACGCTCGTTCGTGCGACCTGAATACCAGAGTTCACGCGCCGGAGCAAAGGCTATCTATGTGCTCGACAACCTGTGGGACGGCCTGGGGTCACTGACCGTGGTACATCCCGAGACTCGATACCTTTTCGGCAAGGTTACGATGTACCCGAGCTACACAGCAGCCTGCCGCGACATGATACTGTATTTCCTCAACAAGTATTTCCCCGACCCCGACGAACTTGTACGCCCTATCAATGCACTTCGAACCAACACCCCGGTATCGGAGCTCGAAGCTATCTTCAACGGAGGCGACTACAAGAGCGATTTCCGCATCCTCAACGCGCATGTACGCTCCCATGGCGATACTATACCGCCGCTGGTACATGCGTATATGGGCCTGTCGCCGACAATGAGAATGTTTGGCACAGCTGTCAACGACGAATTCGGCGACGTTGAAGAAAGCGGCATATTCCTCGCTATCGACGAAATCCTCGAGGAGAAGAAAAAACGCCACATCGAATCGTACACACTCAAATTGTAACACCTAACATATATAAATATAATGGAACTCACTCCACTCACCGCGGTGTCGCCCGTCGACGGCCGTTATCATTCGAAAACAGCACCTCTCGCAGCTTATTTCTCAGAATATGCAGTAATCCGTTACCGCATACTCATGGAAGTGGAATACTTCATCGCACTGTCGAAGGTAGGTCTTCCCCAGCTCCCCGCCGTAAACGAGGATATGGCAGCAGCCCTTCGCAATATCTATGACCCCGAGGTATTTACCCCGGCAGAGGCTGACAAGGTAAAAGAAATCGAAAAGATTACCAACCACGACGTAAAGGCAGTAGAATACTACCTCAAGGCCCGTTTCGACGAGCTCGGCCTGTCGGAGTACAAAGAGTTTATCCATTTCGGCCTTACCTCGCAGGATATCAATAATACAGCGTTCCCCCTGATGATGCTCAAGGCTATCGGCGAGGTCATGGTACCTGCCTATGAGCGCCTGCATGCCGCATTGCTGGAGCTCGCCACCGAGCTTCGCGATGTGCCTATGCTTGCCCGCACACACGGCCAGCCCGCATCGCCCACTTCGCTTGGCAAAGAAATCGCTGTATTCGTTTCTCGTATCGAGGAGCAGCTCGAGGTTCGAGACAGCGCATGGATCAATGCTAAATTCGGCGGCGCAACAGGTAACTTCAATGCACACACCGTGGCTTATCCTAATGTAGACTGGGCGGAATTCGGCGAGAATTTCCTCAGCGAGCTCGGTCTGACCCGCGAGGAGTATACCACCCAGATTTCTAACTACGACAATACCGCTCAAATCTGCGATAATTTCGCACGTCTCAACACCATAGTAATCGACCTTGACCGCGACATCTGGCAGTACATCTCGATGGGCTACTTCAAACAGCGCATCAAAGAAGGCGAGGTAGGCTCGTCGGCCATGCCCCACAAGGTGAACCCTATCGACTTTGAGAACAGCGAAGGCAACCTCGGCATTGCAAACGCAATCTTCCGCCACCTTTCGGCCAAGCTACCTATCTCTCGTCTGCAGCGCGACCTTACCGATTCGACCGTAATCCGCAACCTGGGCGTTCCGTTCGCGCACACACTGATTGCCCTTGAATCGACCCTCAAGGGTCTTGGCAAGCTCATTGTCAGCCCCGAAGCAATCAAGGCCGATCTCGACGATAACTGGGCCGTTGTAGCCGAGGCTATCCAGACAATCCTTCGCCGCGAAGGTTATCCCAAACCCTACGAGACTCTCAAAGCCCTTACACGTACCAATACCCACATTGACGAGAAAGCGATTAAAGACTTTATCGCCGGCCTCGAAGGTATCACCGAGGAAGTAAGAGCCGAGCTCAACGCTATCACCCCCTTCAACTATATCGGCAACAGCGCCAAGTGGGGATGAACACAAAGATGAAGTGGGAACTCCTGGTCAACGACAAACGATTCGGCCTCGAAGACTACCACGACCCTAAAAAGAATGCCACTCGCACCGATTTCCGGCGCGATTACGACCGTCTTGTTTTTTCATCGCCTTTCCGGCGATTACAAAACAAGACGCAGGTATTCCCCCTCCCCGGCAGTATTTTCGTACACAACCGACTCACCCACAGCATGGAAGTAGCATGCGTGGGTAAGTCGATGGCCGACAATATCACCGTAGCCTTGCGCGACAAATACCGCAGTATGGGAGAAGCAACCGAGCATTTCGACCACCTCGGCGATATCGTAGCCGCGGCCTGCCTTGCCCACGACCTCGGCAATCCGCCGTTCGGGCATAGCGGAGAGCGTGCGATCGGCACCTTCTTCAGCGAGGGCGCAGGGCGCGACCTCAGGGCACAGCTTACGGATAGCGAATGGGCCGATCTGACACACTTCGAGGGCAATGCAAACGCATTGAGAGTACTCACACACCAGTTCAAAGGCCGCCGCAAAGGTGGCTTCGCCATGACCTACTCGACCCTTGCATCGATAGTGAAGTATCCCTACGAATCGATACTGTCGACGAAGGGAAAATTCGGCTTCTTTGCGAGCGAGCGCGAAGACTATGCCCGCGTCGCCGAGGAGTTGGGTATTTTGCGCCTCTCAGCCGATGGCAAACCTTTACGCTTTGCCAGGCATCCGCTTGTATACATCGTAGAGGCAGCCGACGATATCTGCTACGAGGTAATGGATATCGAAGACGCCCACAAGCTCAAAATCATACCCACCACCGAAGTAATCGATGCATTCTTGGGATTTTTCGACAACGATCGCAAAGAGCATATACGTCGCGGCATGGAGTATGTGTCCGACCCCAATGAAAAGATTGCCTACCTGAGGTCGTGTGTAGTCGGCGCGTTGGTAGAGCAATGCGCCCGGACCTTTATCGACAACGAGGATGCCATACTCGAAGGCCGCTTCGAGGGTTCACTCCTAAACGGCATACGCGACCTCGAGCGTCAGGGATACGCCCGTTGCAACGAACTGTCGTGGACGAAGATATATCGTTCGTCCGAGGTTGTTGATATCGAACTTGCCGGTAACCGCATCATCACATTCCTTCTCGAGCGACTTGTCGAGGCGGTAACGCATCCTGAGTTGAATTACTCGCGTCTGCTTCTCGCCAAGTTCCCCGAGCAATACGATGTGACGGCTCCCACGCTCTACGGCAAGCTTCAGGCGGTGCTCGACCATGTGTCGGCAATGACTGATGTCTACGCGCTCGACCTCTACCGCAAGCTCAACGGCACCTCACTCCCGGCGGTGTGAACCCTCGCTACGATATAAATCATGGGTGTCAATATACAGTTTTCTCAATCATATCATTGGCTAAATTCGTGGATTTTAGCCAATGTGCTTCAACTTGCGATACAAGATTTTTGTGACCGGTTTGTCGATTACCGCATTGATCCCGGTCGCCGCCTCTACGACCAAATGGTAATGGCCGCAAGATGCGGAGTGGCAAATATCGCCGAAGGCTCGGCCCGACACTCAACATCAATTGAAACAGAAATACGGCTACTTGATGTTGCAAGGGCAAGTTTCGACGAACTTCAAGGCGACATCTTCAATTTTCTTCTTCGTAAAAAGGCTGATATATGGGCGATTGGCAACCCAGACCGCGAATCAATCTGGCAAATGCGGCTCGACACCCCGCAATATTCCAACAGCTATCTTCATGATGCCGCCCGTCATATACTTGCGCAGAAAGCCAAATTTGCATCGTGGTTAGAAAATGACAATCCCGAAATAGTCGCCAATGCCCTACTCGTGTTGTGCCTCAGAGAAAACAGAATGCTGCAGTCTCAAATCGGAAGCCAACTTGACAGCTTCCGTGAGACAGGTGGGTTCACCGAGAACATGACTGCCGAGCGGCTTGAAACCCGGAAGAACCAAGCCTTGGCAGGGGGCACCCCCGCATGCCCCAAATGCGGTAAGCCGATGTTTAAGAGGATGCAAAAGAAGGGGCAGATGCAAGGACGGGAGTTTTGGGGCTGTAGCGACTACCCACGCTGTAACGGACTTCGACCAATTAAGGCAGATTAATCGGGGTTGATCTCGATTAAGCTTGATTAAGCTCGATTAAACTCGATTAAGCTCGATATTCATTATCACAATTTTTCATGCGTAATATATTATTTTTCATTATACTAAGTTTATTTCTTGCGGCGTGCGGAGGAGAGGGAAGAGTGTCGTCTGAGTTGACCGCACTCCTTGCCGACAACGCTCCCAACCCATACGACCGCCCCGGCGACACGCCACCCGACGGCGGATGCACACGGCTTCGTATACGCGGCATCGGCGGCACGCTCGGCAGGGTTTTCAACGATAGCAACTATCTACATCTGCGTGCAGCAAGGGCCGGAGGCATTGAACCGGTAATAGATATACCGTCGTTGTGGGAGCAGAGCAAGGGTATAGTGAAACTTAGCTCCGACAGCAATATATTTATCGACTCGCTGACTCATTCATATCCATATCTCACCCAACATGCCGCCGACTTGCTCTACGAAATCGGACGGCGATTCAGAGATTCGCTCGATGCCCGAGGCGGGGGCGAGTACCGGTTGAAAGTGACAAGTGTATTCCGCACCCCGCAGACGGTACGCAAGCTTAGGCGTGTAAACCGCAACGCATCGACCGAGAGTGCGCACCAATATGCCACGACCTTCGACATCAGCCATAGCAAATTTATCTGTGACGATGCCTCGGGAACACGACGAACATTTGAGGACCTCAAAAACCTCCTTGCCGAAATAGTAAACGATCTACGCCACGAGGGCAGATGCTATGTAAAACACGAGAGAAAACAAGCCTGCCTGCATATAACCTCGATTGCCGATACCACACGGACATGAAACGAATTATTGTAAACATATTTTTTATAGTGCTATGGACGGTCATGGCGCTTTTGCTTGCAGTTTCGGCTATATTGATATGCAGCGTGCGACTGCTTAAACCCGAGCATCTGACACCGATTGTAGAGCGCCTTGCCAACCGCACCCTCGATGCCGACGTAGAGGTAGGCAAGGTAGAGCTATCGTTCCGCCCGGCATTTCCGGTATTAAATATCGAAGTCGACAGCCTCACGGTATTATCGCATGCCTTCACCAACCTGTCGCCGGAAGAACGCACGGCCCTGCCTGTATATGCCGACACCCTCCTGACCCTCGACCGCTTTTCGGGCGCACTCGACCTCGGCGCACTTATAAAGCGCGGCGAAATCGGAGTACGCGACGTAGAGTTGATTCGACCCGGAGTCAACATCGTGCTCGACCGCCATGGACGAGGAAACTTCGACATCTACCAGACGGCAGAAGACACCGTAGAGAGCAGTAGTTCAGCCCCCATCCCACCATTCTCGATATCGCGATTCGCAATGGTCGAACCACGCGAAATCCGCTATTTCAATGCCGCCGATTCAACCGATGCCACAGTGATGCTACTCCACGACATCGTTCTCGACGGCAGTGCTACCCCACTCTATACACTCCGTATCGACGGACATCTGTTTGGGCCGTATCCTCAGCAATTCCTTCAGGCCCAAGACATTCATTTCGGCCTCGACGGTCGTGTTCGCTGGGCACCCTTACAGCCCGAAATGTTGGCTCTTGAAGAATTTACCATAAAAGGAGCATTTGCGACCGCACACCTCAGTACCGAATTGAAATACGACAGTACCCTTACAGTCAACAGCGGCAGACTCGAAATCGAACCCATAGCAATCGAGGACGCGCTGACAGTGCTACCCGACAGCATCCGCCGCAGCTATGGGCTCGTACCGCGTATGTTTGCCACCGACGGTCGCATCGGCCTGACAGCAAAACTGACCAAGCCCTACTCTCCGGCCACCGACAGCATACCCTATATGGACATGAATATCAACATGCCCGACTGCAGTATGCGATATGGAAAAGCCGACCTTCGGAAACTCGGATTCGATATCGACTTATCCACAAAAGGCAACTGCCTTGACAGCACAGTAATTGTTGTGAACAGATTCACAGCCTCAGGACCGGCAACAGCACTGCACATCAAGGGCCGCGCATGGCAACTTGCCGCCGACCCGGCCTTCGAAGCAGAAATCAAAGGCGACATGCAGCTCCGCCGCCTGCCGCCGATTGTTGCAAATATGGCACGAGGATTTATCGACGGTCGCCTGAAAATGCAGCTCAATGCCCGCGGACGCATGTCGATGCTATCGCAAGAAAAATTCCACGCCCTTGACGTTCGCGGCAATCTCTCGGGCAACAAACTGTACTATCTCTCCAACGACACCTCGGTAATGACCGAAATCAACGAACTGTCGGTACGATTTGGTTCGCGTACCCAAATCAAAGACAGCACCGGCGAAACCAACCCGACCCTTGCAGCCGGAATCTCGGCCGACACAGCGAACATCCTTATCGACGGCGTCAGCATCACGGTCGGCGGCCTTGAGCTTGGAGCAGGCGTTGAAAACAATGGTAATCAACACGACACAACCTTGATAGTACCCATTGGCGGCCGCCTTAAGTTAGGACGTCTCAATATCGAATCAGTTACCGACAGCGCAGGTGTACGCCTTCGCAATCTTGCCGGTCATGTAGGTGTAAAACGATTCCATGGCAACAAACGCCTACCCCTGCTAAGCGCCAAGCTCGATATCGGACGCCTTGCCGCCGGTACCACCGACACACGATTCATGATTTCCAACGCACACCTTGACGCATCGATGTACCGCCGTCCCGAAGTGGTAGAGAGATATAAGGAAATCAAGCATATCTCCGACAGCATACAGCAGCAACATCCCGAATTGTCGCCCGACTCAGTATATCGCCTTGCAATCGAAAAACGCCGCCACAAACCCGGCACAAAACGCCAGCGCCGAGTACGCAGCGGAGTAAATGAAGATGATTACGAAGTGATAGAATGGGATTTGACAAAAGGAATGCGCAAATTCATGTATAACTGGCAGGTAGAAGGCAATCTCAGCACCCGCAGCGCACGCCTGTTTACACCCTTGTTCCCATTGCGCAACAGGATACGCCAGCTCGATTTGGCGTTCAGCAGCGACTCGGTCGAACTCCGTGGTGTAAAATACCGCGCCGGACGCAGCGACCTTGCCCTCAACGGCCTTATATCCAACATACGACGGGCACTCACCTCAAAGAAAGCCGGAAACTCACTAAAAATCAATCTCGAAATAAACAGCGACACAATCGATGTGAACCAACTGTCGGCAGCGGCTTTTGCAGGTGCTGCTTATGCGGAACGACTTCGTAAAGGCGAAGCCAAGACTGTAGACATCAGTGGTAGTGAAGACGAGCTCGAACGCCAGCTTGACGCCCTTGTAAGCGAAGATGCCGACAGCGTAGGCCCGCTACTGGTACCCACCAACATTGACGGCCGCATAAAGATTGCCTCGAAAAACGTTGTCTACTCCGACCTGCTCCTACGCAATCTCCATGGCCAGATACTTGTGTTTGGCGGCGGCGTGAACCTGCACGACCTCGCAGCCACATCAGATGCGGGCAGTGTGTCGATATCGGCCCTCTACTCAGCCCCCAAAGCCCGGGATATGAAATTCGGTTTCGGCATGCAGCTCAACAAATTCAAGATCGAGCGCTTCCTCAAACTCGTACCGGCCGTAGACTCTATCATGCCCCTGATGCGCGATTTCAGCGGCATAATCAATGCCGACATCGCCGCAACAGTTGATATCGACAGCACCATGAACATGGTACTGCCAACCCTCGACGCAGCAATCAAACTCAGCGGCGACTCGCTGGCCTTTATCAATCCCGAAACCTACCGCACCCTCGGCAAATGGCTGCGCTTCCGCGACCGCGCCGACAACAAGATCAAGCATGCGAGCGTAGAATTCCTGGTCCGCGACAACAAGATGCAGACATTCCCATTCTCGTTCGACATCGACCGCTACCGACTCGGTATTGTAGGCACAAACGACCTTGCGCTGAACTTCAATTACCATATATCGGTATTGAAGTCGCCCCTACCGTTCAAATTCGGTATCAATATCAAGGGCAATCCTGATGATTTCAAAGTAAGATTCGGCGGAGCGAAGTTTAAAGAAGGCATGGCCGTAGAAAGCGTCAACATCGTAGACACAGCCCGCGTGAACCTGATAAAACAAATCGAGGGCGTATTCCGCCGAGGTGTACAGAATTCGCGATTTGCCCGCCTCGACATAAAAAACACTATAAAAATCGAAGACCTCGAAGGCCCGGAACACGAACTAAGTCATGCCGACTCGCTGGCACTTCAGCGTGAAGGCCTTATACCGGCAAATACTGCAACACCCCCTGACAGCCCGACACCCGAAGCGCCGTCGGACAACAAGGAAAACACAGAAGCATACATTAAGAAAGATGACAAACAAGATTGAGACTGCACTCTTAAACTATAGTAAACGTACCGGTCGTCGGCTCGAGCATCCGTTGGTAGCGATGTTCGATATGGACGGCATACTTTTCGACTCCATGCCCGGTCATAGCCGCGCATGGAAACAGGTATGCGACGAAAGCGGTATCGCCGCCAATGCAGAAGAATTCTATGCCTACGAAGGGCGTACAGGAGCATCGACAATCGACACACTCATCCGCCGACAGTTCGGTCGTCCGGCAACTGATGCCGAAATCGAACAGATGTATGCCCGAAAATGTGTGATTTTCAAAGCCTTCGGCGAGCCTTCGCTCATCCCCGGAGCACTGCAGGCAACCCGGACAGTACTTGAAGCCGGGGCTAAATGCGTACTGGTTACCGGCTCGGGACAGCGTTCGAACCTCGACCGTCTCGACCGGGAATTTCATGGTGCTTTTCCGGACAACCGGCGTGTTACAGCCTTTGATGTCAAACGCGGCAAACCCGACCCGGAGCCTTACCTCATAGGCATGAGCAAGGCCGGAGCAGAGGCGTGGCAGTCAATCGGAATAGACAACGCCCCATTAGGAGTAGAATCGTCGTCGCGCTCAGGAGCATTTACAATCGGAGTACGCACCGGCCCACTACCCGAAGGTTCGCTACTTGCGGCAGGAGCCGATATCGAGGTAGATTCGATGCACGACTGCGCACTTATTCTGGCCACACTGTTTCAAACACTATGAAACAGAAACTAATCTTTAGCAATCTCGTAGGAGAAATAACCGACGGCCTTGTTGCGCAAGCCGGCGATCCGCGAGTAATAATCGTAGTAGACAGCAATACGGGCAAACTCGTATTGCCACGGCTTACAAGCAGCTCCAAGAGCGCGTCATCGGCAGATGTAATATGTATCAAAGCCGGAGACAGCAACAAAAATCTCGGGGCACTTACTGAAATATGGCAACGGCTATCCGACCTCGAGGCTACCCGCAAAGACCTACTGATAAACCTCGGTGGCGGCATGGTCTGCGATATAGGCGGATTTGCAGCAGCGACCTTCAAACGAGGCATGCGCTGTATCAATATCCCCACGACCCTGCTTGCGGCAGTCGACGCATCAGTGGGGGGTAAGACCGGCATTAATTTCAACGGCCTCAAAAACCAGATCGGCACATTCAGCGAGCCGTTGGCAGCCATAATCTCAACGATTTATTTCGACACACTTCCGGAAAAAGAATTATTGTCGGGCTATGCCGAAATGCTCAAACACGGCCTATTGCAAAGCCGCGAGACCCTTGGCCGCCTGCTTGCAACCACTCCCGAGGAAATATCGGCAGACTCGTCGAAACTCCTTGGTTTGCTTGAAGAAAGCGTAATGGTAAAATCGCACATCGTAGAGCAAGACCTCAACGAGGGCGGCATACGCAAAGCCCTTAATCTCGGGCACACCGTAGGGCATGCATTCGAAGCATATTCACTTCGAAAGGGCAAACCAATGCCACATGGATATGCCGTTGCCCGAGGACTGGTAACAGAGTTGGTGCTATCGCACATGACGCTTGGATTTCCGTCGGAACGGCTACATGTTTTTGCAGATTACATCAGGGAGCATTATGGCTCGTACAATGTGACATGCGACGACTATGAAGCATTGATCGAAGACATGCGCCAGGACAAAAAGAACAGCAGCCCCGACGAAATAAACTTCACACTGCTGTCGGATATCGGCCAGCCGCAAATCAACATGACAGCCACGCCCGGGCAGATTGGGGCGGCTCTTGACATCTACCGCGACCTGATGCACCTTGCGTAAAGTCGCGGGGTATTTTGCAAAAGTTTGCTAAATTTCCGGGGTTGTGCTTACGATTAATTGACTAAGCAGGAATTTTTTTGTAACTTTGTCATCTAAAGAGTTAGGAGGCTATCGGATGACACGTAAATGGAATTACCCCACATTATCAAGCGAAGAACAACGCCTTGGAGCAGAGCTTGCACGGCGTTTCGCTAATTGTGCCCCGGTGGCTGACTTATTGGTACAGAGAGGTATCACCACCATTGACGCAGCCGAAAAATTTTTCCACCCGTCGCTTCGCGACCTTCACGACCCCTTCCTGATGCCGCAAATGGATATCGCTGTAGAGCGATTAAACCGCGCCATGGGGTCGAAAGAAAAAATAATGATCTACGGCGACTACGACGTTGACGGCACAACCGCGGTAGCGCTCGTGTACCGATATCTGCAGAATTTCTACTCCGAACTCGACTTCTATATCCCCACCCGCTACGACGACGGCTACGGCATATCGCTACAGAGTATCGACATGCTCGCCGAACAAGGAGTGTCGCTTGTAATAATCCTCGACTGCGGCATAAAGGCTATCGACGAGATAAAGTATGCCAAGGAGCGCGGAATCGACTTCATCATCTGCGACCACCATATGCCCGACGACGAGCTGCCCCCGGCAACCGCGATACTCAACCCCAAACTCGAAGGGTCGACCTACCCCTGCCCGCATCTGTCGGGTTGTGGCGTTGGATATAAATTCATGCAGGCCTTCTCGATCAGCAACGGTATCGCCACAGCCGAACTCGAGTGTATGCTCGACCTTGTGGCAGTAAGTATCGCTGCTGACATCGTGCCCATGATCGACGAGAACAGGGTGCTTGCCTACATGGGCCTCAAACGCCTCAACAGCAACCCTAATATGGGTCTGAGGGCAATCATACGCACCTGCGGACTCGGCGGCAAGGAAATTACAATCAACGATGTGGTATTCAAAATCGGGCCGCGAATCAATGCGTCGGGACGTATGCAGAGCGGCCGCGAGGCCGTAGAATTGCTCGTTGCCCGCGATTCGAAAGAGGCAGCCCGCCGCAGCCTTGAGATTGACCAATACAACAAAGACCGCAAAGAACTCGACAAACGCATTACCGAAGAAGCTAACGCCATTCTTGACAAGCGAGGCGAAATGCACTCGCCCAAAAAGACCATTGTAATCTACAACAAAGACTGGCACAAGGGCATCATCGGTATTGTAGCCTCGCGCCTAACCGAGCTTTACTACAAGCCCTCGGTGGTGCTTACGCTCTCGAACGGGCTCGCAACAGGCTCGTCGCGCTCGGTACAGGGCTTCGACATCTACAAAGCCGTAGAATCGACACGCGACCTGTTGGAGAATTTCGGCGGCCACACCTATGCCGTAGGCCTGTCGCTTAGAGAAGAAAACATACCTGAATTCACGCGTCGCTTCGAGGAGTATGTGTCAGCCAATATACTGCCCGAGCAGATGATGCCCCAGATCGATATCGACGCATTTCTCTCGTTTGCCGACATAACCCCCGAGTTTGTATCGATTTTGCGTCTGTTCAACCCCTTCGGCCCCGGTAACCGCAAGCCTACATTCTGCACCCGGCGAGTCAAGGATTTCGGCACCAGCAAACTGGTAGGTCGCAACCTCGAGCACATCAAACTCGAGCTCGTAGACGACACTTCGGGCCGAGTAATCAACGGTATCGCCTTCAACATGGCCTCGTATTTCGAGCATATCCACGCCGGGGCACCATTCAACATCTGCTATACAATCGAGGAAAACAACCATCAGAATGCCTCGTCGCCACTGCAGCTCTTAGTCAAACAGATACGACTGAGCGAGGGATATGAATGATATACCCTACGGCTACTACGACTTCAGCGAGCCGGAAGAATATGTACCCGAGGTCTATGGTGGTGACACGGCACTCGAAACACTGAAACGGTATTGGGGCTATGACAGTTTTCGCCCCAAGCAAGCCGAGATAATTGATTCCGTACTAAAAGGAAATGACACTATAGGCCTGCTGCCCACCGGCGGCGGCAAATCAATCACATTCCAGGTTCCGGCGCTTATGCTGCCCGGTCTTACGGTGGTTGTAACGCCGCTCGTGTCGTTGATGAAAGACCAGGTCGACAATCTCAAACGTCGGCGCGTGCCAGCGGCGTGCCTTTATATGGGCATGACCAAGCATCAGGCCGAGTATGCCTACGAGCGATGCCGCCAAGGCAAGGTAAAGCTGCTGTATGTCGCCCCCGAACGTCTCGAACGAGATTCCTTTCTGAGCCAGCTCGGCAGGTGGGAAACGAGCCTTATCGTAGTAGACGAAGCCCATTGCATATCGCAGTGGGGCTACGACTTCCGCCCCTCGTACCTGCGCATACAGAGGCTGCGAGAACTCAACCCGAAAATACCGGTGCTCGCCCTCACCGCCTCGGCCACGCCCGAGGTCGTTGCCGACATAGCGCAACAGCTCGGTATGAGGCAGCACATGGTGTATACACTAAGTTTTACCCGCGACAATATCAGCTTCCTTGTACGCCATACCGACCGCAAGTTTGTGAAGTTGCTCCAGATTCTCGAATCAGTCAAAGGTTCGGGCATAATCTACGTGCGCTCGCGCAAACGTACGGTTGAGATTGCCGATGCACTTGTTAAATCGGGAATTTCCGCCGCAGCCTACCATGCAGGACTCGACATAGACACCAAGGCCGAGCGGCAGGATTCATGGCAAAGCGGCTCGACCCGAATCATGGTTGCCACGACCGCTTTCGGCATGGGTATCGACAAGCCCGATGTGCGCCTTGTAATCCACCACGACCTGCCGTCGACACTCGAAGAATATTATCAGGAAGCAGGCCGTGCGGGTCGAGATGGCAAGGCAGCAGTAGCCGTGCTCCTTGCCGACAGCCGGGACAAAGCCGCACTTTCTCGCCGTATTGCCGAGGCCTTCCCCAGCAAGGAATTCATCCGCCATACCTACGACGAGATATGCAGGTTCCTGTCGCTTCCTATGGGCGAGGGCTTTGGAGCATTGTTTGAATTCAACCCGGAAGTGATGTGCGTACGCTACCGGATGCAGCCACGACAGGTGATGAGCGCTATAGGATTTCTCGAACGCGCCGGGTATTTTACCTTTATCGAGGAACTCGAGACCCGCTCGAGAGTGATGATACGCCTCCAGCGCGACGAATTATACAGTGTGGAATTCAGCGAACACGAGGAAGAACTGGTTCATTTTATCCTCCGCAACTATCCGGGCTTGTTTGCCGACTATGTATTCATCGACGAGGTCCGCATAGCATACGCCCTTGGCTGCAAGCCCGATGATGTGTACAAACTGCTGGTGGCGCTGAGACGCGAACACATAATATATTATATACCGCGAACATCCACGCCATATATTTATTTTACAAGCAACCGCTGCGAATCCGAGCGACTGACATTCAGCCGCGAAATCTACGAACATCGCCGCGAGAAAATGGAAGAGCGCGTTGCCGCCATGAAATCATTTGCCTATGATGACGACCACTGCCGTGTGGCAACGATGTTGCGCTACTTCGGAGAGGAAGTACCTGCAGGTTATGCCTGTGGCAAATGTGATGTATGCCGCAGCCGTCGCACCACGGCGGTTTTCGATGCCAAAGCCTTCGAAGACTGGCTATTCGAAGTTATTGACACTATGCCCGACAAGCGATTTGCACTGTCGGAAATCGACCGCATGATGCCACGGTTTGCAGACGAAGCCGCCCGGCATATCCGCAGCCTTGTCAAAGCAGGCAAGCTGCAGGTGACGGACGGACTGATAGGCAAATGTTAAACAAGGTTAAATGCTTTTTTAACAATTAAACCTTCGCACGTCCCCGCAGTCATATAATCAGTAATAAGACATAGCACAACTTAGCTGGAATGGTTAGACAATTATTATGATTAGCTAAGTTCAAAAGACTGACTTCATATTTTTTAGAAGACCCCGACTCGTGAAGAATCGGGGTTTTTGTAACTATGGCAGTTTTTGACTAATTTTGCAAAAAATAGAGAAACGATGAAAATAGGAGATACAGTGCGCTACCTCAATGCTGTCGGAGGTGGACGAGTGGTGAGAATCGACGGCGATATGGCATATGTTGACGATGAGGGTTTCGAAACCCCCGTACTTGTACGCGAATGCGTGGTAATCAGCCACGCAGCGGCGTTTGAGAATGTGCCCGTGCCCAAAACACCCGCGCCCAAAACCGAGGCACCGGCCCCGACCAAGCTTCCGGTCGTAGAAACCAAAGGTGGCGATGTGCTCAACCTCGTGCTTGGTTTCGAGCCCGAGAATATCAAGGCACTGTCGCAAACAACATTCGATGCCTATCTTGTCAATGACTCCAATTATTATGTGTATATCAGCATTGCGAGCCGCTCGACCGACGACAGTACGTGGACACATCGTTTCGACGGCATTGTAGAGCCTAATATCCAGGAGTTTCTCTTCGAACTGACAGCCGCCGACCTTGGGCGCTTCGATAGAGTCGAGGTTCAATATATCGCATTCAAACGAGACCGAGCCTACGATAGCAAAGCCCCCGGACGCGTTGAACTCAAAATCGACACCACCAAATTTGCCCGTTTGCATTGCTTCAGGTCCAACCCTTATTTTGATACAGCCGTGATAGCCTACGATGTGGCAACGAACGACCGAGCCGCATCACAGCCCCTATACGATGCCACAGCTATCGCCGAGGGTATGGCCCGCAAAGAGCGCGACATACGCCGCCAGGCAGCTGCCGAACACAAAGCCGCCAATCATAATTCGGCCAAGCAGAAGGGGGATATTATAGAGGTAGACCTGCATGCCTCGGCAATGTTTGAGACCACCGAAGGACTGTCGCCTGCAGATATACTTAACTTCCAGATAGACAGATTCACCGAGGTAATGAATGCCAACCTTCGCCGTCCCGGTACAAGGATTGTCTTTATCCACGGTAAAGGAGAGGGCGTACTGCGCCAGGCTCTCATGAAAGAGCTGACGCACCGCTTCAAAGGCCACGATGTGCAAGACGCATCATTCCGTGAATATGGATTCGGAGCTACACAGGTAACAATCAAGGCTGTAACCAATCAACCGACAGCTCCAAAACACGGTAAACGCAAATGATAGTATACTTTAGCGGTACCGGCAACACCCGCCATTGCGCAGCAGAGCTTGCCCTACTGCTTGGCGAGAGCCTTCACGAACTCAGCCCGGGCGAACTGCTCGACCCTGCCGCTATAGAGTTCGAAGTAACAGGCGAACGCATTATATGGGCGTTTCCTACCTATTCGTGGGGAATGCCGCCGGTTGTTGCAAACTTTATAGCAAAAGCCCGCTTCGGTGCAAATGTTCAATCGGCCTGCCACTATATGCTCACCACCTGTGGCGACGACATGGGCTATACCGACCGCCAGTGGCGTAAACTTATGAGCAAGCGCGGACTCGCAGCCAAGGGTGCATACGCGGTAATAATGCCCAACACCTATACGCTGATGAAAGGATTTGATGTAGACAGCCGCGAGGTAGCCCGCGACAAGGTTGCGGCATCGTCGGAGCGCATTGCACTCATTGCCAAGGCAATAAGCGAAGGTGGCGACGATATGCCCATACGCGGCTCGTACCCTTGGGTCAAATCAGCCGTTATCTACCCATGGTTTAAAGCCTTTGCCATGTCGCCGAAGCCATTTCATACCACTGCTGGGTGCACGGCCTGCGGACTGTGCAGCCGCAGCTGCCCCATGGCCAATATAACACCCGGCGCCGACGGCAAGCCTGTATGGGGCAAAAACTGCGCCCTGTGCCTGCGTTGTTACCATTCATGCCCGCGCCGGGCAATAGCCTACGGCAAGGCTACAGACGGGAAAGGACAATGGATTCTAAAAAAATGAATCTGTAGTGTAACATTATTTTGACAACACACGTCTTCTTATTTGAAAGCGCTTCATTAAACCCTGTAAACGAAACTCAACAATGAGAAGACTTATACTACTTTTGATTATCTGTATGGCGGTCGGAGTCGCCATGCCGTCAGCGAAAGCCTCTAATCCCAAAATAGAGGATATTTATACCGAGTTCTCCGCCGTACCCGGGGCGACAACAGTATACATCAACCCATTTCTGACATGGGTCGGAAAGCTGTTTATTGGCAATGACGGTGGTTTGAATGTCGCCAAGAAAACAAAATCGGTCAAGGTGCTCTCTATCGAAGAGTGCGACGAAGCCACACAGGCACGTCTCCACAGCCGCCTGAGCGAACTTACGCAAGAAGGCTACGAAGAATTGGTACGTGTCAACAGCGACGGCGACAAGGTGAGAATTTACGCAAAAATCAAGAAGGAGACCATAAACCGCCTTCTCATCTCAGCCATTAGCAAAAAAGAGTGCGCACTTATCTACGTAAAAGGTAAATTCAAGCTGAGCGACCTCGACGACCTCGTAGAAAGTCACACATCCAAGCACAATGACGACTGATGAATTCAAGGCTCTATTCCTGCCGGCGCACCGGCGGCTCTACCGTCTCGCCTACCGCCTGACCGGTGGGCAGCAAGATGCCGAGGACTTAGTGCAGGAAACGTACATGAGGCTTTGGAAACGACGCAACGAGCTAACAGACATCGAGAATGCCGAAGCATTTAGCCTGACGGCTCTCAAGCACATCTACCTTGACACCCGGCGTCGCAGCAGCCTCGACTACGCCGACAGCCCGCCTGAGGATTATACAATTCCCGACCGGTCCGACATAGCCCGCGAAGTGGAGATTCGCGATGCATCAGAGCATGTGATAGGGCTTATTAAGCACCTGCCTGACCAACAACGCCAGGTAATGATGATGCGAGATGTTTCCGACCTATCCTTCGAAGAAATCAGCGAGAACACAGGCTTGTCGCAAGGCAATATCCGAACCCTGCTCAGCCGTGCCCGCAAAAAAATCAGAGAACAGTACAGCCAACTTTTGAACCATGAACGAGAATAAAACAAGCCATATCAAGCAATTGCTCGAACGCTACTACGACGGCACCACAAATGATGCCGAGGAGAAGCAGCTGCGCGAATACTTTGCCGGAGAAGATGTGGCCGACGAACTGATTGCCGACCGCGACATCTTGCGCAGCCTCAGCGATGACAGCGACATAGATGTACCTGCCGACCTCGGCAGCAGGCTCAGCTGTGAAATCGACAAATGGGATGCTCGCGAAAAGCGTCGCAAGCGCTTTACCTTCGGGGCAATCACAGGCATTGCAGCAAGCCTTGCCATAGCATTAGCTGTCGGAACATGGTTCATGCGCCAGCCTGTCACTCCCGAAAGCACTATCTCGCCCGAAGAAGCTTATGCCCAGACCGAAAAGGCACTTATGATCTTTGCCAACGCGTTGGACAAGAGCATCGAAGGCATAGAAACCGTAGACCAGACTACTGAGAGAATCAACTACCAACTCAACACCCACCTCAAACAAATCAACGACATCTAAGACAATGAAACGCATATATATCTTCGCGCTCCTGCTCACTATAACCATGCTTGGTGCATCGGCACAATTGAAGGACTTTTTCAACCGCTACGACGACACCGACGGAGTGACATCGGTTTATATATCGAAATCACTGCTGCGCATGATGCCCGATATCGACAACGACCTTATCGAAATAAAAGGTGTAGCGGGCAAACTCGACAATCTCTACATCCTCACTACGAAAAAGAAATCAATGATAGAGAAGCTAAAGAGCGATGCCACCGCAGCCATGCGCAACAAAGGCTACGAAGAACTATTGAGAGTCAACGAAAACAAGGAGAAAACCCTGATATACACCAAGAACGGGGCAAACGGAGTAAACGAATACCTGATTCTCAACCACAAATCCGATGAATTCAACGCAATCCTGATAGTGGGTCGAATCACACCGGCCGACATCCGCAAGATAATCGACGACTAAAGTTGATATACTATGAGTTGCCGGTAAGCATGCCGGTGGCGGTATCATAGTATAAATTACTATTCAGCAAGGCTATAGTATATTTGCCCTTGTCGCGCGAGATGCTAAAGACACTGTTGAGCTGTTCGGTTTCCTGCAGATAATTGTAGACCGCCGGCGGCAACTGGTCGAAAAGCAGTACCTGCGGCAGGGGCATTCCATATCCGTCGACAGCCAGCCATTGCTCATCTTCGTCGAAAGTCATGCCTGGCCCGTCGTCGATTCGCACATGGTACCTGTTGCCGCTGTGGCTTACCGACTGCAGCTCGCTATTGGGGTAATATTGATTGATAAACTTAGTGATCTGATAAGGCAAATCATCCCAAAGTTCGCTATGGTCACAAGCAGTCAAAGTGCCCAATGCCAGAAGTATAGCAACGGAAATAAAAATACGGGCCGAGACGGCATAAACATGGTGGCCAAGGCTCCGGGTATACAGTATAATTTTTTTCATATCTTGGACTTAATTATACTTTGCAAACATTTAAAAAGGTGTTAAGGTTCTGAGTGCTTGATTTTTTGTAAAAATATCGTCTTCAATGAGTTGGATTAGAGAAAAAATTCGTAAATTTGCGGTCAGAAAACACATAAGAACAGCAACAAACTAACATCAATAATAGCAAGCTATTAAGTTAACAAGATTATGAAAATCGCAAAAATCACAGGTCGTGAGGTACTTGACTCTCGCGGCAACCCCACAGTAGAAGTAGACGTGCTCCTCGAGAGCGGTGCCTTTGGTCGTGCATCAGTACCCTCAGGTGCATCTACAGGTGAAAATGAGGCTCTTGAGCTCCGCGACGGTGACAAAACCCGTTACATGGGCAAAGGTGTACTCAAAGCAGTTGCCAACGTCAACGGTCCTATCGCCGCAGCCCTCGTAGGCATGAGCGCTCTTGACCAGATTGCAATCGACGAGACCATGCTGGCACTCGACGGCACCGACACCAAGAGCAACCTCGGCGCAAACGCTATCCTCGGCGTATCACTCGCAGTAGCTAAGGCCGCAGCCAACTACCTCGACCTTCCCCTCTACAAATATGTAGGCGGTTGCAACACATACGTTCTCCCCGTGCCGATGATGAACATCATCAACGGTGGTGCACACTCAGATGCCCCCATCTGCTTCCAGGAATTCATGATCCGTCCTATCGGTGCAACTTCGTTCCACGAAGGCATCCGCATGGGTACCGAGGTATTCCACAACCTCAAGAAAGTGCTCCACGAGCGCGGCCTCAGCACCGCAGTAGGTGACGAAGGTGGTTTCGCTCCCACACTCGACGGTACAGAAGACGCCCTCAACGTAATCATCAAAGCTATCGAAAAAGCAGGCTACGTACCCGGCAAGGACGTAACTATCGGTCTCGACTGCGCATCGTCGGAATTCTACCAGAACGGTATCTACGACTACACCAAGCTCAAAGACGGCCAGCCCAAAGAAGCTAACGGCAAGAAACTTACCCGCGAAGAGCAGGCTAAATACCTGGAAAAACTCATCACCGACTATCCTATCGACTCAATCGAAGACGGTATGGCAGAAGACGACTGGGAAGGCTGGAAGATTCTTACCGACCTTATCGGCGACCGTTGCCAGCTCGTAGGTGACGACCTCTTCGTAACCAACGTTAAATACCTCGAACGCGGTATCGAAGAAGGCTGCGCCAACTCGATCCTCGTTAAGGTTAACCAGATCGGTTCACTCACCGAGACTCTCCGCGCCGTAGAACTTGCACAGCGCAATGGTTACACCGCAGTTATCTCGCACCGTTCAGGTGAAACCGAGGACGCTACTATCGCCGACCTCGCAGTTGCCACCAACTCGGGCCAGATCAAGACCGGTTCTGCAAGCCGTTCAGACCGTATGGCTAAGTACAACCAGCTTCTCCGCATCGAAGAGCAGCTTGGTAGCGCAGCTGTTTACGGCTATGGCAAAAAGACCAAACGTCCTGAATAATCACACGTATTATTCAGCTTAATATAGCTCCCGAGGCCGAGTGTCTCGGGAGTTTTTTTATATGCCCCGGGCAATAATAGGAAAGGCTATCTCGTTTATTATGAAAACATCAATAATATGAAACGCATCCTATTTTCTCTATTCCTTGCAATGATTTCGCTCGCTGTATCAGCCCAGTCATACTGGGGTATCCGCGCCGGGTGGGACGGCACATTTCCGGGCAACTGGAAGGCTGGCGACAATTCAATAAAGATGTACAAAGGCGGCAGTGGCATGTATGCCGGGGCAATATACAACTATCCTGTTGTTGGCGGATTATATATCGAACCCGGCGCAGGGATTTATTACAATACATACCGATACTACAACTTTACTATCGTAAACAACGGTTTCGATGGCAAGCAAATCGAGGACCCGGGTATAAAGAAATTCGGATTTCGCATACCGGTACGCCTTGGTTACTTTTTCGATATTTTTCCCAAAGGCGGTGGTGTTTCGATCTATACAGGTCCTCAATTCGATCTCGGAGTGAGCGCCAAGGTCGACATCAGCGATGAAGATAGCCAGGAGTTTGAGTTTGAGCGCAACCTCTACAGCGATTTTCACGGGCTACGCCGTTTCAATCTATCGTGGACAGTGGGTGCAAATATGTATATAGGTAACTGGGTGATAGAAGTCACCGGTGCGTTTGGCCTTACCGACCTCAATAAGAGTGCGATATCAAATCGCGAAAACCATTTAATGGTGGGGTTGGGGTATAATTTTTAGAGGCCCGGTTGTTGGCGATGCGACCCGGTTTAAGGTTTAGGTAATGGCTTTTGAGGGTCGGGAGGTGGTACTCTCGCAGGGTCGCGGCATGCCGCAATGTCACTAAGTTAAG